>ONPL01000059.1 GCA_900319705.1 uncultured Pseudomonadota bacterium | reverse complement strand
ATCAGAACCATATCGTTTTGTGTTTTTGTTTTTTTGCCCAAAACAAAGTCGTTTGTGCCTTTTTTAGGAACAGCTTTGAACTTTACAGATTTCATTTGTGTCAGAATTTTTTTCTGTTCATCGTTTAAGTCAAATGACGCTTTTCCGTTTTCGTCTGTTCTAGCCTTTCCAAAAACGTCGTTACATTCCAATTTGTCATTAACGATGCAAACATCAAGATCTGTAAGATATCCGTCAATAACCTGAACTTCTAATTTACTGTTCTGCTGGGCTATTGTTTCAGATGGTGTTTCGCTAGGAGAAGTTTGTGTTTCGCTAGGAGAGGTAGGTGTTACTTCAGTCGCATCTCAATTTTGGGATTCGTTATTCGATGAATGGTGTCCACCACCTCCGCATCCTGTTATCAAACAGGACATAATTGCTGTCATTAGTAAAGATAATTTAAAATCAGCCATAGTATTATCCCTTGAGTTAGTTATATAGAAAAACATCCTTCTGTAATGATATGTCAATAAATTACTGTTCAAAATAAAAATATTTTTTTTTTGATGATTATCTCAAATATGTTGATTGGGTACAGATGCTTTTGACTGAGATCACAGTATTGGTTTGATTGAGATCTCAACAATACAATATGGATAATATAGAGAGGAGAATACTGGAGAAAGTCTACTGCTGTCTTAAGCTGACGGCAGTAGATTTTGGTGTTATTCTGGTTGTGCTGTCTGTGGAACAGCAGATTCAGATGACACAGCCTCTTGTGTTGAAGATTTTTGTATAACCTGATCGCTGTTATTATTTTCAGCCGCGGATTTCTTCTTTTCCTCCAGCGCCGTAATCATGTCTGTCAGATCTGCAACAACCTGCTCGTCGGCTATCTGCCAGCCGTCGCGGCTGTAATATCTGATGATTGAGAGCAGTATTTTCAGCTTTTCAACATCTCCGGCGTGTTTTTTAACAGCTTCTTCAATCTGCTGCTGAAAAACCGGAGCCCGTGCATCAAGGTATGAGACGATCCTCTCATTCCACTTTGCCGCCTCCCGATCATTAAGATACTGGGAGAAATTTCTTGCTTTATATCTGAAAAGCAGCCGGCGCAGGGTACTGTTTGAAAAATTGATTTCATCAAAGACAAAAGGATCCTTCGCTTCTCTTTCATGGATGATATTTTTGTTTCGGCGATCTTCAGGTGACAGCGAGAAAAGACTGTACAGCATATGCTCCGGATCCGGTTCTGCGGGATCGGCTGATGCGGCGAAGCGGTTTTTCTCCAGTACAATCATTCTGTCCATAAGCCCTGCAAGAAGATCATGGCTTTCAATATATTCAAGATTTGCGGCAACCTTCTTCAAATCGATGTTGAGTCTGGCAGCCCGCTGCGGTCTTTTGGCTATAACCGAGTATTCGCTGAGCGCAGGGCATCTTGCTGTGTTGATTTTTACCAGACCAAGCTGACGCAGATCCAGATCCTCCGCCAATGCCTGTTCCGGTGAAGAGGCAAGTTTGAACAGACTGTCCAGCTCCTGATCAAGTCTCCAGCCGTAGATTGATGAGCCCTTGTCGTTTCTCAGGTATACCGGAAGGATTACCCCGGTATAGAGAGTTTCAGGGCCGTAGCCGGTATCGACGTGAACCAGCGGGGATTTTATGAATCTGCCGGACATGCTGTCGTAGAAGGTTTCCTCGATACTTCTTTTGGTACGGAGGTTGAAAAAGTAGTTAAAGAGTTTAGGTTTGCGATCATGGATGAGTTTTGCCAGCTGTACAGTCGCCTCAACATCAGACAGTGCATCATGGGCATGGCCGTGTTCCAGACTGTTGGCTTTACTCATGTGTTCAAGGCGCATTGAAACACCGCTGCCCTCAGGGTTCTGCGGCCAGTTGATCTCCTCAGGTGAAAGAGCGTAGCAGGCTCTTACCAGGTATACCAGATCCCATCTGGTGCTGTTGTTTGACGGACTGCTGTTGAAAGCGTAGGGATCATAAAAATTGCGGAATGCGGTAAAACGCAGATATTCATCGTCGAATTTTACGTTATTGTATCCGAGCACGCAGTTATCAGGTCTGGTCAGAAATCCGATTACCCGGTTGATAAACTCGTTTTCCCGGTATGCATCCTTGCGGTATAAGGTTTCCACCGACTCCGGGGTGATCCCGGTAACCAGCATGGATTCCACGTTCGGAATATAGTCCTGCTGGGGCAGACAGTAGATTACAGTTTTTTCCAGTATGTTGAAACTGCTGTCGGTTCTGACAGCTGCAAACTGGGCAATACGGTCGCTTCGCGGATCAAGTCCGTAGGTTTCGAGATCATAAAAAGTGAAATATTTAACGTTGCTGGAGGCATCCATCGGGTAAAACTCCGTGATTACTGATCCTGTTTTTCCTTGAAGGCACGGGCGGCTGGCGAATATTCGTAGCCGTGTTCGTCAAAATAAGAGATGAAATCGTCCTGATCCAGATCTTCAGCCCTGAGCAGTTCGTCAAGATCTGCATAGTCATCCCGAAGCTTGGTGTTGACCCGGCTCAGTACAATAAAAAAATCGCTGCGGCGGTAGTTTCCAAGTTCCATCGTAGAATCCCCCGTTAAACCAGCAGACTTGAAATTTCGTACAGCTGTTCATCGAACTGATGCTGCATCTGGGCAAGACAGGCCGCAATCTCGTGATGGACTATCCTGTTGTTCTGAATGCCGATGCAGACTCCGCCGATATTGCGCTTGATCAGATCCACTGCATAAACGCCCATGCGTGATGCTATGATGCGATCGAACGGGGTAGGGCTTCCGCCGCGCTGAACATGACCGAGAATGGTGGTTCTGATTTCAAGACCGGAGTGGGACTCGAGATCAGATGCCAGTTCGTTGATATCAATCATTTTTTCACACAGAACGATAATGGCATGTCTCTTGCCCTGGTTGAGACCTTCATTCACCCGTTTGAACAGTTCCTCCCTGGAAAGTTCCTTTTCCGGAACGATCACAAATTCCGCGCCGCTGGCAACAGAACTGTATAGCGCAAGATCCCCGCAGTGGCGGCCCATGGTTTCCACCAGTGAAATTCTTTTGTGAGATGATGCGGTATCGCGCAGTTTATCGATAGCGTCGACTACATTGTTAAGAGCAGTGGAGAATCCGATGGTGTAGTCGGTACCAGGAATATCATTATCGATGGTTCCAGGAATTGCCACACACGGAAAACCTTCAAAGGAAAGAAGTTTGGCACCCTGGTATGAGCCGTCACCGCCGATAACAACCAGCCCCTCAATCCCGTGCCGGCCGAGGATCTCTATGGCCTCTTTACGGACCTCCTGCTCTACAAATGCCGGAAACCTTGCGGTTCCTAGGATGGTGCCGGAGCGGTTGATAATGTCTGAAACGTCTTCGCGGTGCAGATCATAAATACGATCCTGGTGAAGGCCGAGATAACCGTCTCTGATCCCGCTTACTTCGATTCCGCTGGCAAGAGCGGCTCTTACCACTGCACGGATGGCGGCGTTCATTCCGGGAGCATCGCCACCGCTTGTCAAAATACCTATTTTCTTAATCATAATAAAATAATCTTGTTTGAAAAATTTCCGACCATTCTACCACAAAATAACCGGTCATACTCATTCAATGATCCGAACTTTGGTGCAGTTCACGGCAATAAAAAAGAGATCTTGCGATCTCTTTCTTATTTATTGATATTTAGAACCTATGCGCAGGCTGTGATTACAGAGCCTTGGTTGCGCTTTCGATGATGGTGGTGAAGTCAGGAGCCTTCAGTGAAGCACCGCCAACCAGACCGCCGTCGATATCAGGCTGCTTGAACAGATCGTATGCAGTCTTTGCATTGCATGAACCGCCGTAGAGGATCTGAACGCTGTCAGCCACATCCTTGCTGTATTTAGCCAGCAGAGCGCGGATGTTTGCGTGAACATTCTGAGCGATTTCAGGAGTTGCAGTCTTGCCGGTTCCGATAGCCCAGATTGGTTCGTAGGCGATAACTGCGTTCTTGAAGGCATCGATGCCGTTTACATCGATAACAGCCTTGAGCTGTTTTTCGCATACTGCGTTGGTTTCACCCTTTTCGAACTGTTCCAGGCTTTCACCGATGCACAGAACCGGAACCAGACCTGCAGCCTGGATTGCCTTGAACTTGTTGGCAACAACTTCATCAGTTTCATTGTGGTATGCTCTTCTTTCGCTGTGACCAACGATTGCGTATTTGCAGCCGAATTCTTTAATCATTACAGGAGAGTTTTCACCGGTAAAAGCACCGCTGTTGTGAATATCTGCATCTTCTGAACCGTACTTCAGTGCTGAACCTGCAGCAAGCTGTTCAACCAGACCGATGAAAATTGCAGGTGCACATACGGCAACTTCAACTTTAGGATTTGCAGCGGCAGGAGCTTTAAGTGCGTTAACCAGTGCAGTTACGGATTCTTTTGTACCGTTTAATTTCCAGTTACCCATTACTAATGGAGTTCTCATGTTTTTTTCCTCTAAAATAAGATCAAAGATAAACCTGATTGATATTCCGCCCCGACTGCGGCCTGTCTGTGCAGCGCCGTTTATCCGGACGGTTCGCAAGTGCCGTATTCCCGAACCGGCGGGTTCCGCACTCACTGTAACAATCTGCCGGTCCGCGGTTGTGCGGCTTTCTGTCCGACCGGCACATTATAGCATATCGTGTACAGGAATGTAAGTTTGCAGAAAATCTGTGATTTTCCGCACCGGACGGCGGCGGCCTGGGAAAACTGTCAGTTACCGTACAGCACGAACCTCCTGCCGGGACTGTGGACAATACCGCTGCCGGACAGTTACTGGTTATTTATCCACCGTTTACGGCTGAAATGTGAACAACCGGATTTTTTAAAAAGGTAACAGAATATATGTCAGCTAAATTATTGATTTTACTAGTAAAAATAATTTTGCAGGTGGCGCTTGACAATTGTGGCAGGCCAGTCGCTGACTGCATTCCGGATATTTTTCTGATAGTTGTCAACAGAATTATCCACAGGTTTTGTGAATAACTTCCAGGAATGCCGGTCCGATCTTGCAGGATCGGGATGAAAGGCCGAAAATTTTAAGGAGCTCCGGTTGAGCCTCCCGATCTGTTACGGAGGCTTAAACCGTTACGCGTGGCGCTGAAACATTATTTGCTCCTGGCCACGGAGAGTGAAAAACCGTCAGCCGGATCAGAGCTGTTTTTGTGTTTTCCGTTTCAATTACCGCAATTAGATTGAATTTCAGACAAAATATCTGATGACAGCGGCCTGACTGGATAAAAATTATCCACCGTTTTGGATAAAATATGCGCAGTGGATAATGATGATGTGGTTGTAACAGTTTGTATTGTATAAGTATTTGATTTTACGTATAAAAATAAAAATCCAAGTAATGCTTGACAACGGTGTAACCCCAGCTCAGAACTGCATCCGGGATAATTTTTTCTTTGTTTTCCACAGAGTTGTCCACAGATTTTGTGTATAACCGCCGCCGGATAATGAGATAAGTCGCAAACGGCATTCCGGACTGTCTGCGGATCCCTGCTTATTTCCCCTGGCAGTTCCTCCCCTGGAGGTGCAGTCCGGTGATTTATACTGTCTGCCGGCATTTTCTGATCAGACCTGAGCTCCTGATGGTGAAGAAGTGTCGACCGGACCGGAGCAGCTTTGAGTTTTCCGTTCAAATTCCCCGCAATCAGATTCAAATTCAGACAAAATATTTGAAACTTTCGGCCGGTCAGGATAAAAATTATCCACTGTTTTGGATAAAATCTGCACAGTGGATAATGATGTTGGGAGTGTAATGGTTGACGCTGTGTAAGTGTTTGATTTTACGTATAAAAATTAAATTTTAAGTAATGCTTGACAACTGTGTAACCCTAGAGCTGAACTGCTTTGGTGATGTTTTTTTCGTTGTTTTCCACAGAGTTGTCCACAGGTTTTGTGTATAACCGCCGCCGGATAACGAGTTGAGCCGCAACCGGCGTTCCGGACCGTCTGCGGAACCGGACTCATTTTACCCTGGGCAGTTCCTCCCACCTGGTGGTGTAGTTCGGGGATTTGTACTGTTTGCGGGCTTTCCATTTCCGATCGATCCCCTGGCCGAGAAAGAAGATCTGCTCATCCTTACGGTTTATGCGGTCAATCAGGTTCATAAGTTTCTGTGATTTCGGATCTTCATCGAAGCTTTTGAACAGATCAAGCTGAACCGCCCCGCTGTCATCGAGATCAGACAGTATTACACCGACCTTGCTGTAAAGGTAGTGATCCCTCCAGATCTGATGCAGCAGTGAGACTGCGGCGTTGATCAGGATCCTGCTGTCGGCGGTGGGATAGACAAATTTTTTTGCAAGGCTGGCTGCATAGTAGTCGCTGCTGCCGCTGAAACTGCTGGTGCGGAAGAAAACTGTAATCATCCCCGCACTCTGACCGTCCTTTCTAAGTGATTCAGCCGCCCTGACCACGTGGTTGCACAGAGACTCCTTGATGCTGTTGAAAACTGAGGTTGGCTGTCCGAGGGTGCTTGAATGCATAATCTGCCTGCGCAGCGGAGGGTTTTCGTTCATTTCAAAGCACAGCTCCCCGGTCAGTTCCGCCGCGGTGCGTTCAAGGTTTACCCCGAATCTGCGTCTTAACTGTTCGTGATCGCTGCGGGCAAGATCATAGGCTGTTCTGATGTTGAGCCGGTCGAGGTGTTCCCGGTACTGCCGCCCCACCCCCCAGACGTCATCAAGGGGACTGATCCTGGCAAGTCTGCTCTGGCGGGCTGGATCTGTAAGATCGACCACCCCTCCGGTTTTCGGATATTTTTTTGCGGCGTAGTTTCCCAGTTTGGCCAGTGTTTTGGTGGGGGCAAAAGCCACACTTACCGGGATCCCGATTGACTGCAGAATACTGGCTTTGATCCTGCGGCCGTATCCGGTCAGATCGGATATTTCCTTTACTCCGGTGAGATCGAAAAAAGCCTCGTCGATGGAATACTGCTCGACACAGGGGGCAAAGTCGTGGAGATGCATCATGATCCGGTTTGAAAGATCCCCGTAGAGGGCAAAATTGCAGGAGAATACGGCAATACCGTAACGTTCGATTTCGTTTCTGATTTTGAATACCGGCACCCCCATGGGAATGCCCAGCTTTTTGGCTTCAGCGGAACGGGAAATTACACAGCCGTCGTTGTTTGACAGAACCACCAGCGGAACTCCCGCGAGATCAGGCCGGAAAACCTTTTCGCAGGATGCGAAAAAATTGTTGCAGTCGATTAAGCCAATGATCCGCCCGGACATATTATGAACAGCCGCCCGTACTGTCCAGCGGCCTGTGGATCAGACGGAAACAGCCGTCGGTCTCCTCCAGATAGTCGAACCCGCTGTCATTCCAGTCTCCCAGCACATAACGGGTAAGTCCTCTGTTTTCATAACTGCTGATCCCCGGTTTGTGGGTATGACCGTGAATGCAGATCCGGCAGCTGTACTCATCCATCATGGTGAAAAAATCAGATTCAACAATGTCCATAATCTGAAGAGGTTTGCTCTGTTTGTCGCGTGCGGCGCCGGCTCTGATGTGATCGGCGATCTTCTGCCTGATAAACATGGGCAGGCAGAAATAGAGAAAGCGGTAGACCGGATTGAGACGGATCCTGCGGAATTTCTGGTAGCTCAGATCGAGGGTGCACAGACTGTCTCCGTGGCATAGAAGAACACGGTTTGCGCCTGCGGTTATGACTGTCGGATCTTTAATCTGCAGCATGCCGCACCGGCGGCAGTAGGAGGAGCCGAGCAGAAAATCCCGGTTCCCGGCCATGAAAAATTTACGGGCGGAAACCTCCGACAGATGCCGGGCAACCTCCGCCTGATATGGTGTTTTCTGTCCGTCGCCGATCCAGTAGTTGAACAGATCCCCGAGAATATAAAGTTCATCACAGCCGGAGCATTCCTCCTCCAGAAAGCGGAAAAATGTACCGGTTATATCCGGCAGCCGGCTGTCAAGATGGAGATCCGAGATGAAGATTCGACGCATCCGGATTTATTCTTCTACGTCTACGCTTTCAATAACAACAGCCTCCAGCGGAACGTCACTGTAGAAGCCGACGCGTCCGGTTCTCACCTTTTCGATTGTGTCAACAACGTCCTGTCCGGCTTCAACTTCACCGAAAACACAGTAGCCCCAGCCTTCCTCGGTTTTTGATTTGAAGTTCAGGTAGCTGTTGTCCACGGTGTTGATGAAAAACTGGGAGGTGGCGGAGTGAGGTTCCTGGGTTCTTGCCATGGCAATGGTGTATTTAGTGTTTTTCAGACCGTTGTCAGCTTCATTTCTGATCGGATCGCGGGTATCCTTCTTTTCCATGTCCGCGGTCAGTCCGCCGCCCTGGATCATGAATTTCTTGATTACACGGTGGAATATTGTTCCGTTATAATGTCCGTCCTTTGCGTATTTGAGAAAATTCTCACAGGTGATCGGAGCTTTGTCGGTGAATAACCGGATTTTAATGTCGCCTTTGTTTGTATGCATGATTACCATGGTATTTTTGCCTCTGTAATTGTTATTGATGATGTACTGGATTATAGCATACATTTAGCGCATACTTTACGGGTTTTGAACTGCTTCACCGTCAGTTTTATCCGGCAGTCCCGCGGTAAATTTTGTAAAAAACTGCTGTGAAATTTGCTATAATCGACGCGTTGAAAATTTAAAAACAAAGAATTGCTACAGTGGTTTAATATGCTAAAAATTTATAATACCCTAACCAAAAACAAGGAAGAATTTGTTCCAATCGTTCCAGGCAGGATCGGCATGTATGTATGCGGCGTGACAATCTATGATCTGTGCCATATCGGCCATGCCAGAACCTTTGTCTGCTTCGATGTGATTGTACGCTACCTGCGTTTCAGAGGATTTGAAGTAAAATACGTCAGAAATATCACCGATATCGATGACAAGATTATCAGACGTGCAGCTGAAAACGGCGAAACCATCAAAGAGCTGACCGACCGCATGGCGGTGTGCATGCATGAGGATTTCGATGCCCTCGGCATACTGCGTCCCGATATCGAGCCTAAGGCCACTGAAAATATTGATGAAATCATTCATATTGTGAAGCTGCTGGTGGATCAGGGATATGCATATGCAGCCGACAACGGTGATGTGATGTTTGCTGTTGACACCTTCAGCGACTACGGCCGCCTGTCCGGTCAGAATCTTGAGAAACTTCAGGCCGGCGCCCGCGTCGATGTGGAGAATTCAAAGAGAAATCCGATGGATTTCGTTCTGTGGAAGAAGTCCAAGCCGGGAGAGCCGATGTGGGAATCCCCTTGGGGACCTGGCAGACCGGGCTGGCATATTGAATGTTCAGCCATGAACAGTAAATATCTCGGTACTCATTTTGACATCCACGGAGGCGGATCAGATCTGATGTTCCCGCATCACGAAAATGAAATTGCCCAGAGCTGCTGTGCATTCCATGACACCTATGTAAATACCTGGATCCATTCCGGTATGGTTATGATCAACAAAGAGAAAATGTCGAAGTCACTCGGCAACTTCTTTACCATCCGCGACGTACTGAATGAATATGACGGAGAAACCGTGAGATTCTTCCTGATGAGCGGCCAGTACCGCAGTGCTCTCAACTATTCCCAGGAGAATCTTGAACTGGCAAGAACCGGACTGACCAGACTGTACACCTCGCTGGCGGATGTTCCGGCAGTCCCTTACAGTGAAGAGTCCGGCGCATCCTATGTTGAAAAATTCACCGCTGCCATGGATGATGATTTCAATACGCCTGAGGCTTATTCAATACTGTTTGATCTGGCACGCGAGATCAACCGTCTCAAGGCGTCTGAACCTGAAGAGGCGGCAAAACTGGCTGCAGTTCTGAAAAAACTCGGCTCCGTTCTCGGGATCCTTCAGCAGGAACCGTCGGTGTTCCTTAAAGCAGGAAGAAAAGCCGGGGATGACGGTGAAACCGCGAAGATTGAAGCTCTGATTGAAGAGCGCAGAAATGCCAAGAAGAATAAGGACTGGGCGAAGGCTGACGCTGTCCGCAATGAACTTCAGAGTATGGGGATCATTATCGAGGACGGTCCGAACGGAACAACCTGGCGCCGCAAGTAGTACCGTTCTGACGCAGACCGGCCGGCCGTATGAATACATGACGGTCAGGCGGCATTTTATGTTTGCAGTATGAAGGAGCTGTCAAGTGCAGTTTAAAAAAGGCTACAACTGGAAAGCCTGTTATGACGAGGAGCGCGGACTTTATACCGCGCAGTACGGTCAGTACGGCGGATACACTCTGTACGAAATCACCAAAGAGATTTTTGACAGACTTGAGGACGCTGTAACAACAGAACTGGACGCCTGCAGACTGCTTGATTCCGGCCGGCGTCTGTACAAAAGTGTGGATGATCGCTGCGGACCTCCCTATGATATTGTTTTTGACGAGGATTTCAGAAATCTCTGTCCTTGGGCTAATATTCCAGACTCCCGTGGAACCGTGCTGGGAGCAGAAATGACTGATGCCGTGGTTGAAGTGCTGGCATCGGAAAAGAACAACCGTGAGCAGAGAAGGGAAAAACGCAGAAAGCGGGAGGAACAGAACGGCAGTACCGATCTGCAGCTCTCCTGAAGAATGATTACGGGCTTCAGAACACCGTCCGGCCTGGACCGGACGGATCTTAATGACGTGTTATTGATCCTGCATCGGGATCTTCTTTAACTGATCAACCGCCTCTTTTGATACCTGAAATATCTGAAAGTCTTCCAGATTCCAGAGAAAACTGTCCGACGGAGTCATTTTGCAGGAGAAACTTACCGGCCTCTCCTCATCATCCTGATTGATTTTATTACCAACTACAATCCAGTACTGCGGATCGTCACTGATCCGCGGCGGTTTAATCTGTGTTACCCGCAGCGACATTTCATTTCCAAGTCGCATGGCTGCAAACTTCAGACATGAGAACTGCGCATCCTTCTTCAGATTTTCATCCTTGACCAGATCTTCAGGCTCCTTCTCCTCCTGTTTTGTGGCGGAATTTGCGGCCTTATCTGCCGGCTGGTAGCCTTCCTTCAGCGGAATGGCATTTGCGTTTAGGGAAAAAATCACTGTAAATAGTGATGAAGTTAGATTAATTAGAATTTTTTTCATTGCAATATCAAAAAGATCTATATAATTGAATTAAGGTCGATAAACTTTTTTATACTGTTTATTATCTCACTTTCACGGCATATGACAATATTATTTATAAACAGTGAAAGCGGGACGGAAAGAAAATGGAGGTTCTTTTTTATGAGGTTGGTTGGAATTGCAGTTACTGTTGCGAGTGCTGTCATGCTGGCGGCATGCGGTCAGGATTCGGGCAGAACTGATCTTGGCGGCAATTTTGATTTTTCGCTGTATTCAACTTCTATCGGTCTGACAGCTTCTGTCTGTGCCGTGTCTCTCAATAAAAATATAACCTACAGTGCAAGCATGGGTGATGTTACTGCCCAGAGTGACTGTATAGCCAAGACATTTCCTGCTGCCGGAACTTATTCCGCTACTTTTACTGCGAAACTCGGAAATCAGACTGACAGCAAGACCATCAGTTTTGAAGTCGTGGACAACGGTGTGAATTTTGTTGAAAGAAAGGTTATCGGCGGCGGTAAGGTTCCTGAGAGTGACAAACCTGCTGCGGAAAAGAAAGAAACGCCGAAGGTAGAGGAACAACCTAAGATTGAAGAAACTCCTAAGATAGAGGATAAACCTAATTTTGATGAGACACCAAAGGTAGAGGAACAGCCAAAGACTGAAGAGACACCAAAGGTAGAGGAGCAGCCAAAGACTGAAGAGACACCAAAGGTAGAGGAACAGCCAAAGACTGAAGAGACACCAAAGGTAGAGGAGCAGCCTAAGGCCGAAGAGACACCAAAGGTAGAGGAGCAGCCAAAGGCTGAAG
>ONPL01000183.1 GCA_900319705.1 uncultured Pseudomonadota bacterium | reverse complement strand
GAAGAAAAAAGAATCAGAATGAATGAACAGAAGCGTTCAAACAATTTGACGATTTTTGATAGCGTCAATGTGACGAAACCGAGATCAAATAATGTGAATTGTCATAATTTAGTATAAAAAATAAACGATTTTTAGATAAAATAATTTGAAGAATAAGAGATCAAATAAATTGACGAACTACAAGATACCGCATGCGATGCTGAGATTGGCCTCTAGGAGGTAAGCGGCGTAGATTTCATGGATGACGGCCACGCTCTTGAATGGGCGATGAAGAACGCCAACAATTAGTACGTAGTATGGAGCTTAACGGCTCCTTTTTTATTTTCAAAAGAGTGTTTCGGTAACAGATTTTTCGCCTTGTAACTGATACATTACAAATGAAAAATTAAAAATTCAGGAGAATGAAATGGGTGTTATTCTGTTTGTAGTTGGTTGTATCCAAGGCTATAGGGCAAAACGTATATACGGAATTCCGCTGGCACTAACATATTTCATTTTTGTTTTGTTAGCAGCTTTGATTTATTTCATGGGGGCAGTTATCCCAAACTATGAAACTGTAAAAATGATTGCAGCGCCATGGATTGATGAGAATCAGCCAATAAACAAGCTGCTTTTTGATGGCTTTCTTTTTTATCTTTTGGGACTTTTAATCTACTCTATCGGTTATGGAATTTTTTATGACTGTATAGGCAAAAGAAAATCACAGTAAACGTAACTTTGTTATTTCACAGAAAGATCGCTTCGGCGGTCTTTTTTTATGCCTGTAAGGAGGTAAGCAGATGGCAATGCGGAAACTTAAAAAATACATCCCCACAAAGTTCAAGGCAAAGAAGTCCGTGTATGACAAGGATGCCTCCGACTACGCAGTGAACTTCATTCAGGCTCTCTGCCACACCAAGGGAACATGGGCAGGTAAGCCTTTCGAACTTATCGACTGGCAGGAGCAGATTATCCGGGATCTCTTCGGAACATTAAAGCCGAACGGCTACAGGCAGTTCAATACGGCATACATAGAGATCGGAAAGAAAAATGGCAAACAGCTTGCTTTGGATACACCGATCCCCACTCCAGATGGGTTCACCACTATGGGAGAAATCCAAATTGGTGATGAGGTCTTTGACGAGAAAGGCCAGATCTATATAAGTTCAACAACAGTGAACAGAAGCATGCTGTAAATATGCTGATTTTGCATCCTAATAATTTGAAGAAAAAAGAATCAGAATGAATGAACAGAGACGTTCAAACAATTTGACGATTTTTGATAGCGTCAATGTGACGAAACCGAGATCAAATAATGTGAATCGTCATAATTTTGTATAAAAAACAAACAGATTTTAGATCAAATAATTTGAAGAATAAGAGATCAAATAAATTGACGAACTACACTGAGGCAGAAAGGTAAGATCGCAGAACTCAGCTGTATCGCAGAAGGTCAGCCTGTACTGACAAGAAGAGGTTTAGTCCCAATTCAGGAGGATAGATTCGATGACGAACTGTGGGATGGCGAAGCATGGGTACATCATGAAGGAGTTGTTTTTAAAGGTGAAAAGGAAGTAATTGAATATGAAGGACTTACAGCCACACCTGATCACCTGGTTTATGTTAAAGGGCAACCAGACCCAGTGCCTTTTGGAGATGCTGCATACAACAAACTGCCTCTCGTCCAGGTTGGTAAGTACCAAGCTAACCCCTCCCTATTACGCCATTGTGGCTTTATGCCGGTTTACGACATCCTCAATGCCGGACCACATCACCGTTTTACGGTATCGGGGCACCTCGTCCATAACTGCGGATATGGGGGCGGAACCGGCGCACTAAAAGCCATGGGCGCTCTGGAAATGGGACTTAAGGAAGAAGAGCTTCAGCCCCTTGTTACCGCATGGCGTAATTCCAACCCTAATATCGTGAAGTTCTGGTGGGCGGTAGATCGTGCTGTCATGAAAGCCATCATTGATCGCACCACTACTGAAACACACGGACTTACCTTTACCTGCAGAAGCGGCATGCTTTTCATTACATTGCCTTCCGGCAGAAAGCTCGCCTACGTTAAACCTCGCATAGGCATGAACCAGTGTGGCGGTGAGAGTGTTACCTATGAAGGTATTGGTGCCACTAAGAAATGGGACCGTATTGAAAGCTATGGACCGAAGTTTGTTGAAAACATCGTACAGGCCATCTCAAGAGACATTCTCTGCTATGCCATGAAGACCTTACGTCATTGCAGCATCGTGATGCATATTCACGATGAGCTAGTTATTGAAGCCAATCCGCGAATGAGCCTCGATGCTGTATGTGAACAGATGGGACGTACACCACCATGGGCTGACGGGCTCATTCTGGAAGCGGCTGGTTACGTCACTGAGTTCTATAAGAAAGATTAGCACTCAACTTAATCGAGATCTTGGTCGATAACTTGGTCGGTCCATACCGATCAAGTTGTCTTTGACTCGATTGCCATGACTGAATATGTTATTTCAGCTTTTTTTCAACAACGGCACATTCTTTTTTACAGAAGCATATGCCGTATGTAAGAACTGCTTTTATGTCGTTGCGTTTAATATACGGGGCGGCATATTTCTTTTGAATTATCTGCTCAACAGCATCCTGAGCAATAAGCACTTTATTCCTATGCTTCTGACTGACTTGATTATCAAATCTATATATCCGTCCCCGGATTCAAAATTTGATTTCTGCTCTTCGATCAGTGAAATACCGTTCACCAGCAGTCCGTTCATAAAGCCGTGATAGTAGTTTTCCTTAGGAGCATTGACTGAAAAATCTCTGATTGAAACGTATTTGCCAAGGAGCGTATTAAGGTTGTCCTGAACCTTTTCGGCATCACCTTCAAACAAACCTTTTACCAGTTCTCCGGTACTTGCTTTCATGACGGAATTGGTCTTAAAAAACGCAAGAATTTTATCTCTGAAGCAGTCTCTTATTTCTTCATTTGGAATGTACAGGCTGTATTCATTCTTTTTTGATGAACGGTATGTCGGATCAAAGGTAAGATACCCGGTATAAAGCAGCAGAGTCCAGAAGTCATTTATGTCATGGTTCTGCAAATCACCATAACACAGTGCCGCTCTTACTTCTGCGGTTATTGATTTACCGTCCAGAAGATCCTGCATCAGATCAACGTCTTCAGGCTCGATAAAGCCCATGAATTTTTCGATAACATCGTTACCGCTTGTATTTATCCAGTAGTTGCCAGCCTGAATCAGTTTTTTGTTTTCACTCAGCTTTTCATAATTGTCATTGCAGAAGGACATTACATCCCATGGGCAGTACATATGAGTTGTTCCGAAATGGTATCCGTCGTAATTATTTTTTACTTCATCATAATAGTCAGTGAAACCGTAATATGACAAAACTTCATGAGTCTCTTCTTGGGTAAAACCGATTCCCTGGGATATGTCTTTTTTCCCGGAATCAAGAATCGAGCAGATCATGAGATTATTAAGCCCGGTAAAAATACTTTCCTTTGCCGCCCTTAAACATCCGGTAAGCACTGCTCTGCCCAGATACGTATTTGTTTTTAAGGTGTCGTTATAAAAAGGACTGATAAGATCTATCATTTCATCGTAGTAACCATGATATGCTGCTTTGGCTATAGGAACATCATATTCGTCAATCAGAATTAACGGTTTTATCTTATGATGTGCTTCGAGAAGACAGGAAAGCGTCTGAAGGGATCCGGTCAGATAAGATTTATTGGTTCTGTCTGTAAGCTTTTCATAATTACTCAGATTGGCATACTGTTCCTTCTGTTTGTCGGATAATTCCTTACTGGCAGACAGATATTCAAACTGCAGTGCCAATCTGTATATCAGAGTAGCAAACTGATTATATGCATCGTTAAAATTCTGATGAACGATGGTTTTAAAAGACATAAAGATTACCGGAAACTTGCCCATGTATTCACTGCAGAATTCCTTGTCCTCAAAGATCTTGGTGTCCTTGAACAATTTCTCCTGAAGTGACACATCGCCGGGATTTTTGATATTTAGAGAAAGAAAGTCATAGAAGGTGGACATGGTGAGAGTTTTACCGAAACGTCTCGGTCTGGTGATTAGCATGACTTTTGAAGTATTGTCTTTAAAAACAGTTCTGATAAAAGGAGTCTTGTCCACGTAATAACTGTTGCTTTCAATTAATTCGTGAAATAATTCAGCTCCGATACCTATAGACTTCAACATTCTGCTCCACCTTTGAATCTGACCATCACCCCTAAAAAGGCCTTTCCCCGGTCCGCTGTTCACGAAGTGATTGAAGCGCAGAAAGGCTCTATCACTGTCATTATCCCATAACCTGCTTAATCGTCAACCGCCAACATCTTACTTTTTGATAAGAATATAAGCATAAAGTATCTATCGATGACACGTCCAAAATATCAACATTTAACTTTTTACAAAAAATTTTTTCAAAAACGTCAGATTTTCCCCTCTGCCGTGGCTACTTAATGAAAACAACGT
>ONPL01000060.1 GCA_900319705.1 uncultured Pseudomonadota bacterium | reverse complement strand
AGAATCGACGGTCGTTTTTGCTGCTGCCTGCGGAGTTTCCGCTGCGGCAGTTTTAGCTGCGGCGTTCTGAAGATCGACGGTCGTTTTTGCTGCGGCTTGCGGAGATTCCGTTTCCGCAGTTTTAGCAGGAACATTCTGAGGATCTACGGCTGTTTTCGCTGCAACCGTCTGCTGAGATTCGGCTGAAGGTTTTGCTGTTTCCTGATTGTTTGATGAAAGCATGGATTTCATCATTTTCCCGACAGTCTTCAGATCGTCAGGGTTGGCCGTTTCATCCGCAGACTGTTCCGTAACCGTCTGATTTTCAGCTTTTAATGTCTGCTGCTTCTGCAGATCTCTGATGGCGGCGACCGCTTTTTCGATGGTGTCGAGATTGAAAGACTTGTGAATGATACTGAAATTTCTTGCAATCTCCTGGGTTATTCTGGTCTGTTGTTCTCCCGGAGTTTCCTGAGTCTGACCGGATGTTTTCCGGGTGGCGCCGGTGTCTACAGCGGTTTGTTCGGTCTTTTTACCGGAGGCAAGATCTACCAGAGTGGTAGTCCCGGTCCTGGAGGCTGCCGCCTGTTTCAGTGCATCGGAAAGATCGGAAGGCTGCCGGTCTGACGAACCGGGGTGTTCTTTTACGAACTGGCGGAGCATCTGTTCCGCTTTATTGAGCGATTCCTCTGAAACGTCGGCATCTTCGCCTGCCGCACCCGGCCCCGGCGCTTCAATCAGCCTGGCGCTTATTGCAGTCTGTGCGGCTCCGGAAAGCAGATTTCTTACCTTGTCCATAAGTGCAGACTGTTCACCGGCGCTGAGCTGGGGAGTGGAGGTCTGCCTGTTCTGAACCGGATTGCGGTAGGTCGGATCGGTAAAATCACCGCCTGCTGAAGAACGTTCTGCTGTACCGGATGCTGTTGCAGAAACGGAGGTTCCTGCCGGGCGATTCTGGTTACGGTAGATAAAAGATACAGTCGAGTCAAGCACTTTTGCTATTTCGCGCTGCTGGCGGGGGGTGGTGTCAGCGACCGTTGACAGCCCGCTGTTATTCATCTGCTTAACAAGGGTCTGATTCAGTTTCTTAGGATCGAGCCTGGCGATGGCACTCTGGGCAAAGAATTCAACCAGGGCGCGTCCGGCCGGGGCACCTTCCTGAATTATTTTAGGCAGGTTGGCCAGATTCTGGGATATTTCAGCGGAAAGTGCATCGCCGCTTTTTCCTGACAGTCCCTGACGGGAAAGAGTGTCGCTTATCTGCCGGTTGAGATCCGGAAATTTTCCGATCAGCCGGGATACCAGACTGCCAACCTGCTTGGCGGTTGGATTGGTGTTTTTCCCGAGTTCTGCGGCGTGGCCGCCGTCAAGTGCCGACAGATACCGGATGAGGGTGTTCTGTTTAGCGGAGAGGGACTCGGGGAGTTTGCCCTGAGCCAGTGACAGTGATGACAGCAGTTCGGAGATCTGAGCTTTCTGCACTCCCATAACTGTTGCTGTTGCGTTTGCGGCCGATGTGGTTTTTCCGGCGGCCCGCGACGGGGCAGGTGTTTTAACTTCCCCGATATTTTTTTCTGACGTTGCTGACGTAATCATATACATTAATCCGTTGACCGTTACTCCATCATACTATTGTACCGGAACCGCGGCCGGTAAATCGTATGTGACATCAAAATTTTTGTCATTCTTCGGATGAATTAGACCTCAAGGGAAGGTTCAATTTGTGGTACAATTCCGTTAAGTCGGCTTTTTTGCGGCAGTCAGCGCAGGTTTTGTTTTAAATTGTTCGCCAATGCCTGCGGATGTTGTAAAATGAGCAGTTACAAATATTTGAAAGATCGGGCGGTTTGCCGGATCGCAATATCTAGAAAAGAGAACAACAATGTCGAGAACTAAATTTTTTGAAAGGACAGCCGTTGGAGCCGCCCTGTTTCTTGCAGTGGCTTCAGGCAGCTGTTTTGCCGGCGGTGGACCGCAGGTGCTGCCGAATTTCGTTTCGGATCGTCCACTGGTAAAAAATCCGGTGCCGAAGGACAGGGTACTGCACGGCAGTTCGTCAGATCCCTTTGAGGCTGCCAACCGTGCCGCATGGACTTTCAACTATGACTATCTTGACCGCTACGGTCTGAGACCTGTCGCCCACAGTTACGTTGATTATGTGCCTAAGCCAATTGTTACCGGTGTTCACAACTTCCTGTCAAACATCAGAGAGGTTAACAATACCGTCAACAATCTGGCTGTTGCGGAATTTACCGATTCAGCCGTGAGTCTGGGAAGATTTGTGGTTAACTCCACCATCGGCCTGCTGGGTCTGTTCGATGTCGCTACTCACCTCGGCATGGAGCAGAAACGCATGACTTTCGGCACGGTGCTGGGGAAATGGGGCGTAAACAACGGTCCGTACATGCAGATCCCTTTTGTCACCATGCAGACTCCGAGAAATATTGTCGGGACTCTGGTGGATGAGTCGTATATGCCGTGGAGTCAGATTGACTGGGGCTGGCGGATTGCCTATGTCGCTCTTTCGGTACTTGACACCAGGGCGGATCTTATTGCCCATGAGGAGATGATCGACAACTCGGTGGATCCTTATATCACCTCCCGTGATTTCTATCTGCAGTATGTGGAAGGACAGGTGATCGGAAAAGAGGGAATTATTGAGGCCCAGAAGGCCAAAGATCTTGAGGATCAGAAAAATCTCGACAGTTACATGGATGAAATTGACGAATAGGAAATTTGTTTATGAGCGAAGAATTGGATGTTGTTCGTCAGGGAATTGATGAGGTTGACCGTGAACTGGTGACACTGCTGAAAAGAAGGCTTCAGCTGGTTTCCAAGGTCGGTGAGATCAAAAGCAGACTCGGGATCCCGGTATATGCTCCGGATCGCGAGCGTGATATGCTGGAGAAGCGCCGCAGCGAAGCTGAAAAGCACGGTATTTCACCGCAGCTCATTGAGGATGTGCTGCGCCGAATCATGCGCGAATCTTACTGCAGCGAGCACGATGCCGGTTTCAAATGTGTAAATCCGTCTGCACGCAATATTGTTATTATCGGCGGTAACGGCCAGCTTGGTTCTATTTTTGTAAGAATGTTCAGACTGTCCGGCTATCAGGTTGATGTGCTCAGCCGCCGCAACTGGGAGACGGATGCACAGAGAATGCTTGCCAATCCCGGCATGGTTATAGTCTGTGTTCCGATCGATGTTACCGGAGAAACCATAGAAAAACTCGGCAGTCTGCCTGAAGACTGTATTCTGACTGATTTCACCTCGGTGAAGGCGGTTCCGCTTGAGAAAATGCTGAAGATCCACCGCGGCCCGGTAATGGGGCTTCATCCGATGTTCGGTCCGGATATTGCCAGCATGGCCAAGCAGGTGGTGGTGTGCTGCGAGGGCAGATATCAGGATCAGTGTGAATGGGTGTTGGCCCAGATGAAAATCTGGGGTACCAGAATTGAACGGGTGACCGCGGATGAACACGATCGCGCCATGAGTTTTATTCAGGCTCTGCGTCATTTTACCACCTATGCATACGGCTACTATCTGCAGAAATACCGGGTGGATCTGGATCGTCTGGTGCAGTTAAGTTCACCGATCTACCGGCTGGAACTGATGCTGGTGGGGCGTCTGTTTGCCCAGGATCCGTCCCTCTATGCGGATATAATCCTGTCCTCGGAACGCAATGTGGAAAATATCATGGCCTACCGGGACTGCATCGATGAGCAGGTTAAAATGGTGCAGAGTTACAGCAGGGAGTCATTCATCAGGGAATTTCTCAATATCCGCGACTATTTCGGCTCTTATTCGGAACAGTTCCTGAAGGAGTCGAAGATCCTGCTTGATCAGGCCAGGGACAGTATGGTTCATAATACTCTGTAGTCCGCGGCGCAGAACACCATGGGACGGTCTGTACGGTGCAGACTGTCCTTTTTTGTTTTTGCCGGACCGGTTTCCAATTATGTAAGATGTTTCACATTTATAATTCCGACGATGTTGTTTTTATCGTTTTGTTCCGGCTGATCTAGGTATAATTAGAAAGATGTATTTGTCTAGTAAAAAAAGGATCAATGATGAAATTACGTTATCTCGGTACAGTGGTTGCATTGGTTACATTGGGAATGACGGCTCCGGCATCTGCAGAGCAGTCGGAGGCTGAAATAGCAAGGATCAAGACAACAAATGAATGCTTCCAGGGATTTCAGGATAAGAATTACGAGGTTGCACTGACCGCGTGCCAGAAGGCGGCGGATAACGGCAAACTTGAAGCGGTGAATCTGCTTGGAGCCATGTATGAGAACGGATGGGGCACGCAGAAAGATCCGGTAAAGGCCGCTGATTATTATAAATCTGCCGCCAACGCAGGACTGCCTGATGCCATGGTCAACCTTGGAACCATGTATGAAAACGGTATCGGTGTGGAGGCTGATCTGATTGAAGCTCAGTTCTACTACGGCAAAGCCGCCCGCGCCGGCAACGAACAGGCTGCCACCAACATTGCAAACCTTTATCTGAGAGGTAAAACCACCGATCTGCCTGAGAGCGAGGTTATGGGTTATCTGCAGAAGGCTTCCGATGCAGGCAACGGTGATGCGGCATCCCGTCTGGCCACTTTGCTGATCAAGAACGGCGATTATGAAGCTGCGGCAGTTCAGCTTGAAAAGGCATCCGACAAGGCGGATCCTAAAGCAACCTACGATCTGGCAAACCTTTACAGGGAAGGAAAGATCAAATCCACCGATCCCGGTATAGCAGAAAGACTGTTGAAAACTGCGGCTGATCGCAAGTATGTTCCGGCCATGGCCGACTACGGAATTATGCTGGCGCTGAACAAACCTGTTGAAGCAATCCCGTATCTAGAGGAGGCTGCCCAAAAAGGACGTCCGGAATGTGTAGAGGAACTTGCCTTCATCTACCTGGAGGGAAGAGGAGTACAGCAGCAGACTGAAAAGGGGCTGCAGCTGCTCAAGGCTTCTGCGGAAAAGAAGGATGCCAATGCAACCCGTCTGCTGGGTAATATTTATTACGACGGTGAGTATGTTGAGAAAGATCTGAAGAAGGCTTTCAATATGTACAAGACTGCTGCCGAGCTTGCGGACGCATCAGCTCAGAACAGCTATGCTGAAATGCTGCTCAAGGGCGAGGGAATAGATTCTCCAGATGTCGGTTACGCCATTAAATGGTTTGAAGCCGCCGCTGAGAAGGGCAATATCGATGCACTCAAGAATCTCGGTGAAGTATACTACACCGATGATTACGGCAGAAAGGATCGTGACAAATCAATGGCGTACTTTATGAAAGCCCGTGACCTCGGTGATACCGATGCCGGTATTATTGTGATGCAGCGTGACTTCAGAAACGACAGCAAGTAGAACTGTTCTGTTGTGTAGAGTATTGCAGCTCCTGATGAACTTTACGTCGGGGGCTTTTTTATTTCTGCTGGATGCGGTTTGTATGGTTTAATCCGGTAGAACAATGCTGCGGTGATCCTTCCGAACTGTCCTGATTTTTACCGGATGTGCCGACGATATCACAAAAATGCCGCTTAGGTTGATATTTACAGAATTTGCCTATAATATTCGGTGTAGGAGTTTTATAAATTTGACAGTACGGTTTTGTTCTCGAATAGCTGTGCAACAGATCGGTATTGGAAAGATTGCGGATAAGGGACATTATGAGCAAGGATAAAGTTGAACTGTTAAACACCCCGTACGGGCAGGTGGCTTACGAAACATTTAGAGCCAGAAGGCTGGCTTTTGCTGATAAAAGCGGCATCATAGAATTTCTTGACGATGAAGGAATGACTCCCTATCCTGTACTGCTTCGTCCGAGACGCTTCGGTAAAAGTACCTTTGTTCAGATGCTCAAATGCTTTTACGATCTTTCATATAAAGACCGGTATGATGAAATCTTTTCAACAAAGAAAATTTATGCCGAAAATCTGGCAAGCCATAATACCTATCATGTAATCTATTTCAATTTTTCAGGAATATCAGGAAAAGATGGAGATACGCTAATTGACAGCTTTATCATAGCTGTTGATTTGGGAATTGCAGATTTTATGGAACGTTATCCGGACTTTGTTTTCAATCCTACTGAAGCAGAAAAGAAAACCCCTTCCGGTTTTATCAGAGCTTTTTTTAAAGCATATAAGCTGTATCCGGCTAAAAAATTTCTTTATATAATGATTGATGAGTATGACAATTTTGCCAAAAGAGTTCTCTCTGAGGATCTGGAACTGTTTCAGGTGATAACTCGTTCAGTAGGATTTATTAAGGATTTTTACAGTGCTATAAAAGATGGAGCCTCGAGCATTGTTGCCAAAACATTTATAACCGGGGTCTCATCCGTTTCTCTTGATTCCCTGACCTCCGGATTTAATATTTCACTCAACGTTACCTCTGAAGCCTGTTTTAACGAATATGCCGGCTTTACCGAAGCGGAACTTGCAGAACTTATACCTCAGCTTCTGGATCTCGAGAAAATCGGCGTCAGTGCGGATGCAATCATAGCCAGAATGAAGCCTGTGTATGACGGCTATTGTTTCAGTCAGGAGGCTGAACACACGGTATTCAATTCATCCTTGTGCTTGTATTATCTTGATGAAATGAGTCTCGCCGGGAAATTTCTTCCACCTGAAGATTATCTGGATCCTGCATCGAACCATGACGGTTTAAAACTGCAGCAGCTGTTTGATATTGCTGAAGACGGACTTGCGGACGAAGTAATAAGGACATACCTGAGTGGAAACAGTTTTTTACTGAAGGAACTGGCTGAGAGCATTAACTTAAACAAAAAATCAAAATATAATTGGAAGCAGTTGCTGTCCATGCTCTATTATCTCGGATATCTGACTATTGATCGAGAAGCTTCTGACAGTTCTTCTCTTGCATTGAAAATACCGAATCTTTTCATGTCAAAGCTGTTTGCCCAGTGTATAGCTGACATGAGGTTGAAAACGAATACCCTGTTTACCGGTTCACTCCTGGATATATCGGCATTGATGGCAGTTAAGGATGATCTATCAACCTTCGCCACATCATGCACGGAATTTCTAAGCAGTATTTTCACCAACCAGGTACTGACCCACATGAGTGAAATGGCTCTTAATCTGACGCTATATACAAAGCTGGAATCTATGGACGGAATATTTGCTGAAATGCAGAAATCCCTGCGGATAGTCGCAGACGGAGAGAAATATGCAGATCTGGTGATTACCGTAAATGAAGATCAAGATAATGAGTGCGTATATCTCATTGAGCTTAAGTACGCAGCTAAAACTGATGCCACGGAATCCAGAATTCAGAATCTCATTAAGGAAGCATCAGAGCAGGTTCTTAAGTACAGATCGGCCTTGGAATTCCGGAACAGACAGATCAAGGCCTATGCCATGGTCTTTGCCGGCTCGAACTGCGTGTACTGCAGAAAGCAGGAGTAAGAAGAGCAGTTCAGGATTGCTTTTACTCCTTCCTTCTCTTCGTAATGATCCTGCAGTGACTTTTTACTTGAAGTTTTTCCGCAGGATTTAACTTCGGATATTCATTTCAGATCGCAGCAGAGCAGCTGGAAATAAAATAAAAAACGGTGCCGTTGGCACCGTCCTGATGATTGTATAATGCATACCTACTGCTGGAAGTAGTCAACGTCTGAGGAGATCCCCTCGGAAAGACTTTCCATATGTTCTGCTGCGTCAACGGTAGATTTTGAACTGTCGGCAATCATTCTGCTCATATCGGAAATACCCTGCAGATTTCGAGACATGTCATCGGCAGTAGTGGTCTGCTGGGCGGTGGAGGATGCGATCTGGCTGATCTGATCGTTCACTCCGTTAACCTGATCGATAATATCGTTCAGTGCGTTTTCAATGCCGGCGGTCTTGGAGGCGACTTCGGTCATCTGTTCTACGGTTGCAGAGAAGGATACCTTGGCAAGATTAACCTCATCCTGAATAGCCTTGATCATCTGACTGATTTCCTGGGCGGATTCAGCGGTTCTGTTGGCAAGTGCGCGAACTTCATCGGATACCACGGCAAATCCGCGGCCGTGTTCACCGGCACGGGCTGCCTCGATTGCAGCGTTCAGTGCAAGCAGATTGGTCTGACTGGCAATATCCTGAATGGTGGCGATGATACTGCCGATATGATTGGTCTGTTCACCGAGTTTATCGATAATCTTTGCGTCCTCTGCTGTCTTGGTCTGATGCCTGCGGATCCCGTCAACGGCATCATGTACCGTCTGCATGCTTGACACCGAGGTGTTGCGGGTCTGGGCGGAGGCTTCTGCCGCCATATTGCAGTTGTTGGCGATATCTCTGCAGGTGGCTGCCATTTCCTCACTTGCCGCGCTGACGGTTATTGTCTGGGATAGGATTTCTGCCAGCTTGGCGGAAATGGTTTCGTTGGATTCTCTTACGATCAGGGAGGAATCCTTGATATTGTCGGCATGGGTCACCATTGAACTGACTATTTCCCTGAGTACATCAACCATATGCGTGAAAGATCTGCTCAGTTTACCGATTTCATCGTTGGAGGAACGGGCGCGGATATTGGTGTTCAGCTTGCCGTTGGAAACCTCATCCACAGCTGCGGCAAGTTTCTGGAGCGGGTAGGCGATGCTCTTGGTCAGCATCCAGCTCATCAGCAGGCTGAGTATGATCGCCAGCATGAATACCACAATCACTTCAAGGTAGTTGGCGGAGTATTCATGATCCTCGGTGAGGTTGCTGATTATCTGGGTGGATAATGCGGAGATCTTGTCGATGTTGCTGTCAATCTGTCTGGTGAAACTGCCAATCACCGGGGTAAGCTGTCCGTCGGCGATGTTCTTCTGAATATTGTCAAACAGTTCGCGGTTCTGTTCGGCAAGTGCAATTATTTTGTCATACAGCGGGGCGACGTCCTCAACATCACTGTATTCTTTTTTTAACTCAGCGGCCTTGCCCCTGAGCATGCTGGTACTGGTGGCGAAATCCCTGATGTGCTGTTCTCTGATAGAACTGTCTGCAACAGCGGCATAGGCATCGGTTTTCTGTTTCTGTGCCAGCACCTCAAGTTTTCTGGTACCGTCAATGCTCGGTACGGTCTTGCTACTGGTTTCCTTGGCATATTCTGAAATGCTGGTCATCTTGTGGATTGAAATCAATCCGAGGGAAAGCAGCAGAACTATGATTACGGAAAAACACAGAATGAACTTGTATCTGAGTTTTAAATTGGAAAAACTGAACATATTGAACCTCCAGTCCAGATTTATTACCGGCCGCAGTTCCAACCCGCGGCCACTGCGGACATGCTGTTCTATGATACCCCCATGCATATTTGCAAGCATAGATTGCTCAGTCACAAATTTGAAAAAAGAGTGGCAAAATGATCACAATTCGGCGATGTCAGCTGCGGGCTAATTGCCTCCGTTTTTTCCTCCTCTGGAGGCCTTCTTTCCAGCAAACCTGCGCAGTATGTTCAGAAGCCGGTTTCTGAACCGTCTGAGTCCGAAAGGACCGAAGAAGGCTGCTACCGCCTGCTGATGTGGATATCCGAGGAAGATCTTTTCCGGATCTGCAACTTTGGCTATGGACAGCCGGGGAATGGTGCGCAGACTGGAACATTTGTTGAACATGAAACTCATCTCCTCGGCTCTGGCGGTGTCAAAAGCGGGAAGTTCGGTGAGTTTTTCGCATCCGCTGACAAACCAGCTCATTCTGACTACATTGCCGGTATTGAATTCAGGAAGGCTTTCAAGAGAGGAGCATCCTTCGAACATACCGAACATGGAGGTGGCGGCGCCGGTGTCCCACTTGGGCATTCCGGTAAGGCTGCGGCAGCCGTGGAAGGCGTTCTGAAAACTTTCCACCCTGGAGGTGTCGAGCTGCGGCACCCCGGTAAGGGAGACGCATTCGTAGCAGATGGCATTGAAACAGGTGATCCCGGAGGTGTCCATGCAGGGCAGTTCCACCAGGTTGGCACAGCCGTAGAACAGCCCCTCGAGGGAGCGGCAGTTGGGACCGATGGTTATTTTAAACGGGATCCTGGTAAGGCTGCCGATGCCGCTGAACGGAGAGCAGGTCTCGGTGAACTGACCGAACAGCATTTTCCGGTACACGCTGAAATTGATGACTATTTCATCCAGATCGAGAGCCGCCACCCTGAGCCGGACCACATCGGTGACATCATCGGGACAGTCGAGGATGATTTTAGGGGATTTAAGATGAGGTACGGCGGTAAGCCCCTTGCATCCCTGGGTGATTGAATCCAGTACAGTATCCTTTCCCGCAGTGATCTGCGGCAGACAGATGAGGGAACGGCAGTTCTTGAACATGCCGATCATGGTGGCGGCACTGTCGGTTCTGTATTCAGGCACCTCCTGCAGGGCGTAGCAGTTTTCGAACATCCAGTTGAAATTGCTGATCCGGCTGGTATCCATTTCCGGCGCGCTGACCAGAGCCTCACATCCGAAAAACAGTTTCTCCAGGGAGCGGCAGTTTTCGCCGATGGTGATGCGGAAGCTGATCTGCTTCAGTGATTTAAGAAATGCAAAAGGGGAGTCGGTTACCACATCACCGTCGCTGGTCAGGGAATAGTTGATAACCAGTTCGTCAAGATCCTGCTGCTGGATCTGTTTTTTGAGGCGTACCGAAAGATCTTCTGCCGAGTTCAGTACTACCGTTCTTGCTGCTGTCATTTCAGGATCCTCTTAGCGGCTGCCGTAGACCAGACTGATTTCTGTCTGCAGCTCGTTGCGGCTGTTTACGTATTCAAGGGAAAGACTGCCGGCGGTAAATTCACTGCGCGGGGTGCACAGTTCCGCAATTTTATGTTCAGTCATAAATTCGGAGATTATCCGCTCCGGATCTGCACTTTCACGATCGGCCAGAAACTGGCTTACCGAGTGTGCGGCGCAGGAATAAACCACGCTTTTGAAGGGAAGTTTCTGCCTGAGCTCGGCAAGACCTGTCTCGCTGAGAGAGATATATACTCTTTTGCGCCCGTCCTCGAGACTGCAGTTGAGATCGGTGATCCTGTTACCGTCGATATAGCTGCCGCGCTCTTTGAGACAGTAGGTGGTAAAGGTCTCCCGTCCGTCCGGACGGTCGTATTTATCCCCTGCAACCAGATCACACAGATAATAGGTGCCGGTGACCAGGATTACCAGCCACAGGGTAAGTCTGACATTTCTTCTGAGTGTGAATTCCATCGTTCCTCCTGCGGATCCACCGGAGGTTGTGTCAGCGATCAGTTGCTGCGGAAAGCCCTTGCCCCGCAGTCGGATTTGGTCACTTCGAAAGTGAAGATCGGCCTCATGGTTGGATCCGTATAGCTGTATATTATCCTATTTATGGTGCCGGAGCTAAAGGCCTTTGTGTTCAGACAGGTGTTTTTTTTCATTTCCGCCGCCAGAATTTCAAGATTCTCGGCTGCCTGACGGTCATCGGAAAGTTCCCGGATCCCCTCCTCATTCAGCATGAAGGTGACGGTCATGGCCGCGTTTGTGAGTTTACATCCGATCCCGGAAAGGGTGTCGGTTCTGGTGGAGCGTACCTGGCGGGTGCACTGCTGTTCAAGATCCTGCTGCAGCAGCTGTCTGCCGTTGATGACGGTTCTGGAACTGTTTGAGCCTCCGATGGTCATGCCTGCGCCCTGGCCAACGGAGCTTTGAATATCCTCAGAAAATTCCTGAACTCTTCAAAAGGAACCAGTGAATTTTCTGTCTTGCAGAAAATAATTGGTAGCGGTCTGGTGTTTAGGCCCGTTCGGATTACCGGAAACGGTATTGAAGCAAAGTTGTGATCAATACTCGGTTACAACAGAACCACACTTGACGATCCTGAGCTTTGCATTTAGACTCTAAATATGTGTTTGTGCCTGCCGGGAAATCGTGTCAGGCTTTTGCAGATGAATTCCAGATCAGATTTTTAAGGTGTCGCGTTATGGTGCAGAAATATAGAATTGGACGGTTGTTCCCGTCTGCGGTGAAAAGTTTTTCCTGTCTGTCACTGCTTCTGCTGCTTCAGGGATGCGGCCCGTCCGTTCTTGACGGTTCATCCCAGATGAAACTTCAGGAGTCGTTCAAGGCGGTGCAGAATGATCTTTCGGAACAGAAGGACCGGGTAAGGTTCGAGGTTGCCTACAATATTTTAAATATTCATCTTTCAAACCAGGCGAAAAAAGGTGTGAGCGAGGACCGGCTCCGCATGGAGCTGTTCAACGGCAAGGACGCCGCTGCACTGGTGGAAACAGCGAGAACTTTTGAAAAAAACAAGGTTGACGAAATTTCCGCTGAAATTAAGAAATACGACAACTGCTACTCCAGCGGCAAACAGGGGCTGAAGGTGGAATTTGCCAGGATCCGCTCAAGTTCGGTAAAACCGGAGGAAAGGGTTGAGCTGAGTTTTGATCTTCACAACGGAAGCGCCTATCCGGTATCCATGATTCAGGCAAACGTGACACTGCAGATTTTCGGTGCGCCGGAACTGGAGAAAATCTATGCCGGCAGAAATGTGGTGAACTGTCAGGCAAGTTCTGTAATCAATCCGGGCTCCTTCGGCAAGATGACCTGCAGTCTGAGCTACAATATGGGTACGGTCCGCTATGACGGTCCGGCCGAGGATGTTCAGAATTTTGTCTTTGAGATCGTTGACAACGATTCCACCCCGCTCAACGACAAGGATGATCAGAATACCATGGCCTACTGTCTGGAGCATCTGGAGCAGGGCAAAAAGGAAATCAAACTGTATCTGAACGATCTCGAATCTCTGATGTAGACCGCTCTGTCTTTCTTGTTTTTACTGCGGGACGGTTTTCCTGCAGTAAAAAGTAAAAATATTCTTTGACTAAAGTTCAATTTATCTATATTATTGCCTCATTATGCAAAGTGTAAAAATTCCTTTAACAATAGATCCGTACAGGGCGGCTGCCAAAAAACTGGACTACGAGGGCTGTATAGCCGCGTCAGATCTGGCAAGGCTGGCCGAGATGGTTCTGTCTGTGGCAGGTGATGCCAGGGTGGATCTGTCCTTTTATGAGGATCTGAGCGGTATTGTTGTTCTCGAAGGAACTGTTGTTTGCCCGGTTATTATGGAATGCCAGCGCTGCGGCGGAAGGATGAGCATGGATCTGAGTGCACAGTTCAGGTACACTCCCGATGCGAAGAAACTTGAAGAGCTGGAACTCCAGGACCAGTTTGACTGTGTCGACTTAAATAGTTTGGGCGAAGTAGACCTTTATGCTATAATAGAGGATGAGTTGATTCTTTCATTACCATTGATTGCAAGACATTCCGATGAGGAGTGCCCGGCTTCGGATCTCATCGAGTCCCTGAATGATAATGAGGATACCACCGAATCGAAGCATAATCCCTTTGCAGAATTAGGTGAATTAATCAAGCAAAAAAACAGTAATAGTTAGGAGTAGGCAATGGCCGTTCAACAGAATCATACATCACGTTCAAAGCGCGATATGCGTCGTTCTCATGATGCTCTTTCAAGCACTGCTTTATCAGTTGATAAAACCAGCGGTGAAGTTCATATGAGTCACAATGTAACTGCAGATGGTTACTATCGTGGAAAGAAAGTAATTAACAAAAAATAATTACTTCTAGTGAACAATTTTGAAAAAGATCCGGTGATTTCACTGGATCTGATGGGCGGTGACATCGGTCCCGCTGTTACAGTGCCCGCTGCCAAGCGGGCATTGTTGATCTCAAAGAATTTAAATTTAATTCTGACAGGGCGCGAGAGGGAGTGTCTGCCTATGTTGAAAAAACATGGGCTGGTCGCCTCTTCCCGCGTTGAATTTATTCCGGTAAGCAACAATATTGAATCGGATGAAAATCCCTCCCATGCTCTGAAGCATTCAACCGGCACTTCGATGAGAAAAGCCATCGAGCAGGTTGCGGATGCGAAAGCATGTGCCTGTGTCAGTGCCGGAAATACCGGCGCACTGATGGCTATATCCCGTTATATCCTGCATACGGTTCCCGGGGTGGATCGTCCAGCTCTGGCCGCCTTTGTGCCGAATGAAAAGAAAAAGCATTCACTGCTGCTTGATCTCGGGGCGAATGTGGAGTGCACCGCCGCCAACCTGGTGCAGTTCGCACTGCTGGGCTGTTCACAGTTCCGCCGCAGCAGCGGGGTGGAAAAACCGCGGGTGGCGCTGCTTAACATCGGGGTGGAGCAGAACAAGGGGCGTGAATATATTAAAAAGGCCAATGATCTTCTGGCCGCAATGCCGCAGCTCAGCTATGCGGGATATATAGAAAGCGACAGTCTGTTCAGCAGTGAAGCCGATGTGATTGTCTGTGACGGTTTTACCGGCAACATAGCCTTGAAATCATCGGAGGGGCTGGTAAGATTAATTCTTAAAACCGCCAGGGAACGCTACCGCGGTTTTCTGGCGCTGCCTGTTTTGATGATTTTGAAGGCAGTCATGTCAAAACTTTATCCGGACGAGTATAATGGTGCTAGACTGCTCGGCCTGCAGGGACTGGTGATTAAGAGTCACGGCAGTGCCAGGGTAAAGGCGACCACCAACGCCATAATAAGAGCGCAGTATGAAGCCCGGACCGGAGAGTCCGATCAGTTTCTTGAACTGCTTGGAAAGAATATATTTTAAGTAACAATATAGATCTATAGGTTTACAGATGTACAGTAAAATTCTCGGAACAGGTAGTTATCTACCGAAGAATGTCCGCACAAATGCCGATTTGGAAAAAATGGTGGATACCACCAATGAGTGGATTATTGAAAGAACCGGTATTGAGGAGCGCCGCATAGCGTCGGCAGAGGAAACCACCTCGTACATGGGATGGAAGGCTGCCGAGAAGGCACTCGAAGCCTCCGGTCTGAAAGCCGAAGATCTAGATCTGATCCTGGTGGGAACTTCAACAGCTGAATATGCATTCCCTACCACAGCCTGCCAGATCCAGCATCTGCTCGGCTGCAGACAGATCCCGGCCTTTGATTTTGTGGCCGCCTGTTCCGGATTTGTATACGGTCTGAATATTGCGGATCAGTACATCAGATGCGGTACCTATAGGAATATCCTGGTGGTGGGGGTTGATGCGGTTTCCAATACCTGTGATCAGAACGACCGTACCACTATAATTTTGTTCGGTGACGGAGCCGGTGCCGCCGTGGTGAGCGCATCCGAAGAGCCGGGGATCATTACCTCCCTGATCCAGTCCGACGGTCAGTTCGGTCATCTTTTAAGCCTGCGCAAGGTGGACTGTCAGGATCCGCAGCAGGAGGATCGTTTCCTTCACATGGAGGGACGCGAGGTTTTCAAGGTTGCCGTAAACACTCTGAGTTCACTGGTGGCCTCAACATTTGAAAAGGCCGGTATGGAGCCGTCGGAACTCGACTGGCTGGTTCCCCACCAGGCCAATGTGAGAATAATACAGGCGACTGCCCGCAAACTTGATCTGAACGTGGAACAGCAGGTGATCCTGACGCTCAACCGTCACGGCAATACTTCTGCCGCATCCGTGCCTCTGGCACTGGATGAGGGGATCCGCAGCGGTAAGATCAAGCGTGGTCAGTTGCTGTTACTTGAGGCCTTCGGTGGCGGTTTCACCTGGGGCTCGGCTTTGGTTCGTTATTAATAGGTGGTTTTATGACATTTTCTATAGTTTTCCCTGGTCAGGGTTCTCAGTCTGTCGGCATGCTGGCAGATCTTGCAGAGACTTATCCGATTGTAAAGGATACCTTCGCGGAAGCCGGCGATGTGCTTGGTTATGATTTATTCAAGCTTACCCAGGAGGGTCCGGCTGAGGAGCTCAATCAGACCTTCAGAACACAGCCTGCGCTGCTGACCTCTTCCTATGCCATCTGGAGAGTCTGGAAATCTCTCAACGGCAAGACTCCGAGCCACATGGCCGGTCATTCACTCGGTGAATATTCAGCACTGCTGTGCGCCGGCGCCATTGATTTCAAGGATGCAGTGAAACTGGTTGAACAGCGCGGTAAATTCATGCAGGAATCAGTACCGGCCGGAACCGGCTCCATGGCTGCAGTTATCGGTCTCGGTGACGATGAGGTGAGAAAGGGATGCGAACAGGCCGCCCAGGATCAGGTATGCTCCGCAGTAAACTTCAATTCACCGGGACAGGTGGTGATTGCCGGTAACAGGGAGGCGGTTGAACGAGCCGCTGAAATTCTGAAAAATGCCGGTGCCAAAAAGATTATCCCGCTGTCCGTTTCCGTTCCTTCCCACTGCGCTCTGATGAAGCCTGCAGCAGAAAGAATGGCTGAGGTTCTTGCATCAATTAATATCAGAACTCCGGAAATACCGGTAATCAACAATGTGGATGTGGCAATGGAAACCGATCCCGACCGCATCAGGGATGCGCTGGTACGTCAGCTGTACTGCCCGGTTAGATGGACTGAAACTGTTGTTAAAATGGCGGATCTTGGAATTGAAACCATGCTGGAAATGGGACCTGGCAAGGTTCTTACCGGTCTGGCACGCCGTATTGACAAGCGTGTTGAATGTGTTGGTGCCAATACCACAGGTGCTATTCAGGAATTAATCTAGGAAAAGAATATGAATTTTGAAGGAAAATTAGTTCTGGTAACCGGCGCAAGCCGCGGTATCGGAAAGGCGATTGCCGCTGCTTTCGCAGCTCACGGTGCAAAGGTTGTGGGAACAGCCACCTCACAGAAAGGCGCCGACGCCATCAGTGAATATCTTGGTGAAAACGGCTGCGGCCGGGTTCTTGATGTGGCTGATCAGGCTTCCGTTGATGCGCTGTTTGCATCCATCAAGGAAACCTTCGGTGCTGATGTTGATGTGCTGGTTAACAATGCCGGTATCACCCGTGACGGACTGTTCATGCGAATGAGCGATGAGGACTGGAATGCAATTCTTACCACCAACCTCACCTCTGTTTACCGTATGTCCAAGGCTGTGATCAGAACCATGATGAAAAAACGCAGCGGAAGAATTATTTCCATCAGCTCCGTGGTGGGCGTGATCGGAAATGCCGGACAGACCAACTATGCCGCCGCCAAGGCCGGTATTATCGGTTTTACCAAGTCTCTTGCCCGTGAGGTTGCAAGCCGCGGTGTTACTGTCAATGCTGTGGCTCCGGGATTTATCGCCACTGATATGACCAGTTCTCTGCCTGAAAATGAAAAGGAGAAAATTCTCTCCGGTGTACCTATGGGACGTCTCGGTGCTCCTGAGGATATAGCCAATGCAGTACTGTTCCTGGCATCTGATGCCGCCGGCTACATCACCGGTGAAACCATCAATGTCAACGGCGGTATGAGCATGGTTTAGTCCGCCGCAGAGCAGACCGTTGCGCGGATCTGCGCCGTCAGCGGTGCAGATCTGATTTTGTGAAGTCCCCGCAACTATCGGGAATTAAATAAAAAAAGTACTACAAAAAAGCGCTGATAATGTTATAATAAAGCATTATTATTTAACCCCTTTAGGGAAGTTTGTAAGCACGGAAAGTGTAATTTTTAAGGAAAAAATAGATCATGAGTGATATCGTTGAACAAGTAAAGACTATAGTGGCTGAGCAGTTAGATCGTGACATCGAAAGTGTAACTATTGAATCTTCATTTGTTGATGACTTGGGTGCAGATTCTCTGGATGCAGTTGAACTGATTATGCGTCTCGAAGAAGAATTCGGAATTGATATTCCAGATGATGATGCTGAAAAGATTACTACAGTACAGGCTGCTGTTGATTACATTAATTCACACAAAGCTTAGTCTTGTACATGTTGGCATAAACTGATATTTGAATTGGTACATCGAGTGAATATACTGAATCAAAATTTAGTTTGTATGAAAACAGAATAGATTATTTGCCTGGAGCGACATATTATTGTCGCTCTATTTTTTAAAGTACAATGGAGGTTAAGGTGGCAGAACGCAGAGTCGTGGTTACCGGACTTGGTATAATTTCCCCGGTTGGCAATTCCGTGGAAGAGGCCTGGAAGAACATCCTGGCAGGAAAAAGTGGTATTTCTCCGATCGAGGAATATGACACTACAGATTTTCCTTCAAAAATTGCCGGCCTGGTGAAAGGCTTCGATCCCGAAGCATACGGTATCGGAAAAAAAGATGCCCGCAAGATGGATACATTTATTCAGTACGCTATTGCAGCTGCTGCTCAGGCAGTTAAAGATGCAAATCTTGAAGTTACCGAAGAGAATGCCCCCCGCATCGGTACCTCAATCGGTTCCGGAATCGGCGGTCTCGGTCTGATCAGTGCTAACCATGATTCATATTTCAAAGGCGGCCCGCGCAAGATTTCCCCGTTCTTTGTTCCTTCCACCATTATCAACATGGCAGCAGGTCATGTTTCCATTCTCCACAAGCTTAAGGGACCAAGTGTTGCTCTGGCAACAGCATGTTCCACCGGTACTCATTCCATCGGTTTTGCCGCCAGAATGATTCAGGCCGGGGATGCCGATGTGATGGTTGCAGGTGGTGCGGAAAGAGCCTCCGTTCCTATGGGGATCGGCGGTTTCTGCGCTCTCAAGGCACTTTCAACCCGCAATGACGAACCTGAAAAGGCAAGCCGTCCGTGGGATGTTGATCGCGACGGATTTGTACTCGGCGACGGTTCCGGTATCGTGGTTCTTGAAGAATATGAACATGCAAAGAAACGCGGTGCAAAAATTTATGCTGAATTTGCCGGTTTCGGTATGAGCGGTGATGCACACCATATGACTGCTCCTCCTGAGGACGGTTCAGGTGCAGCTCTGTCTATGCAGAATGCTCTGAGAAACGGAAATGTTAAACCTGAACAGGTAGACTATATCAATGCTCACGGCACTTCAACCCACCTGGGTGATCTTGCTGAAATCAGAGCAGTTAGGAAGGTCTTCGGTGAACGTACTCCGAAGATTATGGTTAACTCAACCAAATCTATGACCGGTCATCTGCTCGGTGCAGCCGGTGCCATTGAAGCCATCTTCTCAATTCTTGCTGTTCAGACCGGTGATATTCCGCCTACAATCAATATTGAGAATGTTGAACCTGAATGCGCAGATCTTGATTTGTGTCAGAACGGAACCAGACATGTTGATATTGAATATGCTCTGTCTAATTCCTTCGGTTTCGGCGGTACAAACAGTTCACTGCTGTTTAAGAAGTTTAAAGACTAGTTTTACTGCTTGAACGATTAAACAAGGCAGAAATTTCTGTAAATATTACAGGAATTTCTGCTTTTTCTTTTGCGGCTGTATGTTTCGGGCTCGTTCACAGGCTGTGGACGAAGTGAACGTACTGGTAGCTGTCATTCCTAGATTACAGGATCAACCGTAATTGGAATAATTGGGGAATTGCTACAGTTGAACTGTGTGATCATCCATCTAGGTTAGACCGTTTTAATTTCTTCTGTAGATGGCAGGCAACCTTTAAAGTTGTCATCAATCAGCGATGAAGTTTCGGTGTTCTGTAACTATGTAGTGATCACAACTTGGCTGTGATACCGTTTCATATATTTAGTAAACGCTCCATAATAACCTTTGATGCTATTTAAGATTGTTTAAAATCAACAATCCAGCCTTTTCGCTTTTCAATAAGCCTTAACTTTTTATAGGAAA
>ONPL01000184.1 GCA_900319705.1 uncultured Pseudomonadota bacterium | reverse complement strand
ATGAAACTGTTATTTGACGGCTATTCATTTTGTAAAAATGCCAAAGAACATCTGTTTAATTCATCGCTTACTGTCAATTATTTGCGTGAAGTTATGAACTGTGGGGAGTTGATCAACAGTTATACTGATGAAAATGTAAATCTTGATATCTACAAATTCAGCAGACTGATGGAAATTATCAACGTTCAGGACCGGATGAGAATTATCAGATCTATTGCTCATGTTGAAGAGGATAATCCCTGCGGATATATTTACGGTTCTTTAGAAAAAAATCTGAATCTTAATGCTGAGGGAACATATACCTTGAGTCAGGGCGTAGCCATGCTGTTCTATCTTGGATATCTGACTTACGGACTGGATGAATTCGGGGGACTTGTTTTTAAAGTACCAAACTTATGCTACCGGAAAATGTTTATGCAGTATTATCTGTCAACTTTCTTTTCAAAAGGTGTGCTGGCAGGTGATTTCGGAGATCTTCGTTATCTGGAGGAAACCGGGGATATTTCAAAACTCAAACATTATCTAGAACAGATTATTTCAAATATCATACCGGACAACGAAAAGGATGTAACAGAAAGGTCGATCGTATCAATAGTGGGGACTTTGATTCTGACAAATCTCAGACACTGCAGCACATATGTGGAGTATGACATAAGAAAAGGCGGGATCAAAACTGGTGAGCAGGCAGATCTGGTAATATTCAACGAACATAAAAATAAACCTTCGTTTTTGATTGAATTCAAATACAAGAGATCGACAGCTCAGCATCGCAGTGAAACGGTTAAAAAAAATACTGCGGCTCTGGTTGATTCTGCAAAAGAGCAGATTTGCAGGTATATGGAGGATGACAGTCTGTCAACAACAGCCGGACTGCAGAAATATGTGATTGTATATGCATATGGTAATTTGATTCTTGAAAAATGCGATTGAACGACCGTTATCAGTAATTACCTTGTTTTCGTGATCAAAACTGAAAATATGTTGATTACGTTTAGATATGTCTAGATATAACGGTGTTTTGCAGCAGAATGTACAGGTTAAACTTTACCCGGTTTAATGTATAAAGGAGAGATGATGACCAATTTTGATTTTCTTAAGAAAGAGCCAAAATTTGATGTCTTTTCAGGTGCTGCCATTTCAGCTGAAAAATGTCTCGCTATTGATGCAACTTCCTGTATTATGAACTGCCGCCGTGCAATGGAACTTGCTATTAAATGGCTTTATACAGTTGATTCTTCTCTTTATCTTCCTAACTGTGAAACAGAGGCTCTTTCCAGTTTGATGATGGCTCCTTGTTTCAAAAAACTTCTTGATAAAACATTGCAGGATCGTCTTCATTTTATCCGTAAAATGGGAAACAATGCGGCCCACGCTGATTCTAAAGTCACTGATGCCATGGCAATCCTGTGTCTTCAGAATCTGTTTGAATTTCTGGAATATATCAACTACTGCTATGCCGGTGATCATGAGAAACGCAGATATGATAACAAACTTCTGATGCAGCAGGCCAATCAGGCAGCTCTTGCCGAGCAGCAGAAAAAAGAACTGGAAGCGGAAATAAAAAATCTCAAACTGCAGCTGGAAAAGGAGACTTCGGAAAACGAACGTCATAAAAAAGAAAAGGAGCTTGAATACAACAAACTTGCAGAAGAGAATAAATCGCTAAGGGAGGAATTAACCGCCCGCAGAATAGAAAATTCCAAAACCTATCAACCGGTACCTATTGATCTTTCAGAATATGATACCAGGAAGATTTACATAGATGTAATGCTTTCAGATGCAGGATGGACCCGTGGTTCGGACTGGATCGATGAAGTTAAACTCCAGGGAATGCCCAATAAATCATCCGAAGGTTTTGCCGATTATGTTCTGTATGATGATGCTCATATTCCTCTTGCTGTGGTGGAGGCCAAACGTACCAGCAGGAATATTGAAGAAGGCCGCAGACAGGCTGTGCTCTATGCCGATCTGCTGGAAAAACAGTATCACCGCAGACCGTGTATATTTCTAACCAACGGTTTTGAAACCAGAATTATTGACGGGACGTATCCTGAACGTAAGGTTGCCTCGGTATATTCAAAGGCGGATCTGGAAAAACTCATTTCCATCCGAAGCAGGAAAAGTTCACTCGGGAATGTGACTATTGATAAAAATACTGCCGGAAGGTATTACCAGATAGCGGCAATAAAATCAGTATGTTCAGCTTTTGATCACTACAATAAAAGGAAAGCTCTGCTTGTTATGGCCACAGGATCAGGTAAAACCAGGACTGTGGTGGAACTGTGCCGAGTGTTGATCAATGCAGGATGGGTTCACAATGTTCTGTTTCTTGCTGACAGAACATCACTGGTGCTGCAGGCAAAGAGAGCCTTTGTAAGTCTTTATAAATCACTGACTGTTACAAATCTGTGTGAAGATCGGGACAACTATAATGCCAGAGTGGTTTTCTCCACATATCAGACCATGATTAACAGTATTGATTCGGTTTTGGAAAACGGAAAGAAACTGTACAGCTGCGGTCATTTTGATCCGGCATACCTTTTTTATCAGCTGCTCAACACTGTCCTGAACAGTTGTATCATCCGTCTCATCGACATCTTCCGGCGAAACTAATTCAAACGGATTCTTTTTGCTTTCCCTGTCTTCGCCCATAATGTCGTTTAGGAATTTCTCTCCGTTAAGGACACTATTCTTTGTTCGGAGCCGCAGCATCATCTCCACATTCGAGTGAACAGCCGCACAAGAGGCATTCATTGAACCAA
>ONPL01000062.1:11346-15328 GCA_900319705.1 uncultured Pseudomonadota bacterium | reverse complement strand
CCGAACACAGAAGTGAAATGTTGTTGCGCCGATGGTAGTGTAGCATTCGCTATGTGAGAGTAGGTCATTGCCAGGATCCCATTCATGAAGAAGACACCCATTCCGGTGTCTTTTTTCGTTTCTGCTCCTCACTTTCTTTATTACGGTTTTCCAATCATTTTATTTTGTTTTCCTGTAAATGCGGCTTTAAGTCTGATGACTTCTGCATTCAATAAAACCAGCAAACTGATCTGTACTTTTCTGTTTCTACCCGCTGGAAAACCTTCTGCCCCGGTTAAAAAAAATACATGGTTAATCAGCTTTTTTTCGCTTTTAAGATTTATAACAATTTGCTAAAATGTGCAGGTTGTCACATTTTAGCGTCTTAATTAAATAACAGTTTATAGGTAGAAGTTGGTATGCCGTCATCGTTTTTACTGCGTGTTGGATTATTACTGGTACCAATTTTCCTGTTACCGCTGGCACAGTTGATTCAGTCCGGTGCTGCCCATACTGATTACTATCTTACCTCTCTTACTGTTTCGCGTTATATTTTAAATATTGTTCCGCTGCTGTTTGCTGTTTTTGCTTCACTGACGGAACCTAATATCTCCAGAAGCTGGCAGATTATCAGTACCATTGTGGTGTATTTTTTCCTGCAGTTTCTGTTTCACTCCTATTTTCAGAAGTATGATAATTCTGAGTATGCCTCCGCCTTCTGTGCCGCCCTTATATCGGGAGCACTTTCGTCACATATAACAGCCAATACAGATCATCTGCGACGTTATCTTTTTTCCCGTATTCTGAATCTGTCGATCCTTCTTATCGGCTGTGTGCTTGCGTTTTTCGTAACTGTTATTATTTTTTATGTGATTGATCTTCTGTTCATATCACATGACAGCGGCAATATTCTTATGGGGATCCCGAGCGATCTGCGCAGTTTTATCTGTATGTTTGCCTATCAGCTTGCCGTACCTTTCGGTCTTGACAGTTATCTGGCTGAATTTATCATGTGGGATCCGTATCTGAACACTATTTCCCATCAGTATGTATATGTGCTGATTAAGAATTTTATTCCGATTTACGGCATAGCCGCCATGCTTCTGGCTGTGATCATCAAGCAGGATACCTATAAGTTCCTGCCGGTTTTCTTTCTGATGCTGATCAGTCTTGTTTCCGGTATATTTGAGCAGGTTCAGCCGTTTGTGCTGCTGATGATCCTGTGGATCTGGTCGGGGCTGTTTTTCTTCAATGCGCTGCTTGCCGGTCTGATCTTCGTTATTCTGCTCAATGTAAATCTCGATTATGATTTAATGTTCTACTACGGAATCGGAGAGAACATCTATGATGATTATCACAGCATCTATGTGCTGATCTTTGTTGCTGCTGTGTACTTCTTCGGAACGCTGTTCATCATTAAGAAATTTTCACTCAAGCAGCTCACCTGGAAGCTTAAGAAACAGAAAAAAGTCAGCATCAAACTGATCCGCGACAAGAAGAATTCCAAGGATCTGAGTCTGCTGGCCATCAGAATATTAAAAATCATCGGCGGGCTCGATAATATTAAAAATATCCGTACTGATGAAAGGAATATTGTTATCAGTTATTATAATCGTGATGCAATCAATGTGGAGGCCCTCAAGGGAATAGGTTCAGACAGTTACTATGAGAATAAGAAAAGTCAGGTAACCATCACCACCAGCAGCTGCGGGACTGCCTCTTCCATTGTCAGCAAGATTGTAGTTTTTGCACATCGTGAATTTCTGGACCTGAACAGAAAGGATGACTTTGCGGAGGAACATTAAAAATGCCATGGATTCAGATAAGAGTAGGTTGTGACGAAACCAAAGTAAAAAAGGTTTCCTCGATGCTTCAGGGCGCCGGTGCCCAGGCTGTAACCTATATGGATGCACAGGACAATCCGATCTACGAGCCGCCGCTTGGAACTACAAAATTATGGGCCAATACCGTGGTAATCGGACTGTTTGAGGCTGATGTCGATCCGTTCAGAATTGTGCATTTCATCGAAAAGAATTTGGATAGCCAGGTTCAATGCAAGGTTGAACAGCTGGAGGACAAGGACTGGGTCAGGGAATGGATGGAACATTTTCACCCGATGCAGTTTGGCAAAAAGTTGTGGATTTGCCCTAGCTGGTGCGAAATCCCTGATAAAAATGCAGTGAATGTTATGCTTGATCCGGGCCTGGCCTTCGGCACTGGCACCCATCCTACCACCGCGATGTGTCTTGAGTATCTTGACGGTTTTGATATAAAGGGCAGGACCGTTATTGACTACGGATGCGGTTCGGGAATTCTGGCCATTGCCGCGCTAAAACTCGGTGCAGGAAAGGTTATCGGGATCGATATCGATCCTCAGGCGATCCAGGCATCCAGGGACAATGCCGTGCGCAACGGTGTGAGTGAAAATTTTGAGCTGTATCTGGTGGATGAAAGACCTGCCGGGCTGCAGGCCGATCTGGTTGTTGCCAATATTCTGGCCGGTCCGCTGCGTGAACTTGCACCGCTGCTCAGCACGCTGGTAAAAGATCACGGTCACATTGCTCTGTCAGGGATCCTTGAAACCCAGGCTCAGGAGATAAACGGGATCTACGGTCAGTGGTTTGACATGACTGCGCCGAATATCCGTGAGGAATGGTGCCAGTTATCAGGAATTAAAAAATAAATTATTTTTGATATTCGTCACATAAATAATGTATAATAGGCGAACTATTTAAGAAAACGATTATTATTTGTACAATGTTATAGAGAAAAAAGGATTGATATGTTAGAGCAAAACAGTGAAGCTAGCACATTAGTTACAACAACAATAAGTGCTCAAACTCATGAACCAACAAAGACACCATTGAGAGAATCTGTAGAGCAGGCCGTTAGAAATTATTTTACCCAGCTTCCTCCTGGCAAAAGCGTTGAAGATTTATATGAGCTGGTATCCACTGAGGTTGAGGCTCCGTTTTTCGATGTAGTTATGCAGTATTCAAGAGGCAACCAGACCAAAGCTGCTAAAATCATGGGTATCAATCGCGGTACACTCAGAAAGAAATTAAAGAAGTACTGCCTGAATTAATCAGGTTCGAGCTGTAGTTCAGCCCGTAATCAAGAATTCTTAATGGAGGATATCCGTTAAGAATTTTTTTTTGCTCATCTGTGCTGTCAGATCACCGGTTCTGTACAAGCGGCGAGCAAACACCACGGTGTAATTAAATTATTAAATTTAATCACAATATTGGATATCGAAATTTGATATCATAGTGTCAATTAGTCGTACAGAAGGTTTAATATGTCTAAAACAGGAGTAACTGGTTTTAAGCGGATAGTTAATGCTGGTAAATACAGTCTGCAGGGATTGAAAGCAGCGTGGATTAACGAGGCGGCGTTCAGACAGGAGTTGATTCTGACAGTGATTATGACTGTCACGGCGATCCTGCTGCCGCGTCTTGACGTGCTGTCCCGTCTGCTGCTTGTTCTGATGCCGTGGCTGGTAATGGTGGTGGAGATCCTCAATTCCGCCATCGAGGCTGTGGTTGACCGTACCGGCGATGAATGGAATGAATTATCTGGACGGGCTAAGGATTTAGGCTCTGCGGCTGTTTTCATCATGTTGCTGCTTACAGCTGCCGTTTGGATTGTAATTCTGTTTAACTGTTATATTTAGGTATGCTGACCACCTCGCGCCCGTTTGTTCGCCGGACCTATGACGAACACAGCCCGCTGTTTTCCAATTTCGATCCGATTGTGCGGAGGATCCTTCTCAGCCGCGGAGTAAGGGATGAAAGTGAACTTGATCTGTCACTGCATTCACTGCTTCACTGCGATGATCTGAAGGATATCGACAAGGCCTGCGAGATCCTGTTTCAGGCTCTGTGCGGCCAGTCCAGGATCGTGGTTGTGGGTGATTACGACGTCGACGGGGCTACTAGCACCACTCTTGCCATCCGCGCTCTGAGGGAATTCGGTTTCAAAAATGTCGATTTTTTTATTCCCG
>ONPL01000062.1:0-11305 GCA_900319705.1 uncultured Pseudomonadota bacterium | reverse complement strand
CCGGGTTGTGCTCGGCTACGGGTTGTCAGAAAAAATTGTTTCCATCATTCATGAGGAAAAGAAGGCGGAACTCATTATTACCGTTGATAACGGGATCACCAGTTTCGACGGGGTGCAGCGCGCCCGGGAGCTCGGGATCAGGGTTCTGGTAACCGACCATCATCTGTCGCTGGCCCGACTTCCTCCTGCCGATGCGATCGTTAATCCGAACCAGCAGAACTGCCGCTTCAGATCTAAGAATCTTGCCGGCGTCGGGGTTATTTTCTATGTCATGCTTGCATTCAGGGCTTATCTGCGCAACCGCGGCTGGTTTACTGAACACAATCTTCCGGTTCCGAATATGTCCCGGTTCATGGATCTGGTTGCCGTAGGATCTATTGCCGATGTGGTTACTCTCGATCACAATAACAGAATTCTGATCAAAAACGGGATCGAGAAAATCCGTACCGGCAGATGTTGCAAGTGTTTTATCTCCATCCTTCAGAAGTGCCGTCGCAACATAGCCAAAATTGATGAAAACGACATCTGTTTCTCCATCTCGCCGATCCTTAATGCGGCCGGCAGGATCGACAACATGTCCCTGGGGGTGAACTGTCTGCTGTCGGATGACAGTGAAGAGGTGGAAAGTCTGGTCAATGAACTGATCAACGTCAACAACACCCGCAAGGAAATCGAGGCGCAGATGCACAGTGAGGCGATCCGCGATCTGGATCAGAACTACGATCTGCAGAACAACAACAGTATCGTTATTTTTGATAAATCATATCATCAGGGGGTTGTCGGACTGGTTGCCACCAGAATCAAGGAAATCTACTATAAACCGACGGTTGCTTTTGCTGTTGCCAATGAGGACGGTACAGAACTCAAGGGATCCGCCAGATCGGTGGATAATCTGCATATCAAGGATCTGCTGGAAAAAATAAACAGCCGGTATCCTGATCTGCTGCTTCGTTTCGGCGGACATGCCATGGCGGCGGGAATGACCATCCGTCGCGCAGATCTGGCAAGATTTACCGATGTTTTTGAGAAAACGGTAACCGAAAATATCAAGCAGGGGGATCTGTCCAACGTCTGGTATTCTGACGGTGAACTGCCGAGCCGGTATCTGGTTCCGGAATTTGCCGAATACCTGCTTTCGCTGGGGCCGTGGGGTAACAATTATGCCCATCCGACCTTCGACGGAATATTCACGGTCAAGCACCTCAAACTGATGAACCGTCATCTGAAACTTACGGTTGTCTATCCGAATTCTCATTTTGAATATACCGCCATGATTTTCAATGCCACCAGGGAAACGAGAAATGAGGATTTCTGGCACCGCCGTGTGCGCCTGGGCTATAAAATTGAAGTATCAGAATGGCGCGGCAACAAATACCTTCAGCTGATTGTGGAAAACTATCAGATCCTGGAATAATTCAGCCGATCCTGCAGTCTTTTCCTGCACCTTTGCCTATACGGATCCAAGATCCGGCGCAATGTTTTATTAAAATTTTACTCCAAATATGTTAGAATGCTCAAAAAATTTGAGGTGGCATGAATGTTTGAGGTAAACCCCGTACTGGCTAAGGTGGAAGAGCTGAAACAGCGTACTTCCGTCATCAAGGGTTATGTAGATTATGACGCAAAAAAGGAACGTCTGGAGGAAGTGACCGCCGAGGTGGAACAGCCGGATGCCTGGAATGATCAGGAAAGATTTCTGAAACTCAGCAAAGAGAAGAATCAGCTGACACAGACAGTCAGAACCATCGATGATCTTGAGAGCGGCGCTGAGGATGTTCTGTCCTTTATTGAACTTGCCCGGGAGGAGGAGGATCAGTCCGCCTTTGATGAAGCGGTCAGTGAACTGGAAAAACTTGAGAAGGAACTTGCCGAACTTGAGTTCAGACGCATGTTCTCCGGCAGCAGTGATCAGGCCGACTGCTATATGGACATTCAGTCAGGTTCCGGCGGAACCGAAGCCCAGGACTGGGCGGAGATGGTTCTGCGCATGTATATGAAGTGGGGTGACCGCCACGGGTTCAAACCTCAGATCGTGGAATATTCTGAAGGTGATGTTGCCGGCATAAAATCAGCAACCGTTAAATTTACCGGTGAGTATGCCTACGGATGGCTCAGAACTGAGACCGGGGTGCACCGTCTGGTGCGCAAGTCCCCTTTTGATTCAGGCAACCGCCGCCATACTTCATTCTGCTCCGCTTTTGTTTATCCGGAAGTGGATGAACATATTGAAATCAACATCAATCCGGCTGATCTGCGTGTTGACGTGTACCGCTCATCCGGTGCCGGCGGACAGCACATCAATAAAACCGAGTCGGCGGTGCGTATTACCCATATCCCGACCAATACGGTGGTGACATGTCAGAATGAAAGATCCCAGATTGCCAACCGCGAGAGTGCCATGAAACAGCTCAAGGCTAAACTCTACGAAATTGAAATGCGTAAAAAGAACAGCGAGAAACAGGCGGTGGAGGACAGCAAGGCGGATATCGGCTGGGGCAGTCAGATCCGCTCCTATGTGCTTGATGATTCCCGCATCAAGGATCTTCGTACCGGAGTGGAGAACCGCAATACCCAGGCTGTGCTTGACGGTGATCTGGATATGTTTATCGAAGCAAGTTTAAAATCAGGTTTATAAAGTTTTTGTTTGATAGGATTTAATATGACTGAACAGGTAGAAAATAAAGAAGTTCAAGATTCAGGTCTGGAACTCAACAGTGTAATGCTTGAACGCAGAGAGAAACTCGAAGCTATCAGAGCAAACGGTATCGCATTCCCGAATGATTTCCGCCGCGATGCAATTTCAGATGAAATTCATGCCAAATATGACGGCGTATCCTCCGAGGAACTGGCTGAGTCCAAACCGCGCGTTAAAATCGCCGGACGTATGATGACCCGCAGAATCATGGGCAAGGCTTCTTTCGCCACCATGCAGGATATGGGCGGCAGGATCCAGATTTATGTTACCCGCGACAGTCTTCCTGAAGGTTTTTACAATGATGTGTTCAAGAAGTGGGATCTGGGTGATATTCTCGGTGTTGAAGGTTATGTGTTCAAGACCAAGACCGGTGAACTGACTGTTCACGTGGAGAATATCAGACTGCTGACCAAATCACTGCGTCCTCTGCCTGAGAAGTTCAAGGGCCTGACCGATCAGGAAACACGCTGCCGTCAGCGTTATCTTGATCTGATTGCCAACGAGGATTCCAGAAGAACCTTCCAGATCAGATCAAAGACCATTCAGGCAATCCGCAGATATCTCAACGATCACCGCTTCATGGAGGTTGAAACCCCGATGATGCAGGCTATTCCAGGCGGTGCATCAGCACGTCCGTTCATTACCCACCATAATGCCCTGGACATCGACATGTACCTGAGAATTGCTCCTGAACTTTACCTTAAGAGACTGGTTGTCGGCGGTTTTGAACGTGTGTTTGAACTGAACCGCAACTTCAGAAATGAAGGTATCGACGTTCGCCACAATCCTGAATTCACCATGATCGAATTCTACATGGCCTATGCCGACTATCACGATCTGATCACTCTTACGGAAGATCTGTTCAAGTATGTGGCCAATGAGGTTCTCGGTACACCTAAATTCATTTATGCAAAACCTGGCGAGGAGGGATTTGAAATCGACTTCTCCAAACCGTTTGAAAAGATGACCATGAAGGAGGCTATTCTCAAATACGCCCCGGGTGTTACCGAAGAGGATCTGACTGATATTGAAAGAGCCAAGGCTGTGGCCAAGAGACTTCATATTGAACTGATGGACAGCTGGGAACTCGGTCATATCTACTCTGCAATTTTTGAAGAGACCGCTGAAGAACATCTGATCCAGCCTACCTTCATTACTGAATATCCGGCTGCAGTATCTCCGCTGGCCCGCAGAAACGATCAGAACCCTGAATTCACCGACCGCTTTGAATTCTTTATTGCCGGCCGTGAACTTGGTAACGGATTCTCCGAGCTTAATGATGCAGATGATCAGGCATCCCGCTTCAGAGCTCAGGTTGCCCAGAAGGAGGCCGGAGATGAAGAGGCTATGTACTATGACGGTGATTATGTAACCGCCCTTGAATACGGTCTGCCTCCGACAGCCGGTGAAGGTATCGGTATCGACCGTCTGGTTATGCTGCTGACCAACAGCCATACTATCAGAGACGTGATCCTGTTCCCTGCACTCAGACCTAATTCCAATTAACGGCTGATAAGCAGTAACGTGCCGTAGCAGAATTGCTGCAGTACGGCAGGAAATTTACAGACAGAGGGCCGCCCGGTATTTCTCCGGACGGCATTTTTGATCACCTGTTCCCTGCAATCACAGGGCGATTTCCTGAAAGCTCCTCCGGAATCTGAGCAGATTTATCTGCCGTAAAATTTGATTTAGGTCTGATTATTTAAAATGCAAAATATGCATTTATCACAATAAATAATTTTGGCTCTACTGCTCGGACGGGATTTAGAGTAACATGTATCAGTTAGATCTTTAATTACCATTTTGTTTTATGATTGATGACGGTATTTTGCTCATTGTTGACGATGCGGCCAGCAACCGTTTGCTGCTGAAGGCTATTTTCAAAAATGAATATAAAATAGAGGAGGCCGAAAACGGTCAGCAGGCTCTTGAGGTGCTCGAACGCTCTGAAGGAAGGGTCCTGGCCATTCTGCTTGATTTGGTTATGCCGGTTATGGACGGATATCAGTTCCTCGATCATTTCAAAAAAATTCCCGATTCTTCAAAAATCCCGGTAATCGTAATTACCGGTGATATGTCCATTGAGTCACAGAACCGCGGTTTTACCCTCGGAATTGCCGATTATATTGCCAAACCGTTTGCAACTTCGGTGGTAAAACACCGGGTGCGCAACCTGGTGGATCTGTTTGAGCACCAGAACAATCTGGAATATCTGGTTGAAAAGCAGAGTTCCAAAATCAGAGAACAGTCATCCAAGCTTATCAGTGCCCTGTCCACCCTGGTTGAATTCCGCGATCTGGAATCCGGACAGCATATCAACCGAATTAAATTTTTTACCAGGGCTCTGATGTCTGAAGTATCGAGAGCCCATCCTGAATACGGTTTTACCCAGCTCGATATCGAGGATATCGCCATTGCGTCGGCCCTTCATGATATCGGGAAAATCGCCATTCCGGATAATATCCTGCAGAAACCGGGACACTTCAGCAATGACGAGTTTGAGATCATGAAAATGCACACTCTCAAGGGTGCTGATATTATCAAAACCATCGGATGTGATGATCCCAGTGATCCGTTTTTCAAGTACGGCTATGAAATAGCACTGTACCACCATGAAAGATGGGACGGCAGGGGATATCCGCAGCATCTTAAAGGTGATCAGATCCCGATCAGTGCCCAGGTGGTATCTGTAGTGGATGTGTTTGACGCCCTTATTGCTGAAAGATGTTACAAATCAGCCTTCAGCTACGAAGATGCCTATGACATGATCCTTGCCGGCAAGTGCGGTAATTTTAATCCGATGATCCTTAAGTGCTTTGTCAATATCCGCAGTGAAATTGAAAAGATTGCCGATGAACTGATGCACTGACGCCGTGATCCTGATTTCAGATTTTGCAGATCCTTCTGTCTCTTCTGATTTTTCTTTTTCTGTCAATGACTGTCTGACTAAACTCCTGTAATAAAAAACTCCGCACCGCCGGTGCAGAGTTTCAGAATGGTTCGCAGATCCGGATCTTAGAATTTGAATTTATGAACCTCATCAGTCTGTTTCTGGGCCAGTTTGTTCAGATCTGAACATGCATCTGTAACCTTGGCGATTTCATGAACGTTCTGTTCCAGAATACCCACAATCATATGGATGTTCTTGGCTACTTCCGTAGTGGTGCTCTCCTGGGCATCGGTTGCATTTACAATCAAATCGGTATACTTGTTGATGGTTTCAAGTGACTGGTTGATTTTACCGATAGCATCATTAACCGCCGAGGTCTGGTCGATGGAATGCTCCATTTCGTCAGAACACTCGTTCATGGAATCAACCGCCTTTCTGATTGCTTCATGCAGATTGTCGATTACCTGTTTAACCTCGTTGGTGGCATCGGCGGTCTTGGTGGCAAGAGAACGGACTTCATCCGCAACCACGGCGAATCCGCGGCCGTGTTCCCCGGCTCTGGCGGCTTCGATTGCTGCATTCAGTGCCAGCAGATTGGTACGGTTTGCCACATCCTTGATCACCTGGATAACCGCCCCGATATTTTCACTCATGGCGTTTACATCATTGATCAGATGTTCGGTATCAACCATTTTTTCAGCAAGACGGCGGGTTGCCTCGATATTATCGGAAATAATCTGACAGCCGTTCTGTACTGCGGTACCTGCATCAAGCACAATCTGGTAGGTCTGGTGCGCAGAATCTGCCACCTGGGCTCCGGTTGACTTCAGATCGTCAACGGAGGCTGCCACGGTATCACTCATGTCCTGCTGTGATTTGATACCTTTAACCGTGTTGTCCACGGACTGCTGGTTGATTGCAGCAGCGTGGTTGATTTCCTTGTTGGCCGAGGATATATTCCTCAGAATGGTGGCGAACTGTTCACGCAGCATATTCATCTTCTGGGTCAGTACACCGAACTCGTTGGTGGAGTTGTAGCCGAATTCATGGGTGTAGTCACCGGTGGACATCAGACTGATTGCCTTGAGGATCCGGTTAAGCGGAAGCTTGATGGAATGGGAAACTATATTGGCGGTGGCTCCTGCAATCAGAATTGCCACAATCAGGGCAATCAGCTGGATAATCTGGCTTTTATTGAAGGAGGTGGCCGCATTGCTCCGGCTTTCGGCAATAACTGCAAGGGAGATATCCTGAACCTGTCTGATGCAGGTTCTGATATTGTTGATCATGTCCTCCGCATTCTGAGCCAGCTGTTCGGTTTTAATCTGCTCTTTTACCAGATCAAGATGCTGCCCCAGTACACCCTTGTCATCGGTGGTATCAAAAAGGAATGCGGTGACATAGGTTCCGATATTGTTGTCCAGATCTTTGATTTCTAATCTCAGATCTTTCATGTTGGTATCAAAATCCCGGTAATACTGTCTGCTGGTCTGGAACTCCTTTTCAATCTGTTCCGGAAGTTCAAGATTAAGCGCTTTCATGGTTGAATTTTCCATGATGTTCTGAGCGGCCTGTACGCCCATCAGACTGTCTCTGAGGAATGAATCATCAATTGAAGTGTAGAGGTAGGTTTCCTCTCGGTTGAGGGTTTTGGCAAGTCCAATAAATGAAGCCTTGTTCTTGTTTACTTTAACGGATTTGATCAGGATTTCCTTTTTAAGGGTCGGCAGTTCCCTGGTCTGCTCGATATATTTATCCGAGAGCATTTCCATGCTGTCGATGATTTCCTGAAGAATGCGGTTGTCGGCTGCATAGTTTCTGAATTCTTTAAGTCCGTCCTTGTATTTAAGTTTCAGTTCATCCAGCTCTGCGGTCATTTTATCAATTTCTTCAGGCTTTTTAGATGCAATAATCTGATTGAGCTGATTGTGGATTGACAGCAGGTTTGATTCCAGAGACTTGGCCTCCAGAGCCAGCGGTGTTGCCCTGTTACTGATTCTACTGAAGGCATCCTCCAGCTCCCCGAGACTCATATAGGTTATAAAGGCATTGATAACGATGTTTACAAGCAGGATTACAAATCCGAATTTGATGACATTGATGATGGAGGTATTGGTAATGAGTCTGACAAAGCCTGACACAACCGGGATTTTCTCCCAGAAAGTCAGCTTGTGTTTGTGAACATACTTAGGCTTGTTGCTTTCTTTTTTGGAATTATTTTCTGCTTCTCTCTTCTCTTTTTTCTTTTGCCCGAGAAGACTTTTCTTAGAAATAATACTCATTGTTATAATTCCTCGCTGCAGCAAAACGCAGATCCTGCGAAATGCCTCTTTTATAGTTATTTTCAGGGAACAATTTCTTGTTATACAGCATCCTATAAGATTCTAGCAATAATTGCCGCGAAATATAACAGAGCTAAAGTCAATGTGTGTACTAGTTCCCAAAAAAGAACCCGTATCGAAAATACGGGTCTCTGTTTTGGGATCAGGATGTGCGCAGGGTTACCGGCGGTTGAACTGCAGCGGTTCACCCCTGCGGTCTGACACAATCTTTCCTTCGCGGAAGACCACAGCTCCGTTAACCAGTGTTGCATAAACCGATGAATGGAAGGTTCTGCCCTCGAACGGGGACCACCGGCATTTTGAAAACAGCTGTTCACGGGTGACGGTATTTTCGGTATTGAGATTAACCAGTACCAGATCCGCCCTGTATCCCTCCCTGATGAATCCGCGATCGCAGATCCGGTAGCGTCTGGCCACATTGTGGGATGACAGCCGGACGATATCGGCAAGAGTGAGGCGCCCTTCGTGGTAAAGTTCCAGCAGAAGGGTGAGTGAATGCTGAATTACCGGGATCCCGGAAGGTGCCTTGAAGTAGGTGTTGTTCTTTTCCTCCATAAGGTGCGGTGCATGGTCGGTTGCCACCAGATCCACCACGTTGTTTTTGAGCGCCCACAGCAGAGCATCCCGATCACCGGCGGTTTTTACTGCCGGATTGCACTTAATCCTGGTTCCGAGCTGTTCATAGTCGCTGTCGGTGAATGCAATATGCGGTGTACAGGCTTCCGCGGTAATATGTTTTTCAGCGAACGGGATCTGCTTAAGTTCACTCAGAAGTTCCACCTCCTCACGGGTTGACAGGTGCAGTATGTGCAGATCGGCGTGATGTTTTTTGGCAAGATTGAAGGCGATCCTGGTTGATTCGATGCAGGCGGTTCTGGATCGGATGTTGGGATGTTCCCGTACCGGCACGTCCTCGCCGTATTTCTCTCTTGCCTTCTGCTCGTTGGCACTGATGATTTCCGGTTTTTCACAGTGGGTGGCAATCAGAACCGGACTTTCCCTGAAAATATCCTCCAGTACGTTCTGGTGATCCACCAGCATGTTTCCGGTTGAAGAACCCATGAAAATTTTGATCCCCGGGCATTTTCTAGGATCGACTTTTTTGATTTCCTCGAGATTGCTGTTGGTGGCTCCGAGGAAAAATCCGTAATTGGCTACTGAAGTTGCGGCTGCAGTTGCCAGCTTGGCATTGAACTGTTCCTGATCGGTGGTCTGAGGACTGGTGTTCGGCATGTCCATGAATGAGGTGGTCCCGCCTGCCACGGCGGCACGGCTTTCGCTGGCAATTGTTGCCTTGTGTGTCGCACCCGGTTCTCGGAAATGAACCTGATCGTCGATAACCCCGGGAAGCAGGTGCAGTCCGTCGGCATTTATTGTTTCTGTAACATTACTGTCGCTCAGATTGGTGCCGATCTGCTCAATGATCCCGTTTGAGATCTTTACATCAGCGTTGTAGATCTGATCTTCATTTACTATGGTTGCATTGCGGATGAGTAAGTCTGACATAGCGTTTAAACCTGTAGTGATTGTTGAAAATTATTGAACTCTCTGTGTCATTATAAGTGAAAACAGGATATTTTGACACAAAGGAACATAACAAAAGAACAGCTGCCGGACGTATGTAAAAACAGAAGGAATAATGAAAATAGGAGAAAAAAAGAGAAGACACACCAGCACCAACGGAGGACGCCTCAGGAGGCGATCCGCCAGATGTGCCGGACTATTTCTGCAGCATGAATACAACTACGTTTGAGATCAGCAGTACAGAAAGAGAACTGTAAAGGAACCAAACCAGCCGTACCTTAAAATTTTCGGAATTTCTGGTAGTTTTCATAGTGAACCTATTGAAGTCAGTCAAAGATTTATTATTACTAGTTTATCAAAACCTGTCCGGGAATAAAGAAATGCGATGTTTTATTTTTTAAAATACAAATATTGATCACAAAATGAACAGAATTTGTACAGGTAAGAGTGATAATGAATAAAAAGCCCTGTTTTATCAAATTTGGGGAGGGAAAGAGGATTGATTATTAGGCAACCACCGGATATGTCATTCAGTTCTTTAATGATAAGACGATATCTTGATCGATAGCTCCTTGAATATAAGAAGTTCTATGTCAGCTTCAACGTGCACTGAGCCCTGGATTGGGTAGCCTATATCGAAGTACCTGATGATCGGTGGAGGCCATGCTGCAGCCCGGTGCAGTATGGAGTTTTCCCCCCTCAACACTTACTTCATGAAATCTTTTAGATGTCCAGACTGTTCTCGTTAAGCATAAATTCGTAAATTCCCGTAATTGTGATGCCGTATTCATTCCTCCATGTTTTTTGATCATCGCCGACAACGATAATTTTTTTGAAAGAGTCCGGGATATGTATCAGTGAAGCCTGTTCCTGCTTAAGTTTTTCACTGTCAGGCAGTGAGAATGCAGACTGGATATAGTAGCGCTGGCCTGCGCGGTTAACTACAAAGTCAACTTCCAGTTGTTTTCTATGTGTTTTTTCGTTTTCGTTGAGTCTTATTTCAACGATTCCTACATCCACTTTGAAACCTCTGTAGATCAGTTCATTATAGATGGCGTTTTCCATAAGATGAGTTTTTTCAAACTGGCGAAAATTCAGCAGTGCATTTCTAAGACCCAGGTCTGTATAGTAGTACTTGGACGGAGTACTGATATATTTCCTTCCTTTGATGTTGTATCTTTCAGCTTTCTGGATCAGGAAACTTTGCTGCAGATATCTTAGATAGTTTGAAATGGTTGGCATGGATAAATTCTTATCACCACTGCTTCTGAAAGTATCATAAATTTTCTGAGCATTTGAGAGAGAGCCGACTGATGAAGAAATTACCTTCATAACTGATTGCATTGCGTGAGCATCCCGTAAATCGTATCTTTCACATATGTCCCTGAGATAGATTTCGCTGTTCAGCCGCTCAAGGTATAAGCTTTTTGACTCATCATCATGTTCAGACAATATGTAGGGAAGTCCTCCGTAGTAGAGGTATTCATTCCATGCTTCAGCTTGAGTTTTCCCTGATGCTGGATAGAACTCTGAGAATGACAGCGGAGCAATATGAATTTCATCCCCTCTGCCTCTGAATTCTGTCATAATGTCTGAGGACAGAAATTTTGAATTACTTCCGGTAATATATACATCAATATTGTAAACGCTCCATAATAACCTTTGATGCTAATTAAGATTGTTTAAAATCAACAATCCAACCTTTTCTTTTTTCAATAAGGTTTAACTTTTTATAGGAAATACCACTTGAAATAGTATTTCCATCAATGTCTTTAACAAGGTAGGAGCCACTCTGTCTCCGACCGTATATAAATCCTGTCTGATTGTTTATCCTGACTTTATCAAACAGTCTGA
>ONPL01000162.1 GCA_900319705.1 uncultured Pseudomonadota bacterium | reverse complement strand
CAGAGAAAGAAAGTCATAGAAGGTGGACAAGGTAAGCGTTTTACCGAAACGTCCCGGTCTGGTGAAGAGCATGACTTTCGAGGTGTTTTCTTTAAACACGGTTCTGATAAAAGGAGTCTTATCCACGTAATAACAGTTGCTTTCAATTAATTCGTGAAATAATTCCGCTCCGTTCCCTATAGACTTCAACATTATGTTCTACCTCTGAATACGATTACTCATCACAGCTGAAAAAATCTTTTCTCCGGTCCGCTGCTCACAAAGTGACTGAAGCGTAGCAATGCTCTGTCACTGTCATTATCCCATAACCCACTTAAACTGCCAATATTTCACTTTTTGATAAGAATAAATGAAAATAAAATTTTCCTATCACGACGTTATTATGGAGAATTGACATTTCCGTTACTTCTTAATACAACGGCAGCAAACAGCAGCCGAAGTTTAGTGATCCTGACAGTCCGGTGCAAGTTTTTTTGCAGCGAATGTAAAATCCACGTCCGATCGTCCGCTGTCCACAACCGCCGCAAGAACTCTGCTGAATGCAGCTTCATCATAGGCAGTTGATTCACGATCAACATCATGCACCGAACCGCCTTCCGAAAAAACACGGATCAGATTATCGACAGTGAAACTGTTATGGATCACCGAGAGGAGCCGTCCGTCCTTTTTGAGATACAGACATGGTTCATAGGGGTAATCCGATACGGCGTAGACTGTGCCTCGGTAGATAAAATTCATCTCCTTCGCAGAGTATTCAAGTTTTCCGAAATCCGGCATAAAATCTCCAATCTAAATAAGCATGCGAAAAAGGATCCGCCAGGTGCTGATTAACGGCGGCCGCATAGGAACCGCCGTTCCTGTTATAACAAAGTAAAATCAGGGCCGTTACAGGAGCGGAGCCTTGAAGTCTACATTGTGCACCAGCGGTCTGCCGTTCTTATCCTTGGTATTGAGCAGAATCTTGAACAGAGCGATTTTTACAGATCTGATGTAGCTGTATTTTCCTGAAGAAGTATCCTTGGCCATACTGGTATAATCCGGAAGATCAGCCTGGGTCAGGAATTTGCCTAGTTCGGTATTAGGCAGATTTTCAGTATAGGTGTACAGACTGTCAAAGGTTTCCTGAAGAGTTGTAGCCATCTTTTCAATTGCCTGAGGGAAGTTTGATGTTTTAACAATATCATGCATGAAAGGCGATTTTACACTGAAAGCATATAAGGCTTCATGCTCTCCGTTGGCTTTATAGTTGTCACGGATCTTCTTAACCTCTCCGGAGAGTCGTTTAAACTCATTCAGAAAATCCTGCAGATGAGGAATAAAGCATCTGGTGTGCCGGTCGAGATCATAAAGAAAAGTCCCTCTGCTGATAGCGCGGAAACTATAACCTCTAACATCCCAGCTGAAATACGCCTGGAATTTTTTTAGTATTCCCTCCATCTGTTTGAGGACGCGGGCACTGCAGTCAGCATACTCACTGGTGATGGTACATTTCTCTTTCAGGTTGTAGTACTCATTGAACAGCTTGTCAATCTCCTTGAGTCTGCTGCGGTATTGTTCACCGTTATCCACGTACCACCAGTGAACATTCTGGATCGAACCGATCATTTTAAGAGTCTGGGTGTTACGGTCGGTCAGCTGCATTACCATATTGAAAAGCGGAACCACCTTGCTGTGGAAACGGTCGATTCTGGTGGCATCCTCAATGATCAGCTTTTTCTCGGCATCATTAAGGAATTTCAGCTGAGGTCCGCCTTCAAGATTAATTCTGGCCATGGTAAAAAGTTTAACCTGGGTTTTGCACTTGTCGAGAACCACAAAGTGACCGACTCTCTCCGGAACATCCTTGGCAGTCGGAAGATCAGCCATGATACAGTCATAGGCCTTTTTGAAGGTTTCAAAATAAATCTTTGAACGTTTTTCAGCATACTTGCGGCCGTCCACCTCCTTGACCTTTTCATCCACCGCACTTCCGCTCACCTCTCCGGCGGCGGCATCCAGCGAATTGATCGGTTCAGCTGCGGCACCGGCGCAGCACAGCATTGAGACAGTTCCTGCAGCAAGCAGATTGATAAAAAATTTTGACAGTTTCATATATCAGCCTCCTCTGTCAGAAACGCACGTCGTAAGTATTGACATACCATCTGCCGTTGCCCTTGCGGCGCAGTTCATGACGGTTCTTTGAACCAACCTGCTTTCCGTTCTTGTCAAATGCACGGCTCAGCACAATAGCCATCTCCTCTTTCTCACCGGACATTTTGGTGATCTGCTCACGCTGTTCCGGATTGAGGAAATAATTATCAAGATCATTGTTATCATCAAAGCCCTTCAGCACCGTAATTTTCGGCTCATCAAACTCGACATAGACATATTCCTCGTCAAAGCGGTACTGGTGCAGATCCCAGTGATATCCGAGCAGCGAGGTTCCGATATCGGTCTTTCTGCGGGCCGGATAGATGCAGTCCAGGTAGAGTTTGTAATTCTTCTCCTTGATGGCAGTGGCGAAAATCTCCATCAGTCTCTTAGGATCTACATTGTCAGGAATGGATTTGACCGTATACCAGTTGTCCTTGATCTTCTCTACCTCATCCTCTCCGTAGAAATATCCTGATTTATCATTGGACGGATCATAAACAGCGGCCACCCTCTCTCCGGCGTAGATAATCTCAGGTTCAACCACCCATCCCCAGTGGAAATTCCCCTTCTTTTCGGCAGAAGGGTCAGGTGACTCCATTACCGGTTCGGTAACCTTGCCGAGTACCGAAAGGGTCAGATTATCCCCCAGGGTTGAATCAACCAGGCTGCGGTATCTGCGGATAGCCTCATAGGCTCCGGCCCAGTTGCGCCCGTCCATGGAAAGATAGTAGAAGCCGGTGGACGGTTTACCTACGTACAGATAGGTTCCGGTGGCACCGAGAAAATGATTGGTCGGATACTGTACATTCTCAAGTACCACATATTTGCCGATGATGTCCGTAGCTCCCTCCGCTTCAGGATCCGGGGAAGGAAATGCCTTGGTGATGGCCTGGCGGCTTCTGATCGCCTCCTCCCATTTACTCCGGTTCAAATCACGGTAGCGTTCCCGCAGCTGTTTTTCATTATTCTTGTAGGCAAGCATATCCGGGGTAATCTCATGAAATCCGCCCATGCTCTTCTGCAGTGCGATGGAGGCACGTTTCATCATGTCCTTTACCCGCGGATCATCTGGATACTGTTCATTAAGACGTTTAATACGGGTAAGAGCCTCCTGTTTGTTGAAAAAGCGGGTATTGCTGGCACCGTTGGCTCTTTCAACCTCCTTTTCAAAGTCCTTAAGAAAAATATTCGCCTTGTCAATTTCGGCAAACGGAGCATCGGCGGCATAAACGCCGACAGCAGCGGGCATTGAAACCAGAAGCATCGACACCAGCAGCACAGATAATTTTTTATGCATGAATTTTCTCCTGTCACGGGAAACAAACACCAACCATATAATTTAACCATATGATAAATTAATGAGAAATTTTAAAAAGCAAATACTTAATTAAATTTTCTATTAAATTTTCTCTTTTGTGACGTAGACTGCGCGGGAATTTCATGCCGCTGCGGTACTGCGGACAGCACAGTTAAGAAAACGGGAGCAAGACCGGGAAATCAGCGGCGGTGTTCCTGATCGTAATAGAATTTTTTCTCCATTACCCCGTTGATATGAACATCGGAGATGGTGAACTTGCCTCTGGCGTCATTAATAAAGGTCGGGAACACCGCCTTTACCTCGGTTGATTTCTGCAGAAGTTCGATTAAAGAGAACCAGTCGGAAAGATTTTCCGCACCTACCACGTATGAAAATGTTTTTTCATTGAGTGCGGTGACTGTTTTACCGGTTGGATTGCAGGGTCTGCCGCGGCAGGTAAATAGAATATGATCGGTTAGAAGCCCCTGGATAAATCTGGTTCCGGTAAAATACCCCAGCACAAGCCGGTCACGGATTATAACGGTGCCGTCGTCAGCGATATTATCCTCGATCAGCTTTACCGTTCCGGCCGGAATAATCTGGCTGTCAACCACCCTTCCTCCGGAGATGCTGATCGGGTATACACTGTAGATCTGATGGCCGATTTTAAGATCTCTTGCCTCGGAGGAAGTGAACATACCGGAAGTAACCAATGCACAGAAAAAAATTTTTCGGAATAATTTATTGTTAAAAAGCATTTTTATTTTTCTCCGCTGACCAGTGGAAAAAGTTTCAGCACTGCAGGAACAGTGATAACACGATCGGCGGAACGGTTGGCGGTCACCACAATCTCACGATCCTCCGAGGTCAGTCTGGTAGAACGCTCACCTCTGGAAAAAATGATCCGCACCTGCCAGTTTCCCTGCGCCTTCTCACCGTAGAACGCATTTGAAAACAGCTCCCACGGATTATCCGGATCCACCACATAGGTTATTACAGAGCCGAGGCTCTTGAGAATGCTTCTGGTTCCCGACGGGGAAATAACCTCGATCTGGGCAAAAGTCAGATCACTGGTGCGGCAGGCGCTGTTGAGATAATTATTCTTATAATAGCTTCCTTTACGGTAATAGGATATAACGCTGTCGCAGCTGTCAGGCGCATCGGCAAGACTGGAGAAAATCTCCGGAGAAATAACCAGGGCAACCGAGGATATTTTTCGGTTTGATCTGCTGGTGGCGGTACTGATGGTCATGGCATCCGCCACATTACCGGCAGCCTTGAAGGTAAGGCGGTCAATTTTAAGTTTTTCCGGTCTGAGAAATTTTTCATTGGCCGAAGCCAGACTGCCGGCACGGTAGTTTTTTGCCATGGTCACTGCGCGGTAGGCGTCAATCAGTCCGAAACCGAACAGATTGCTGAAACGGTAGCCGGCACCGTTGGTCACCGTCTCGTCCTCCACAATCAGATTGGCCCCGTCCTCAAACCAGATATTGTAACGGTCGCTGGTTGCCATATAGGCGGCTAGATTGCGGTAGGAGGAGGACTTAATCAGGATGTCCCTGATATCGGCCCAGGTAAGTTTCGGGTTGGCCTGACGGATCAGCGCCACTACCGCGGAGACCATCGGGGCTGCCGCGGAGGTACCGTTCATTTCACTGGTATAGTCACCGTTGTAGTTTTCATCCACCGTTCCGTCACAGAACCGGCGCAGCAGTGAATCCTCAGAAAGCATCGAACAGTAAATACCGGTGGTTCCGTTGGACAGACCGGTCAGATCGGTGGTCATAATTCCGCGGGAATAATTAATCATACCGTCAGTGGTATCATTGCGGGTACCGCCGAAGGCGGTAACCAGATTGCTGGCACTTGAATTGGAGTAATAGGAATGATGTCCGTTGGAGTCGGCGGCGGCAATGCCGTTAACCAGCGGGGCAAGTCCCAGGGATGAAATCTGGGCAAATTGGCAGCCGATGTTATAGAACCTGCAGGCGGTATAATAGAAGCTCAGCTTACCGGAACCCTCCTTCTTCTCACGGTACCAGGCGGAATAATAGTTCCCGATGGACTGGTTGATTACCACATTGTTTTTCAGGTACCTTTCAACAGCCTTCCGATCAGCCCGATCATTTTCATTCATGAAGTTGTCGATAGATCCGGGCTCCGCCCCGATACTTGAACTTATGACAAGATCTCTGGACAACTGCATGAAATACGGGAAGGAATAGTTCAAAGCATAGATATCGCGGTAGTCAGGAATAACCGGGATCAGCCGGGCGTCATATGCAATCCCTCTGACCCCCAGCAGATTTCCGGCTTCAGCCCCGATAATACCCGCCACCCTGGTGCCGTGGGAATTGCCGCTGGTAAAATCAATAGGATACAGATAACCGGAAAGATCCTGCGCCTTTTTCATATCCAGCTTGTTTTTGAGATCCGGATTGTTGGGATCTACACCGGTATCAAAAACAGCTACGTTGACTCCCTTGCCGGTGATCCCGGATTTCCACACCGGAATAACATTAAGATCAAGTGATGGCACCCCGTCAAGACCGTAGCCGCGACGCGGATAGAGTCCTAGTTCATAATTGCGGGTGCTGACTTCATAGGTATCAAGTCCGTAGTTTTTGATGTACCACTGCTTGATGGACAGGGGATCAAAACTGAAATAGACCGTTACATCCACCTCGGTTCTGGTGGTGACAAGATGCTCGTCGGTTTCATTACGCACCAGGACGAAGCTGTCGGAAAGCGGGGATATACCGTTTTTACGGTGCAGTCTGGTCAGATCGGACATGGTATAGGTCAGACGCCGGTGATCCTCTGTTATCACACCGAATTCAGGCCCCTGCTCCACACTGTCGTAACCTTCAAAGGTATAACTGTTGAAATCAAGTGCGGGATCAATATAGACAGTTCTTTTAAGCTTTACCACCCGGTACATCTGATTCGGTGAATCATGCTGAACATTGAATACGTTTTCAAAGAAACCTGCAACATAGAGGGAGGAATCAAAATCCAGTTCATCATAAATCACCGTTTCGGTCTGGGAATCACTGTCAACGGATTCAGTACCTTTTTCAGATGAGACATCCTCTGACAGAGGTGTCTGCTGCGGTTCACTCTGTGAAGATCCTGGCTTCTGTAGCGACAGCGGTGAATTTTTCAACATCTGCGGTTCGGGCTCCTCTGCACGGGCACAGCAGATCCCCAGAAATGGAACAAGGCAGAGTGCTAAAAATTTTTTTTCACACAGACGTTTCATGGCGGACAGTTTAACAAAGAACTCAATTACAAATACGGGTAATATTTTATCACCTTGACTTTTTTTATCAAATTAGGATTTTCCCCTGGGATCATGCTGAGCTGTTTCTGTTTCCTTAGATCATCAGTTCGCTGCGACCGATCCGGACATCCCTGCAGCAACCTGTGACTGTTCAGGGAAGTTAAATCCCTAATTGAATATTTTTTACACAATAAAATCTTTATTTTTTCTAAAAAAATCCCTATGTAAATTAATAAGTGTGAGCTTAAACGCAAAAGCACGCTCAAAAAAATGTATATTGTCTGCTTAGATCCTTAGCTATTTTAAGCTCAGATCACACACACAGGATCTGTACCTGCAGCCGGCCGCTCCGGAACAGATCACCCAGTACCACAGAACCAGGATGGAGGAACCAACTGATGGAATTTAGTAATATTTTCGAAATGCCTTATATGCCTTTTGCACTGCTGGCCTTTGGAGGCGGACTGCTGTTCACCATTCAGCTGCTTCT
>ONPL01000066.1 GCA_900319705.1 uncultured Pseudomonadota bacterium | reverse complement strand
CATTCTCTCATAACGTAGTTCATTCACTTTTCAGTGAAATCACTTAGACTAAGCAAAAGCCATAATTACCTTAAAGGTTATTATGGATCGTTTACTTATGTATTCGATGCTGAAGAATGCACGTATATAACCCCATCCATTCCCATGACTGTTTCAAAAACCAGAGGGATAAGGAGTCTGCCGTTTCTTACCGACATACTGATCTTGAATGACAACTGAAGCGGATTTTTTTCATCCTGAATATATTCCGCCCTAACATCATTGGCTCTTGGTTCAAATTTGGTTATACACTGCTCTATAACCTTTCCCATACCATAGATATTCTGCAATCCATCACCAAAGCGAGCAGAATTAAAATCGGGTAGTCCTAGTTCAACAGCGGCAAGGGCACCACCCTGCTGATGATTTAGAATTTTATCAAGATTTCTGGTTATTGACGCAATCAGACGTTCCTCTTCGGTTCCTCGCGGAGTTTTGGAGTTGTATTGATTTCTTATTCTTTCCAGTAAAGTTTCGCAATACATAACTTATGCCTAAAAGAGTTGCTATAAAAATAGCAACTCTTCAACAGAAAATATCTGAAAAGATATTTATTATTTCTTGTCCAGTTTACCAACTAGAGACAGAGTGAAAGAAGCTCCCATATATTTGAAATGAGGACGTACTTTCATTGAAACCTGGTACCAGCCTGGATCTCCTTCAACATCAGAAACTGTAATCTCACATGCTCTTAAAGGTCTTCTGCTACGTACACTCGGTTCAGGATTGTCCATTTCAGTAACATACTGACTAGCCCATTTATTAAGTTCACTCTCCAACTCTCCTCTGTTCTTCCATGAACCGATATTCTCCCTCTGCAACACTTTAATGTAGTGTGCCAAACGATCTATCACCATCATGTAAGGTAACTGGGTTGAAAGACGATAGTTCATTTCTGCCTCTTTACCCTCTGGTGTGTTTCCGAAAGTCTTAGGTTTTTGTGCACTGTTGGCACTGAAGAAAGTGGCATTATCAGAACCTTTACGCATAGTCAGCGCAATAAAGCCTTCCTCAGCCAATTCGTATTCTCTTCTTTCTGAAATAAGCACCTGGGTCGGGATCTTGTTTTTAATCTCACCGTTTTCTTCATATTGGAATAAAGGAAGATCCTCTACCGCACCACCGCTCTGAGGTCCGATAATGTTTGCACACCAGCGATATTTAGCAAAACTGTCTGTCAGGCGGCTTGCGAATGCAAATGCGGTATTCCCCCAGCAGAAATCGGAATCTCCTCTGGAAGTACTTTCAGAGAAATTAAATGTTTTGCAAGGAATGGTATCTTTTCCGTATGGAAGTCTCAGCAAGAATCTTGGTAATGTAAGCGCTACATACCTAGAATCCTCACTTTCCCTGAATGAATTCCATTTTGCATACTGAGGGCCCTCAAATACGGAATGCAAATCTTTTAATTTAGGCAATTCATCCCATGATTCAATACCGAAAAATGAAGTTCCAGCAGCAGTAATGAACGGTGTATGACTCATGGCAGCCACCGAAGCTACATCCTTGAGGAGCTTTAAATCCTGAGCACCGCAACCAAAATCATAGTCTGCTACAATAGCTCCGAATGGCTGACCACCGAACTGACCATATTCTGAAGTATAAACTGTCTGATACAGACCACTCTTCATAATTTCAGGAGCATCTTCAAAATCATCCAACAAATCCTGCTTGGCTGCATTCACCATTTCAATTTTTACATTTTCACGGAAATCAGTACGATCAACGAGGAACTTCAAACCTCTCCACGTACTTTCCAAAGCCTTGAAATCTTCGTTGTGGATAATTTCATTAACCTGGTTTGACAACTTGGCATCAAGTTCGGCTATCATCATATCAACGAGATCACCGTTAATCTTGGCACCTTGGTATTGCGGTTTTACCAAATCCTTTAATAAAGTCTTTAGACCTTCCTTTGCTACGTCATAAGCCTCATCTTCAGGTTTTAATCTAGTTGTCTCTACAATCTCATCTAGAAAATTTACAGTTGCTTGAGCACCATTCTGTTGTAATTCTTCAGCCATTATCATAACCTCTTCTACTTATCTTCTTCACCCAGGCCCAACTCTTTCATCAGTGCAGCTCTCTGTTCAGGATCAGAAACAAGCTCCTGAATTTTCTTTCTAAAATCCGGAACATTACTCAGTGGATTCTTAAGAGCCTTCAAAGCCTCTCTTAATTCCAACAGTTTGGCCAGTTCAGGAACCTGTTTAATGATCTGATCCGGTTCAAAATCTTTAATGTTGCTAATTTTTAAATTAACAGCCATTGTTCCTGCATCTTCCCCTTCCTTAGGTTCAGACAGTTTATTTTTAACACTCATATCTAACGATATATTCTGAGCACCGAGAACATCATTAAAATTATCTTTATTTATATTTATAGGCTTACGATCTTCTATGGCTCGCTCATCCTCTGCATGAGTAAAATCTGCCATTACCAAAACCTTCAATGGAAGTTCAACTTCCTCCTTTGCATCTCCTGTTGCCGGCCTGTATACAATATTAACTCTCTCTTTTGGGGCGATTGATCCCTCTTGTCCTGCCATAATTTACACTCCTAATATAAATCAAACACTAGCACTACTCATCGACATAAGACTTGGTAACAGCTATCGTCGGACTAATTTTTGCCAGTTTAGTTAAAACCATCTGAGCACTATCAATTTTTTCACATAATTTGAAAACATCAAAAGAATAGCTGTAAATTTCCGTAGCTATATCCGTATTCCACTCAGCTAGACGGTTATCAGCCAATGTTTTCAAAATTTCCTGAATTATACCTAAGGCAAGTTCCGTCCTTTTATTCTTAGCAAAAATATAAGCAAGAACCGTCTCATACCTGAGTTTATCAATACCATGCGAACTCTTTATGTAATTTTCAAGAATCTGCAAAGCATCCTCAAATCTAGACATACTTTCATTGATAACATTGCTTATGTTACTCTGTATAACGTCTATATTTTGGCGATTTGTATCACAATTTTCACTTAAACCCAAAATCCACGCCTTTGTTTCATTACAGCTCATCGGAGTACCATCATCAAAACAAAGATTCTCAACCCCTTTGATTCTCTTGGATAAGGAGGAAACAGCTACCGCAACCTCATTGGCAGCAGCTTCTTTTTTCAGTTCAACCAATGACTTCCACGAATAATATGATAAATCAAGCCAGTATAGGTAAACAGTCACTCTAGGTTCAACCATTTTCAAGACCAATTCGAACTGATTACTGAGAAACAGTTTTTCAATAGAATTCTTGATTTCCTGATTCGGAGAAGGAATTCGGGTAACATTATTTTCATTGTATGGAATACTTTTTATAGAAATCCACGCAGCTCTTCTCCTAAGTCTGTAACACAATGGATCAAAAACATCATTCTTAAATATATCATCAGCCACTTCACCAATTAGACGGGAGGCAACCTTCAGTTTCTGTTCATTGCTAGCATTATCTGGAATATCAACTTTTACAGGAATGTTGCTCGAAGAACTAGAAGTGGCAGGTGCAACAGGAACAGGATTCTGCTGCGCCTGCACTGCAGGCGGCAACTGTTGAATCTGAGGTTCGGTTTTAGAAACACTGCTTCCTTGGTTTTGTGCAGTATCCTGCATGACTGCCCCAGATTCTGCATTATCAGGCTGAACAGCCTCAGGTTCAGGATATTTTACCGGCAGACCTTTAATCAAGTTTATAATATATCGAAGATTGGGGGCGTTTTCCTCGTCAATCTCATATAGCGTACTGTCGAGTGCTGTCATCATCTCCACAGCTTCATCCACTGTTTCTTGAGGGATGTCACCCCCGTCGTAGGATTCAAGGTACTGTGATACCTGTTCCACCCAGAAATTAATGGAATTAAAACGACCTTTCTTCCTTTTTGCGGAAGGAAGGGCATCCTGCCAGAAATTTTTACAGATACCGTCAAAAACACATGCTCCGGCCGCAATACCCTGCAGTCCCAAACCGGTTTTAATCAGACTCTGACCGTAATAACATGCCACCTGGAAGTGTTTTACATAATCTCTCAGAATAACCCTTGAACACTGTTCAACCAGAGTCCAATTGGCATCCTTATGATTGGTAACGGAAGAAAGATTACTAATTTCGTCTGTTAACTTCGTCATTTCAGGCGTGTCATCAAGATCCTTTCCTTCTAGTCCCAAAAGCGGAGCCTTTGTTCCTAGTTCAACAATACTTGAATTAATCATTAATTATCCCAAATTAATTTTTTTGCCATCTATATCCACATGTCCGTTGGCATCAAGTTTTACAAAATCCGCCGCCAATGAATAAGTTTTATCAACCTTTATATTACTGTTGGCGTGATGAGCGTCATAAATACCGGAAATTTCACTTTTTTGGATATTCATGTACTGAACATTAGTCTGAATATTTTCTTCCAGTAACTTGGCATTAATATCTGCTCTTTCCGCCTTCAGACTATAATTTTGAGAACTGCTACTGATATGCTGCGCTATGGTATTCACAATCTGAGCCTTACATGAAACACTGTCAGCTGCCAATGCCAGGTTTCCGCAACTTCGAATTCCTGCATCCATCGGAAGAACAAATTCACACATCCTGCGATTTTTCGAAAATGACAGAATGTTTAAAATAAAAATTGAATCCTCTATGATTTCGTATAGGACTACATCCCCGTTTTCAAGGGAAATGAAAATATCCGATGCTGCCGAAGCCTTAAAATCTATATTTTTTCCATTTACCGACTTCCGCAGCAGATATTCTTCTCGAATTAAACCAATCACTACAGCCTTTCCTTTTACAGGAATGTTTGCTGTTAAATCATCAATTTGATAATCATGATGCTCTGCATCAGTATTTTTCTTTATCTTTTCTAAAACAGTATCCATGTTAACTCACATCAACAAGGCCTTGTGACGGAACCATAACAGAACCCATGGCATTCGGATTACTCTTTCCGTTATGTCCAGTCTGACAAGTCACATGAACAGCAGGCTTACCACCGAATTTAACCTTCTGGCTTGATGTCTTGAAAGTGCACGGACCCATTATCTTGTTGGAGACAACCCCCATATTAACCCCAGCCTCATCGCCGTTGGAAAGAGTGGTTTCTGTTTTGACATTGCAGGCTGGCATTCCAAGTACAACAACATTTTTAACCGTAGTACTCGGATTTGCCATATTAAGCATTGCGATATTGGGGTATGGCATAGGAACAGGGCCTCCAGGAGTAGGTGTTTTGCAAACATCCGTTACCGCTATAGCTTGAGCCACACCATTCATAGAAGTACACGCAAACATAATTCCTCCCTAGTAGAAGTGCTCAGCATCATAAAGATCCTGATCTTTATCCAACACATTTTTCAACGAACATGATTCAAAAAAAGATTTTTCGCCTTTAAAATCATGTCTGGTCATACCGTTCATACTGCAATTGCGAAAGTTGCACCCCATCAGTTGTGCATAAGAAAGATCCATGTAATCCAAATTACTCTGTAGGAAATCACATCCCTTCATTACAGATTTCTGCGCAAATATTCCAGTTCCATCGATTTTTAAAAAACGGACATTGGATAACGTGGCTTCGTTCATTTTTGCACCGTACATATTACAACCTTCAAACAGACAATCCTTTATATTACAACCATCAAACCACACTTTGGATAAATTCTGTCCCTTAAATTCCATTTTATTAAAATCACTTCCGCTAAAAACAGTTCGATCTAGAACTGTATTCTGGAAGGCATTTTCGAAGAAATGGGATTTTTCAAAATTGGTAGTAGCAAGAACCGCATTATCAAACCTTACCTTTGTCTCTCCACCTGCAGAAATTCCGCTTAATACAGCAGAAGTAAGTTCTGAACCGGAGAAATCAACATCAACGAATTCAGCACAGTCTAGCAGATGAATTCTTGGAATCGAACTTTTTGAAAAATTAATCCCAGTAAAACTGCATTTCTGAAAAACATTCTTACAATCCTGCCGTATTTTTTCAAAACTGCAACGTTCAAGTATACATTCGGAAAAATTACAGGAGGAAATTTCACTAGAAGCAAAGCTCACATCCTCAAATTTACATCCATAAAAGGATAGGTTCTCCACATTCGAACCGGAAAAATCCATATTCTTAAATTGGCAGTTATTGACAGTTATCCGTTCTAAATCCTTTGAAAACAGACAATCTTCGAAATAGCACGAATAGAATGATGCCGATCTAAGATGCCACTTTCTCAGATCCATACTTTTGAAAACACACTTATCAAAAACATGCTCTCCAAAATCGAGTTCTTCATTAAAAAAATCACAGACAGATCCCGAAACGTTGTATTCGTGAAAAGCCTCCGGAAAGCAATCCTTTCCATCAAATGTTATGTCATCTAAATAGGTGCGTCCGGATATTCCTTTCAAGACATCATTTTTAGTTATCTTTATTTCAGATTTATCCATTTTTTATTACCCTAATATTTACTAAGTATTTCATTTGGAGGTGTACCAAGAACTCTATATCCGTATCCATTTTTGATAAGATAGAAATAATCATCATTAGGTAAATCTCCTAGCACCATCAGATTTCCTGCAGGAGTTCTTATCATATTACAATAGCTGTTCGAGCTGTTCACAATACTTCCACTTTTATCCTGTATAGTTCCAGCAATATACGGTCTATCAACATTACCTTCAACAAATCCAATCAGGACCTGAGCATCCTTGAGCAACGGAAAGTGAAAACCAGTTGAAGCATCACTACCACCGTACGGTGTCATAAGTTTTACCCAGCATGATGATTGTCCGCTTTCTCTAGATGCGTCATCGTAAGGCAGCTTAATCTTGTAGCGTCCTAGTTCGTCAAGGTACGCCATTGTGGCTCCATCAGCCCCTTCAACGGTAGCAGGAAGTACCCCGTAGAATTTTGGCACCTTCGTTTTTAGCGGTGTTCTATACTGAACATCTGCAGGAATTGCCAAAATATGGTTTTCATAAAAGCTTTTTCCTACCTCACCGTCTACACCGAGCCCAGCAACAATGTAACTAGCCTGAACCCCTACGTGTTCTAAACATACCGCAAACCAATTTTTTTCCTTTATATAACGGTTAGGGAGTACAGTAAATAATCGACCGCTAGCCATAGTAGGATTTGCACATACACCAGTGCAGGTTTCTGCCAATGCAGTATTCCTCTGAGCCGCCACATTAGTATACAAATCAACGTTACCGCTCAGAAAAGAACTGTCAAAATGCTCCATTACAGTGTTGGCAACATCTTTGAATAAATCAGAGGATGAATCCGAAAACAGCGCTTCATGCTGGGATTTAGGTTTAACTTTCTGTGTTCTTGTAGTATCCCAGTCATAGCCTCTCCCCACAACATTTGCACAAACCCTGCTGAAATTCATCTCAAAATTATGGATACATCTTATATCATCAACATTTTCATGATTAACGGAGAAATCCTTTTCCATCAGAAACTGTTCAAACATCAAATTATCCATCATTATCATAGTCTCATACATAGCAAAACTGTTTGCCGGTCCTTGAGGCTGTTCAAAATAATAATAGATACCTACCTTCTCCATAAGTCTGTTAACGAAGTCCCAATTAGATTCATTAAACTGAGTAACAATTTCCTCCTTTGGATAACCAGACATGTCCAACAACTGAGTTTTAAAAAGAACAGGACCGTATTTTCTAGTTTCTTCCTGGAAAACTTGATTTATGATTTCAGGAACAGATTTGTTAAGAAAAACCCTTGAACGGGCATCATGTTTTAATACACTTATAGCAGGAACAATCCTAACATTAACATAAAGCCGTTCATGACTTTCACCGATTACAGCAACATTTTCACAGATACCGCAAATATTGCGATCAAAATTCATTTTGTAATGCAGAGTCAATACGACACGACTTTTAAGCAGAAGATTGACCAATTGCTGGTAATCATCCACATTATGAACCGCTAACAAAACATTAAAATGATATAGTTCTGAAATGTGTTCATGGCCGTCAAATTTAACAACGTCAAACTTATAGTCACTATTGTTGCCATCATTATTCTGTACTGCCGATGTTAGCAATCTAAAATCAAATAAATTTTCCATAATGACTCCATTCTCAGTATGTATTAATCTCCCTAATTCTATAACGAAAAATTAGAGAAAAAGTTACATCTGGCTTTCTAAATCGTTATAATCCTCAATAATTTTCTCTGTCCGATAGTTGCTTTTTTCTTCATTTTTTTCGTACAGCATGAACTGCTCTCCCTTTCTCAAATCCTGAATCCGTTTAGCTCCTACGAATACCCGCATATTAAGCTGAGAGACAGAAAATTCTTCATCTTTAAAAATAACACCGACTTTAGCATATTTAATCGGTACATCACGTACAATCACATTTTCAATAGAAAGGTTGTCGTTATAGCCGGCAACAAGGGCAACATGTTTAACATCCTTCTCACGATCAAAATATCTAACTTTATGTTGTTTTGTTGTAACAAAGATACGCTGTACAGTTACAACACTTTCATCAATCTTCTGACAACTCAGCAGTTTCTGCATTGCAGATACATCCCCTGAACTTATCAGCGAAATCATATTGTTAAACATATTCAAATCAGCGAGCTGATACATGCAGATCATAAGATTGTGGGATTTACCATCATACAAATTCAAATCACTTGTGCTGTAGGTCTCCAGCCCTATTGCAGCACGCTCCCATACGTATTTAACCCCTTCAAGAGTAGGAGAAGGAGCAATGGGGAAATTCTCCGGGAGATTAACCGTTTCATCACTCGGTTTATTTGGTAAATCACTGTCGCTTGGTCCATCATTCTTGCTACTGCAGCCCATAACAAGAAAGCACAAGAATAACAACCCAGTAAAAACCAATTTTTTATACATAACCTAAACCTAAGATTTTACAAAAAGTAACACTACAACATACTCTCCCACATCCTCCAATGAGTTTCAGCTCAGACACAGAGGATCGTGCCTCTTAAAAAGATCTCAAGTATATGGTTATCAAGCCTCGTATAATTGCCTGATATAAGAATTGAGATCTATCTCCTGAGGAACAGGTATTCCAAAATTCTCATAACACTCACGTACCTGCCTGTTAGGTTTTTCAACAAAAACTTTGTTCGTCTTTTTATCTCTGATACACATCAGAGACTGACATTTGCCAAGAACAGAACTCATGGACAGGGTTGTGTTTTTACGAAGCTGCATCATTTTCTGTTTAACAATTGCAACAATAACATCACTGAGGATCTTCCCTCTGACAGTGTTGTCTTTCCATTTGCAAAGGGGCAACAACTTTAAATATTCCTTTGTATTCTTGAAGAAACATTCGATATGCGTTCTGCCAAAATAGTCATCCAGCATTTGTGCCGGTGTCCTGTTGTAATTGCCCATCAGCACAAAATAACCGTATTTTACCTGCTGCCATGCCTGCTCTTTGAAGGAAAATTGTTCGTATTCCTCTGGATGATCCGACATATATTTTGTATGTCCTTTGAGAGCATTGTATTTGTCTACAAACACGTAGCACTGGACTTCTTTATCAAAAACAGTTTTCCTGACATCCTTTCCAAAATAGGCATGTCCGTTTCGCAGAAAGCAGTATTTCGGTTTCCAGAAAAAATCCTTCATTTCGTTGTACAGTTCCTTATGAGGAAAACCTTTCTTTGCAGGCATACGCACAAGATAACGTTTTTCCGGTATCGGTTCACCTTCCTTCTGCATTTCAAAGTTTTGAATCAGTTCCTTCGATGCGTAGCCTGCATCCAGGGTGTAACTGTTCAGTTTGATATCCAGACTTATCTCAACATCTTTGGTCACCGTAGTAAGAGTACTGATATCGAGAATATTTCCCGGAATGATGTCATACCACACAGGATAAAGAGTGGATTCATCCAGTACCATCGCCAGACGCATCTGAACTGACGTTGCATCCAGACCGTGCGAACAGAGGGCGTTAAAAGGAGAATCAATAGCGTTGGGCAGCGGTGTCGAATCAACATAACAGGCTGAACCAAACGTTTCATTTTGCTCTCTGATAAACTTTACGTATGAGGTGAAGAAATCAATTTTCGTTGTGTCTTCTCCCATCACAGTAAAATACCTGGTATCCGATTTAAGACTGTGCAGGGGAATATCACTGACACAGTACACTGCAAATGACTTCGCTACAAAATCTTCACAGGAAATTTTGCTTCCGTCTCTCAGCAGACAATGGAGTATATGGCAGAGTATTCTCTGTTTATCCGCTGTATTCGTAAACACTTCTGATATAACCTTCCATATACCGGTTTTCTTCATTATCTCTATCAGCAGGTATGTATCACCGAAAACAGTATGAACGTCTGATTCGGGAAATATGTCACTGACTGCGTTGAGGTGCTTTTCATTATCTCCAATCTGCTCTGCTGCAGTCTTTACTTCATTCTTCCTTTCTGTTTCTCCTGTGGTTACATCATCTTTAACCCTGGCGTTTTCTTTTTCTCTGAGAGCATCCAGTTCATCCCGGGTAACCTGATCTGAAAAAGAATCGGTATCCGCATCGTATATGACAAGACCTCTGGTCGGAGACTGAAAAAGTCCCCTGCGCTTGCCATACATTTCTATAACCTTTCCAAGCCGCTCCCGTACCGTCTGCTTTGATTTGTACTTCTCAGCAGATGCAACATATGAAACATCGACTATTGCGGCTGAGCCGGAAACAATCTTTCCTGCATCATTGTAAACGAGTTTCTGAGTCCGGATGAATGGCATTCTCTGTACCTCTGATATTCTTTGTAGCACTATATAGTGCTATTATATCATTTTACAGAGCCTTATACTACAAACTTTTAGCGAATTTTAACAATATAGTGTTACTTTTAATCAAATCCTAGGCTAAATAATCAATAATTCGCAAACTTAAGAACATACAATAAACAACATCGTTTGAGTAAACGCTCCATAATAACCTTTGATGCTACTTAAGATTGTTTAAAATCAACAATCCAACCTTTTCTTTTTTCAATAAGACTTAACTTTTTATAGGAAA
>ONPL01000096.1 GCA_900319705.1 uncultured Pseudomonadota bacterium | reverse complement strand
GGATTGCATCGAGAAAAATTGACAGATCCGGGTATTCAACCTGAAGAGAGAAATGCAATTCTTGAAAAGGCTATGCCTTGGAATTTTAAGAAGGTCTAAGCTGGGATTTTAGACCTAATACAAATTTTTTAAAACCGTACTGCTGGTATCGCTGAGCGATCTGTTCAATTTTTCCTCGATTTTCTTTATCTGCTGGATCATCTACCAGATGTTCAGTCCCTGGCTCGACGGCTCGGAACCGGAAGGGCTGGCGGTTGCAGCCTGCGCTGCCGCCGCTTTTATGTTACTGTCCTATTTCATCGCTGTTCCCGGATACCGTTCAACCTATATCGACACCTACAGACAGAGCGTTGCAGGTAGACTGCAGCTGGCGGAACATATCAGAAAACTGTCAGCCGAACAGCTGGCAGGCCTGGATCCGGAGCGGATCAGCCGCAGCATGATGAATGATTTTGCCGATCTTGAGACCGTCTGCTCCCATCTGCTGCCGGAAATCTGTTCAGCGGTGTTCGTCTGCCTGTTGGTGGCAGCCGGGCTGACAATCTACAACTGGCAGATTGCTCTGTGCTTTTTCTGCTGCATTCCGGCGGCGTTTCTAATTCTCCGGGCGGTGGTCCGCAGAAGCGGCAGCATGACCGACACACAGAGAAAGACTGCACTTGAGGCCTCTTCAAACCTGTCTGAATTCATCTCCGGAATTGCCACCTTCAAGGCAAACTGTATGGGCGGGGCAAAATTCTCACGCCTGACTGACAGTTTCGAGCAGCTCAGAAAGCAGAGCCTGCGGCTTGAGGTAACCATGATGCCCTTTGCCCTTATGGCCATGTCATGCATGGGTTCAGGCATCGGCATACTGGTTTTTGCCGGTCAGTATTTTATCGCATCCGGAACTGTCACCCCGGTTGAATTTCTCTGTGTCACTCTCATTGCCGCCCGCAGTATCGTACCGATGCTGACCTTCAGCGTGGAGTTTCTTGAACTGCAGTACTTTGCCGGAAGTGCAAAAAAAATCAGGGAACTGATGATGATGAAACAGATGGAGGGCAAATCAGCCGGACTGCCGGAGGGATCCGATCTGCAGCTTGATCGTGTATGCTACAGATACCCCTCAGCAGCAAAGGATGCATTAAGCAATGTAAGTCTTTCAATCCCCGCCGGAACCTCCGTTGCAATTGTAGGTCCGAGCGGCGGCGGTAAAAGCACCCTGCTTCGACTTATTGCAAGATGCATGGATCCAACCTCCGGACAGCTCATGATCGGAGATCCTGCATCTGCGGTCTGCTATACAGATCTTGATCCGGAGGAACTCAACCGGAAGTTTTCCATTGTCTTTCAGAACACGGTGCTGTTCAACGGTTCGGTCCGGTTCAATGTAACCCTGGGGGATGAAAGTTTTACCCGTGAGCAGGTGGAAAATGCGCTGAAAACAGCCCGCGTTGATTTTGCCACCCAGGATGATCTGATTGCCGAGTACGGACAGAATCTGAGCGGCGGCGAAAGACAGAGGATCTGCATTGCAAGATGTCTGCTGCGTAAGGCTCCGGTTGTACTGCTGGACGAAGTGACCTCAAGTCTTGATGTGTGGAACAGCAGAGCCACCCAGCAGGCCATCAGCAGTCTGGCCGGTTCCGGAACAGTCATTGTCATAGCCAACCGCCTTCAGTCACCGACTACGACAGAATTATATTTGTTGAAAACGGATCTATAGTTGAGGAAGGAACTCACGGGGAGCTGCTGGCGCTTAACGGAAGATACCGGGCCATGTGGGAGGCTGAACTGCACGGATTTTCACAGCTGTGACAGCCGGACGCATGAAAAACAGTTCCCGGCAGTTCTGATCTGAGACGTACCGTTTACCCGTACTGCAGACATCGCGCAATTCCGGCGCATGTAAACCTGCAAAAAAGGCTATGCAGCCGGATAGATAATGATATAATTACCCATATTTTTTACCTAGGTGGAGTTTTTAAAGTTGCGTCAGTCCAATACAGCACTCATCGATGCAATCCGCCACAGTGCACCTTATGTAAACCTGCACAGCGGAAGAACATTCGTAATTTTAATCGGCGGGGATACTCTGAAGGATTCCCACATTTCAAGCGTTATTTCCGACATTGCCATTCTGCAGAGTCTGGGTATCAAGCTGGTTCTGGTTTTCGGTGCGAAACCGCAGATTGATCAGGCGCTTGAAGAAGCCAATATCAGTTCCAAATTTCACCGCCATCTGAGGATCTCCGATGATCAGACCTTTAAGATCATCAAGCGGATCTGCGGAGAAATCCAGCTGGATCTTACCGCAAAATTCTCGATGGGAATTTCCAACACCCCGATGCAGGGCGCCAATATCGGCGTGGTAAGCGGCAACTTTGTAACCGCCAAACCGATCGGTGTAGTTGACGGTGTTGATTTCTGCCACAGCGGAAGCGTAAGGCGAATCAACAAGCGAGCCATCAAGGATGAACTTGACCGCGGCAATATTGTTCTGATTTCACCGATCGGTGTGTCAGTTACCGGAGAAAACTTCAGCGTCAATGCCGAGGATATGGCAAGCCGCATTGCAATCGATCTGAAAGCCGACAAGTTTATCACCTTCAGTTCCTTCCCGGGCATTCTTGATGCCGACGGAAATACCGTTCCTGAACTGTTCATCGACGAGGCCGAGGATTATCTGCACAAACTCGGAGATGATGATTTCTCCAATACCGCAAGATATCTGCGTGCCGCGGTGGCCTCCTGCAAGGCCGGCGTACCTAGATCACATCTCGTAAGTCACATCGAGGACGGAGCTCTGATCCAGGAACTGTTCACCCGCGACGGTATCGGCACCCAGATCGTTCAGGAAAGTGCTGAACAGTGTCTGCAGGCAACCGTAAACGATATTCCGTCACTGATGGAACTGATCAGACCGTTCGAGGAAAGCGGCGCACTGATCCACCGCGCCCGTGAACAGCTTGAACTGGAAATCGACCACTACATTATCATTAAACGAGACGGTATGGTTATCGGCAGCGCCGCTCTGTACTGCTACGACAACAAGATGGCTGAACTTGCCTGTCTGGTGATCCATCCGGAATACCGCAATTCAAACCGTGCGGATATACTGATCGAGAAAATTACCCATGAAGCGCTCAACCGCGGGATCGAAAAACTGTTTGTTCTGACCACCAAGACCGCGCATTTCTTCCAGGAACGCGGATTCGAGGAGGGTGCAGTGAGTGATCTGCCTTTTGAAAAGGCCAGTCACTACAACTACAACAGAAATTCAAAGATTTTCATTAAGAATATCGTTTCAAAGGAATAGGCAGATCCTGATCTACCGTTCTCAAACCTTCTCCGTTCGGGGAAGGTTTTTTTATACATAATCCTCTATCGTCAGGTGTGTCTGCAGTCGGAATTACTATAAACCGCAACAAAAGCCCGCGGGGATCGGCAGTCATAAACTCATTTGTTCCGAAAAAACTGATGACATATACGGCAAAACCGGATATTACCTACTGTAATACTATATTTTTGAAGATCCCGCCTGTGATATAATTTCCTGTGTTTTGAACTGCTTCGTTAAATGCAGTAGTATTTTTGTTTTGTTCGAGGTTTATTATGAGCGATACCAAATCGCAGCAGAAAAAACGCATCATTCTGATCCTGGCTTATGCTGTAGCCATAATTCTGGGCGTGATTAACGGATTGTACGGAATTGATTTTACAATTTACAGTGCGGATGTACTATCCATGATTTTTATCCGTCTGTTTAAATTTATAGCTGTGCCGCTGATTGCAGTTTCAATCATCTGCACCATCAGTTCTGCAGCCGGAGACGGCAGCAACCGTTTGATATTCAAGAGAGTTCTTTTGTACACTTTTTCCACCACCGTGTTAGCTGCATCCGTTGCCGCGATACTGTACAACATCTACTCTCCTTCGGTATATTCCGCGGTAGAGCCGGATCTGAACCCGGATATCTTTGCGGACGACAATGATATCTCCTACGTCGGCAATCTTGTTAATACCTTCCCTGACAATATCTTCGGACCGTTTATTGAAGGAAAGGTGCTTTCGGTACTTTTTGTGGCACTGCTTTTCGGTGCTGCCATAAATCACATTCAGGAAGGCAGGGCAAGAGATACCATTGTTAATTTCTTCAACGCTCTGCAGCAGATGCTTTTTGTAATCGTAAACTGGCTGATAAAGATCCTGCCGATCGGTATATTCGGCTTTATAACCCAGTGCGTGGCCGAATTTAAAACCGGCGTAGATCTGAAAGGTCTCGGCGGCTATTTTGCCACGGTGATTACAGCCAACCTGGTGCAGATGTTTGTGGTTCTTCCGCTGTTTCTTCTCTGCAAAAAACTTAATCCTTTAAAGGTTTTCAAGGGAATGATGACTGCTCTGACCGTAGCTTTCTTCTCAAAATCATCCGCCGCCACCCTGCCGGTTACCATGAAATGTGCCGAAAACAACTGCGGTGTCAGATCATCGGTAAGCCGCTTTGTACTTCCGATCTGTACAACCATCAATATGAACGGCTGTGCGGCATTTATTTTCATTACCGTTATCTATCTTATGCAGAATGCCGGGGTGGATATTTCAGCAGGCACCATGGCAGTATGGATTTTTATTGCAACACTGGCAGCCATCGGCAATGCCGGGGTCCCTATGGGATGCTATTTTCTGGCGATGAGTCTTCTTGCCTCCATGGATATTCCGGTAATGCTTATGGGTCTGATTCTTCCGATCTATGCGGTGATCGATATGCTGGAGACATCTCTTAACGTATGGTCTGATTCCTGCGTAGCCTCCATGGTAAACAGGGATCTTGAAAAAAAAGAACAGATAGACCGGACTGATGTAACTGCCAAGTGATTAAATAAGTGATGACACTTTAATTGATATCCGGAACACCCGGTAACGGCTGTATCTGTTAAATGATTTCACTGAAAGTTCTGCTCCGGCAGAACTTTTTTTGTATCCTGTCTGCCATATCCGGCAAAGTAATCAAAGCTCCCGGGATCACGGCTGTAAATTCCGCCGTTATACGGTAGAGCTGAAAATACCTGAGTCAGATTCAGGCTTTTCACAGTTTCGGATGTTTTGCTGATAGGATAAACCCCAAAATACCCTGTTTTACGCACAAAAAAACGGGACCGAAATATCCCGTTTTTAGCGTTTGAGTACAAAATAAGAAAACGTGAAGCTCTATGCCTTGGATGCGTTCTGCTCAGCCTGTTTCATCTGCTGTTCGGCGATCAAATCCTCCAGATGCTCCTTCTGTTTTTCCAGTTCAGCAAGATCAATTTCAGTGGTCTGCTGCTCGGTGACTGCCACCTCACTGCCGGCTCCGGGACACATTCTGTTCTTGAGATTGTCAAGAGACTCAAGTATGGTCTGTCTGTGTTCATTGTACAGTTTATAACCCACTGCACCGGCGGCAATTCCGAGGCCGACCCCGATCAAAAAATTCTTGTCTAAAAGCATATACTGTTTCTCCTAAATATTAGATTTCACCGGCGGCTTCACTGCCGCTCCTGGTCTGTCCTGTCTTCCTTGCTCCCGTCTTCTCAAACAGAAGCCTTGAACTGTTAAGCACCACTGCCACGGTTGCTGTATTGTGAATGGTTGCAGCCAGCAGAGGATTAATCTTTCCCAGAGCGCCGAGCAGCAGAGCCATCGAATTGACAGCGATGGTTATGGCAAAATTCTGTCTCACCAGATGCAGAGTTTTCCTGCTCAGGGAAATAATGTCCGGTAGTTTGAGCGGTTCATCCGAAGTGATGGTGATATCTGCAGATTCCAGAGCAATATCCGTGGATTTACCACCTAGGGCAACACCGATATCCGCATAGGCAAGGGCAGGTGCATCATTAATGCCGTCACCCACCATCAGCACACGGGAGCCGATCTGTTTACGGGCGATAAAATCAGCCTTATCCTGCGGCAGCATGTTTGACTGGTAGCCGTCAAGATCAAGCTGTCTCGTTACTGCTTCGGCATTCTGCTTCGAATCACCGGTAAGCATGATAATTTCGTCTATACCGTCCCTTCTCATGCGGTTGATGGCCCGTTTGAGATCCTTGCGGATCGGATCGGAAATAATCACAGCTCCGATTGCTCTGCCGTTTCTGGCCACATAAAAGACGTTCCAGGAACCTGCAGGGATCGAAATTGATTCAAGTCCCGCAATCTCATTATCATTCATAAATATTCTGCTGCCGACGAGTACCTCGTACTCCTGTCCCGACAGGGTCAGATGGGCTCTGATCCCGCGCCCAACCACCACATCGGTAACCGCATTGTCCGGAATATCAATACTGTTCGCTCTCGCATAATTCAAAACGGATTCAGCAAGAGGATGGGAGGAGCTTCTTTCTGCGGCTGATGCCAGCATCACCAAATCGCGCGGTTCCACTCCGTCGGCGGTAATTATGTCGGTAACCTCCGGATGTCCCCCCGTGATGGTACCGGTCTTGTCAAGCACCACCGTGTCAATATCAGACAGAGATTCAATGAAATTTCCCCCCTTTACCAGGATCCCGATCTGTGCCGCCCTGCTGATGGCGGCGGAAAAAGCGGTGGCTGTCGACAGTTTCAGTCCGCAGGAAAAATCGATAAAGAACATATTCAGAACACGCTGGACATCCCTGGTTGCAGCATAGACTGCAGCGGCAGACAGGAATGAAATAGGAACCAGCATATTTGCCATACGATCGGCAAAATTCTGGAACGGAGCCCTGCGGTTCTGGGCATTCTCAACCATGTGCACAATTCTGGCCAGATTGGTATCATCGCCGACCTTGTGGGCCTCCACAACCAGCTGACCGCTCTGCACCACGGTTCCGGCAAAAACCTGATCTCCTTTCTGCTTGTAGGATGGAACATATTCACCGGTGAGGGATGACTGATCCACCGAGGCACTTCCTGAAATTACAATACCGTCGACACTGATCTTCTCTCCAAGGTAGAACACCACCTGATCGTGGACTTTAACCTGCTGGATTGGAGTCTTAACCACCGTACCGTCTACTATTTTCCAGATGAACTTCTCTTTCAGATTGAGCAGATGGGATATGTGTTTTCTGGCTTTTTCAGCGGCAGAAAGGGAAAGCATTTCAGCAAAATTGGAAAGAACAAGCAGAGAAAGACTGGATTCAGGTTTACCGGCAAGAAGGGAGGCGACAACAGCCGTTGCCGTAAGGGTATCGGCATTAGGGGACTTGTCTTCTATGAGTCCGGTAACACCGTTTTTTATGATCTGTCGTGAAATCAGAACCACAAATAGGCTGCGCAGCAGCGACAGCCGTGAAAAGAAAGAAGGAAGGGTCCGCTTAATCAGTTCAAGGACGGCAAACCCTCCCAGTGACACGATTGCATTGGTTCTGCAGGCCCTGGCCTCGCTTTCCGGATCACTTTCAGCCGTTTTCTGCGTATCCGTTCGTACCGGAGCTGCACTGAAACATCCGGCAAGCATTCTGGTAACAAGTTCCCTGGCTCCCGGTTCAGTAAAATAAACACTGAACCGCCCGTTCTCCTCCGAACAGGCGCTCACGACTCCCTTCAGACTTCTGGCTTTAACCTCCAGAAGAGATCTGCGTTTTATTCCGAGATCAGCGGGGATCCTGAGAACGCAATGGTAAATTTCTGACATTCAAATCTCTCGTTCTAAATCAACTGTAACCCCACCAGACAAGCTGCGGACCGTTCGGCAGCTGTCCGAGACTGACAATCTTGTACAATCCTCTTGCAATCAAAACGATTCCGATCAGTGAGGCAAGATCAAAATAACCTGATGTATGAGCATTAATCTTGCGGCTGAGAGCTGACATATTGTCAAAAAAGCTCTCCCTTACCGTACTGTTGCTCTTAAAACCGCCCGGACCTGCAATACTTACCGGAAATCCGCTGTCTTTCAATCCTGAACGCTGACCGTGATTACCACCTGCTGCACCGGTTCCTTTTAAACCTTTTTGGTTCTGTTGTAATAAAGTATTGATTATAACCTTGTTACCAATAATCTATTCATCAAACGGACTTTAAATTCCAAAATATTACTTGTTGTTTGAAT
>ONPL01000069.1 GCA_900319705.1 uncultured Pseudomonadota bacterium | reverse complement strand
TCCTATAAAAAGTTAAACCTTATTGAAAAAAGAAAAGGCTGGATTGTTGATTTTAAACAATCTTAAATAGCATCAAAGGTTATTATGGAGCGTTTACATCATTGATGAAACTCCGGTGTACAGATCCGGGCGAACCGTCTGGGCCGGGGTTTTATCTTAAACTTGTTTTTTTATTTATGAAATGCGTTGTCTACCGTTCCGTTAAGAAAGACGGATATTATCTTTATCTGGAATTCGGCAAGAAACTTTCGGATGTTCCCGGGGAACTGCTTCAGAAATTCGGCTCTCTTAAACAGATTATGCTCATTGATCTTGAAAGAAAGAAGGATTTGCAACAGATCACAGCCGGGAAACTCAGTGAGATCCTTGCCGAGAAGCATTACTTTGTGTATATCCAGTCTCCTGAGGCAATCGAGAAAATAATCAGTGAAAAACTGCTACAGGACAGCTAGGAAACCGGCTGTGAAAAGGAACCTTAAATTTAGCGTCAACCTGGGAACCGTACTGCCGTGTCTTCTGGCCGCGGTTCTCTCAGCCTGCTCCCTGGTGCAGTACAGTCCTGTGCCTACCATAGATCATATCGATCCTGATCACGGATACCGCTCTCGAAATCATGTCACCGACGCCCATAACGACGAAAACATGATCTTTCTGCTTTTCTCCGGAGGGGGAAGCAGAGCTGCCGCTCTCGGTTACGGAGTACTTGAGAATTTCTATCACCAGAGGATTAAACCGACCGCCAGCGGAGATACACTGCTTGACAATATTGATGTGGTTTCCGGTGTCTCCGGAGGCTCGGTGCTGGCGGCATATTTCTCCCTCCACGGGAGGGATACGGTTCCGAAGTTTGAAAACGAGTTTCTCAAACGCGACTTTCAGCAGGAACTGATCGACGAGGTTTTCTCATTTTCTAATATGCCGCGCCTGCTGTCACCGCAGTTCGGCCGCGGAGATCTGCTGCAGGAGCGGCTCAACTCTGTTCTGTTCAAAAATGCCACCTTCGGGGATCTGGCTCTGTACCGCAAAGGGCCTTTTGCGCTGATCAGTGCCACCGACATGACCCGGGGAAGCAAGGTGGTGTTCACCCAGGAAATGTTCGACAGTCTCTGTCTTGATCTGAGCCGCATGCCTATTGCCAGGGCGGTTGCAGCATCCAGCAGCGTTCCACTGGTTTTCAGCCCGCTGACGCTTAACAACAACGGAGGAAACTGCGGTTTCAGACTCCCGGAAATATTCAGTGACGAGCGCCGGGAGTATATGATGCGCTACAATATCAGAGACGTGAAAAACATCGTTACCTCCTATCAGAATTCCGTGGTGAAGCCGTATATCCATCTGGTGGACGGCGGGCTTACCGACAATCTGGGGCTTACCAATCTGCTGGATATCTATGACACCATCGGTTCGGAACAGCTGTCAAAAATTATCAGTGACTACCGCAAACTCAAACGTATTGTGGTAATCAGCGTCAATGCCCAGAATTCGGTATATTCAGGGATCGATCTCAGTGCTGATATTCCCGGTACCTCCGCCGTGGTGAACGCCGTGATCAATGTTCCCATCGATCAGAATTCAAGAGTATCCCTGATGCGGTTCCGTCATCTGGTGGATGACTGGAACACCGCCATGCACAGAAGTGTCGGTGCAAATAAGGTTTTTGTTCATTTCGTAAGCCTTAACCTGAAGGATCTTCCTGAGTCGCAGCTAAAATTTGATGTTTTGAACATGGGAACCTCCTTTTATCTGTCACCGTCGGACGTGGACAAACTCAAACAGGCCGCCTCCGTACTGCTCAAAAATTCCAGTGAATATCAGGATTTGATAGAAGAACTGCAGCAGTAGTCACAGTTGCGGCGTTCGGCTTTACCACTCCATACCCCTCCATGTGATAGAATTACTGCAAACTGTCAGCCGGCTGCGGTCGAACCTGATCTGCTGTACCGGCTGTTGTCATTTAAATAATAAAATCGGGAGACGGGAAATGGAATTATCCGATGTCGAGTACATGAGACAGGCGCGCTCTGCCATAAAGAAGACAGTGGCACTGGTGCTGGCCGGCGGCAGAGGCTCAAGACTCAAGCATCTTACAGATACCAGAGCCAAGCCGGCAGTGTATTTCGGCGGTAAATTCAGAATTATAGACTTTTCACTTTCAAACTGCGTAAATTCCGGGATCCGCAAGATCGGTGTGGTTACCCAGTACAAGTCTCATTCGCTGCTCAAACATATTCAGTCCGGATGGTCCTTTCTTGATAATCAGATGAACGAATTCGTAGATCTGCTTCCGGCGCAGCAGCGTATTGATGAGATCCACTGGTACCGCGGAACCGCCGATGCCATCTATCAGAATGTTGATATTATCAAGCAGTACGGCTGCAAGTATATTCTGGTTCTTTCTGGCGATCACGTCTATAAAATGGATTATTCATACATGCTGCTTGATCATATCAAGAGCGGCTGTCCGCTTTCCATAGCCTGCATCGAGGTTCCGAGGGAGCAGGCTACCGCCTACGGCTGTATGCAGGTTGATGAAAAAAACCGGATTATCTCGTTCAGAGAGAAGCCGGATGATCCTCCTGCTGTTCCCGGCAAGCCTGATTCCACCCTGGTTTCGATGGGAATATATCTGTTCAATGCAGACTTTCTGTTCCGTGAAATGCAGGAGGATCAGGAGGACTACGATTCCTCTCATGATTTCGGCAAGGATGTAATCCCGAAGATTGTTAAAAAAGGTCTGGCCAATGCTCATAATTTCGAACTGAGCTGCGTCAAGAACGTGGACAAGGTTAAGACCAACTACTGGCGCGATGTGGGAAATATCGATTCCTTCTGGTCGGCCAATCTGGATCTGGCTGCGGTGGTGCCTGAACTGGATATCTATGATTCAACCTGGCCGATCTGGACTTATCAGCTGCAGCTGCCTCCGGCAAAATTTGTACAGGACTATGAGGGCAAGCACGGTGAGAATGTCAACTCGGTGGTTTCGGCCGGATGTATTATTTCCGGATCTGAAGTATACAATTCCGTGCTGTTCAATTCGGTCAGAGTTCATTCCAAGAATTTTCTGGAAGGGGTGGTGGCGTTTCCTAACGTGATCATTCACCGTCACTGCCGGATTAAAAATGCGATTATCGATCGCAACTGTGTTATCCCGACGGGCATGGAAATCGGTTATGATCACGAAAAAGATCGGAAGTATTTTGATGTTTCAAAGGGCGGGATAACTGTAATCAACAGGAATATGCTTAAAAAACTTAAGGAGGATCATCCGGAACTGTTTGAAAATATTCCGGAAAGATCCAAGAACAGACCGCGGTACTGATTATGCAGTGCCGGCCGTTTACGGTCCGGCCTTTCAGGAAAGCATCCGAGCATACTGCCGGGTGCTTTTTTGTCGGAACTAACAGTAGCCGGCCTTGATGCAGGTTGAATCCGGAGCCAGTTTCCAGGTGATTGAAGTGCCCTGCACGTATGGATCAAGAATGTAGGTTTCACCGTTGAGACCGTTGATCTTCTTGGCGGTGGCGATGATTGAACCGTTTTCTACCACAATAGATTCGAAGTAGGTTGTGGAAAATTCACCAGGGATCCGGTAGACGGTTCCGTTTTTCCCGGAACTGCACTCCGGCTGAACATCGCCGGTAAAGCCGTTTTCATTGTAGCACAGGGCGACCTGCTGCTTGATCGGTTCAAGATTCAGCAGCGCTTCGGTGAATTTTGCTCTGGCCATGTTCTGCTTGGCATTGTCTTTGATTTCACTGCCGGTGGTGGCACGCTGATCGCAGCCGCCGACGGCAAACAGTGAGAGCAGCAGTAGCGCTGCACCGGTTCGGATTGTATTCATATGTTTTTCCCGTTCCTATTCTGAATTATATTCTACTGCAGGTATGATACAACTATTGGAGTCTTTTGCCAAACCTCCTCCGCCCTGCAGTGCCGGCGCAACTGTGTGTGCCGGAAAAAAGAATGATTGGATATTGAGGGCGGTTTTTTGATAAAATACCGGGGTTGAGATCGATTTGTTAAAATACTCGAATAATAGTTTTTGGAGATAATAATGCGAGTTTTAAAATTTGGCGGTACCTCTCTTGCGAATGCGGAGCGCTTCTGGGGCGTGTCTGACATTCTTCTTAATTCATCAAGAGATGAGCAGGTGGCAGTGGTTCTGTCCGCACCTGCCAAGGTTACCAATTTACTGATAGATTTAGTTAATAAAAACAGTGCAGGAAAAGATTCTGCCATTACTATCTCGGAGATTAATTCAATTTTCACCGCTATTATCGACGGTTTGCAGAAGAAGGTGAATAATCTCGATGTTTATGCAATCAGACAGTTTATCGCCGAACAGTTTTCAACACTTGACCATCTGATCCAGGGTATCAGACTGCTCAAGCAGTGTCCTGACAATATCCAGGCCATCATCCTCAGCAGAGGAGAGGCTCTGTCAATCAATATTATGAAACATCTGCTGGAGGCACGCGGTCAGAAGGTGGAGGAGATTGATCCTACCTCATGTCTGGTGACTGAAGGCACCTACCTGGAGTCAAAGGTTCTGATCGAAGAGTCTGCAAGAAGAATTGCCGCACTAGGACTTTCCCGCGACAGCATCGTACTGATGTCAGGTTTCTGCGGCTGCAATACCAGAGGCGAACTGGTACTGCTCGGACGTAACGGCTCCGATTACTCCGCCGCCTGTCTTGCCGCCTGTGTCAAGGCATCCTGCTGCGAAATCTGGACTGATGTTGACGGTGTGTACAGCTGCGATCCACGTATTGTCAGCGAGGCCAAACTGCTTAAAGAGGTTACCTACAAGGAGGCTATGGAACTTTCCTATTTTGGAGCCAAGGTGCTGCATCCGCGAACCATTGCACCGATTGCCCAGTTCAAGATCCCGTGCCGCATCAAGAATTCCCTGTCACCGGAAAAGGAGGGTACTCTGATTACCCAGAACGGCGATCAGGATCTGGCGGTTAAAGGTATTTCTGATCTGACCGGAATCTCCCTGATCAATATCTGCGGTCCCGGCATGAAGGGAATGGTTGGTATGGCGGGACGTGTGTTCACCTGTGTTTCAAGAGCAGGCGTATCAATTGCACTGATTACCCAGTCCTCCTCCGAGTACTCAATCAGTTTCTGTATTCACAGTGTTGACAATGAAAACTGCCTGAAGGCTCTGAACGATGAATTCGAACTTGAAATCAGAGAAGGTCTGCTGGAAGACATTGAAATCAGAACCGATATGGCGATTATCACCGTAGTCGGCGAAGGTATGAAGAAGTCCCGCGGTGTTGCCGCCAAGTTCTTCAAGGCTTTTGCCCAGACCAACATCAATGTTGCAGCTATCGCCCAGGGATCATCTGAAAGATCGATTTCTGCGGTTATCATTGCCAGCAAGGTTAAAAACGCCATCAAGGCATGCCACCAGAGTTTCTTCAACTCCACCCAGTATGTAGATCTGATCCTGATCGGTCTCGGCGGTGTGGGCGGAGCTCTGCTCAACCAGATCAAAAGACAGCAGCCGATCCTCAAACAGCAGGGTATCGGTCTTCGTGTAGTGGGTCTGGCAAATTCAAGAAAGATGTATCTGAACTGCGACGGTATCGATCTGCAGAACTGGAAGGAGGAACTGGAGAATTCAGAACTCAAGTTTGATTTCGCCCAGATCCAGCAGAAGGTCAAGGAATCATTCCTGATCAATCCGGCAATTGTAGACTGTACCTCCAATCCAGATATCGCAGCCCAGTATGTAGATTTCCTCGATGCAGGTTTCCATGTAATCACCCCTAACAAGAAGGCCAACACCGGTACCATGGAGTACTACCGTCAGCTGCGCAAGGCCGCCCTCAGAACCCGCCGCAAGTTCCTTTATGAAACCAATGTGGGTGCAGGTCTGCCGGTTATTGAAAATCTGCAGAATCTGATCAAGGCCGGTGATAAACTGGTTGCATTCAGCGGAATTCTTTCCGGTTCACTGTCATTTATATTCGGCAAACTGGATGAAGGTCTGAGCTTCTCTGAAGCAACTCTTACCGCCAAGGAAAAAGGTTTTACCGAACCGGATCCGCGTGACGATCTCAACGGTATGGATGTGGCCCGCAAGCTTCTGATCCTTGCCCGTGAGGCCGGAATGAAGCTCGAACTTTCAGATGTTGAAGTTGAGAAGGCGCTTCCTCCTGGATTTGATGATTCCGGCGATGCCGCCACTTTCATCAAAAATCTGCCAAAGGCTGATGAATGGTTCAGCCAGAAGGCCAAGGAGGCGGCTGCTGAAGGCAAGGTGCTGCGTTACGTGGGATCTATCAGTGACGGCCGCTGCAAGGTGTCAATCCAGGCTGTTGACGGCAACAATCCTCTCTACAAGGTTAAGGACGGTGAAAACGCCCTGGCGTTTATTACCAATTACTACCAGCCGATCCCTCTGGTGCTCAGAGGTTACGGTGCAGGTACCGAGGTTACCGCAGCAGGTGTATTTGCGGATATTTTGAGAACCATCAGTTGGAAACAAGAGATTTAAAATGCGAGTAATTTCAAGCGCTCCGGCTTCAATCGGAAATGTCAGTGTCGGATTTGATATATTAGGTGCAGCGCTGTCTCCTGTAGACGGCAGTTCACTGGGTGATCGCGTGATCGTTGAAGATGGCGGCAGTGAGTTCGAACTGAAGTGCGGCGGACGGTTTGCAGATAAACTGCCGCAGGATTACAGAAAGAATATTGTTTATGACTGCTATGTTGATTTCAAAAAGAGCATGGAGGCCAGATCTCTCAAAGTAAAAAATCTGGTAATGACTCTTGAGAAGAATCTTCCGGTAGGTACCGGTCTCGGTTCATCGGCATGTTCGGTGGTGGCCGCTCTCGACGCACTCAACGAGTTTCACGGTAATCCGTTTTCTGAAAGGGAAATCATGGAACTCATGGGAAAGGAGGAGGGCAAAATCTCCGGTTCTGTTCATTATGACAATGTGGCTCCATGCTATCTGGGCGGCATTCAGCTGATGATCGGTGAAAACGGCATCATCAGTGACAGGATCCCTGATTTTGACAGCTGGTACTGGGTATCCTGCTATCCGGGCACCACGGTCTCAACCGCTGAAGCCCGTGCAATTCTGCCAAAACAGTATGACCGTCACGACTGTATCGATTTCGGACGTCAGCTGGCAACCTTTATTCATGCCAGCCATACCGGCAACAGTACACTGGCTGCCTCTGTGCTGAAGGATGTGATTGCCGAGCCGTACCGCAGAAAACTGATTGCAAATTTCAGTGAGACCCGTGAATATGTTATGAAGAACGGTGCCATTGCCATGGGCATTTCCGGTTCCGGTCCGAGCATATTTGTGGTAACTGAAAGTATGGAGACTGCTGAAAAGATCCAGGAATGGCTGCTGAAGAATTTTGTGCAGAATGAACTTGGATTCAGCAATATCTGTAAAATCGACCGCAACGGTACCGTGTCGGTGAAAGAATAATTTTCTGCTTTTTCTGTCTTTTTCCAGGCCGGATATTCCCTGCGGATTATCCGGCTTTCTGCTGTGCGTTAACCTGAATATCCCGCTCTTTTGCGGTGTTTTTCCAGGCCGGTTGCCTCTGTAGCCGATTTGTGTTTTGGATCACAAAATACTTTACAAAATAAGGCCTGATCAATATAATAAGTATGCAATATGACACTGGTTTTTAATTTATATAGGTGGTATTGCAATGTTACGCATAGCTCAAGAAGCACTGACATTTGATGATGTCCTGCTTGTCCCTGCTCATTCAACTGTTCTTCCAAATTCTGTAGATTTACATACCCATCTTACTAAAAATATCGTTCTGAATATTCCTATGGTTTCTGCCGCAATGGATACTGTTACCGGCGCGGAACTGGCGATTGCTTTAGCTCAGGAAGGTGGTATCGGTTTTATTCATAAAAACATGTCCATTGAAGATCAGTGTGAAGCTGTTCAGAAGGTTAAAAGATATGAAAGCGGTATGGTGGTAAGTCCTATTACCATTTCTCCGACCTCCACTGTAGCCGATGTTATCGCACTTACCAAGAAAAACGGTTTCGGCGGCTATCCAGTTGTTGACGAGAACGGCGAACTTGAAGGTCTGATTACCAGCCGTGATGTTAAATTTATCACCGATCCTTACAATACCCTGGTATGCGATGCCATGACTCCGAAAGCTCGTCTGGTTACAGCAACCGCCTCCACCTCCAGAGAGGAAATCCAGGCGCTGATGCAGAAACACAAGATTGAAAAGGTTCTGATTGTTGATAAAGATTTCAAACTCTCCGGTATGATCACCGTACGTGATTTTGAAAAGGCTGAAAGAAAACCAAACGCCTGCAAGGACGCATTCGGACGTCTGAGAGTCGGCGGTGCGGTTGGTGCAGGTGCCGGAAACGAAAAGAGAATCGATGCACTGGTTAATGCCGGTATCGACGTTCTTCTGATTGACTCCTCACACGGTCATTCTCAGGGTGTTCTTGATCGTATTAAAGATGCAAGATCCCGTTATCCGGATCTTGAAATCATCGGCGGTAACGTTGCTACAGCAGAAGGTGCTCTTGCCCTGGTTGATGCCGGTGTAAATGCAGTAAAGGTTGGTATCGGCCCTGGTTCCATCTGTACCACCAGAATTGTAACCGGATGCGGTGTACCTCAGATTACAGCTGTTGACAATGCAGTAAGCGCACTGCGCGGATCCGGTGTTACCGTTATTGCAGACGGCGGTATCCGTTACTCTGGTGATATTGCCAAGGCTCTGGTTGCCGGTGCAAACTGCGTGATGGTAGGTTCTATGTTCGCAGGTACTGATGAAGCTCCGGGTGAAATTGAACTGTTCCAGGGAAGATCATTCAAATCATACCGCGGTATGGGTTCTCTCGGTGCAATGTCAAAGGGTTCTGCAGACCGTTACTTCCAGTCTGACAACGCTGCTGACAAGCTTGTTCCTGAGGGAATTGAAGGTCGTGTTCCATACAAGGGACCTCTCAAACATATCATTCACCAGCAGATGGGCGGTCTGAGATCCTCCATGGGTCTGGTAGGATGTGCAACCATTGATGAAATGAGAACCAAACCTCAGTTCGTAAGAATCACCGGTGCCGGTATCAAGGAATCTCATGTTCACGATGTAACAATTACCAAGGAAGCTCCTAACTACCGTCTAGGTGAATAAGAGAGCTTTCCTACGCTTAAACAGCGGTTAAGTTAATGATCTCCGGAACCGTCTACCGCTCCGGAGATGTCTGTTTTTAAACTTGGATGGAATTTAGCATGGCGCAAAATATCTACGCACAAAAAATACTGATCCTGGATTTCGGTTCCCAGGTAACCCAGCTGATTGCACGCCGCATTAGAGAAATCGGGGTGTACTGTGAGCTGTGGCCATGGGATGTAACAGAAGATCAGATCAAACAGTTCGCTCCTGACGGAATTATTCTTTCCGGCGGTCCTGAATCTGTAACCGAAAATGATTCTCCGCGTGCTCCACAGTACGTGTTTGAAGCCGGTGTTCCGGTTCTGGGGATCTGCTACGGTCTTCAGACCATGTCGGCCCAACTGGGCGGCAGGGTGGCAAACTCCGACAAGAAGGAATTCGGTTATGCCAAAGTTACTGTTAAGAAGGAAAATCCGTTATTCGGTGATCTGTCAGACTCTGTTGCATCAAACGGCGAAAAATGCCTGGATGTATGGATGAGTCACGGTGACAAGGTCGTTGAAATTCCGCAGAATTTTGAAGTAATTGCCAGCACCGACAGCTGTGAATATGCCGCGGTTATGAATGCTGACAAAAATTTCTACGGTGTCCAGTTCCATCCTGAAGTTACCCATACCAAGCAGGGCTACGGTATTTTTGAGAACTTTGTTAAGAAGATTTGTAAACTTGACACATTGTGGACTTCCTCATCAATTATCGATAATGCTGTTGAGAAGATCCGTCAGACTGTAGGAAATGAAAAGGTTATTCTCGGACTTTCCGGCGGTGTTGATTCATCAGTAACCGCAATGCTGCTGCACCGCGCAATCGGTGACAACCTCTCATGTGTGTTTGTAGACAACGGTCTGCTGCGTCTTAATGAAGGTGAGCAGGTTAAGGAAATGTTCGGGGACAAGTTCGGTCTCAATATTATTTATGTTGATGCTGAAGATCGCTTCCTCAATGAGCTCAAGGGTGTTTCTGATCCTGAGGCAAAACGCAAGATCATCGGCAAGGTGTTCATTGATGTGTTTGCTGAAGAGGCCAAAAAGCTGGTTGGAGTGAAATTCCTGGCCCAGGGTACCATCTATCCTGATGTTATCGAGTCAGCCGCCGCCAAGACCGGCAAGGCTCATGTGATCAAGTCCCATCACAATGTGGGCGGTCTGCCTAAAGATCTAAATTTCCAGCTGGTTGAACCGCTGCGTGAACTGTTTAAGGATGAGGTACGAAAGATCGGTGTTGAACTCGGCCTTCCTTATGAAATGCTGTACCGTCATCCGTTCCCAGGTCCGGGACTGGGTGTGCGTGTTCTCGGCGAAATAAAAAAGAACTACTGCGATCTGCTCAGACAGGCCGATGCAATCTTCATTGAAGAACTGCGCAAGGCTGACTGGTATGACAAGGTAAGCCAGGCGTTTGTAGTGTTCCTGCCGGTTAAGTCGGTGGGCGTTACCGGTGACGGCAGACGCTACGAGTATGTGGTATCGCTCAGAGCTGTACAGACCATCGATTTCATGACTGCAAAATGGGCACCTCTGCCTTACGAGCTGCTTGGAACTGTTTCCAACCGTATTATCAATGAAATCAACGGCATCAGCCGCGTGGTATATGATGTTTCAGGAAAACCGCCTGCCACTATCGAGTGGGAGTAGGTTGTAAACGGCCGGAG
>ONPL01000193.1 GCA_900319705.1 uncultured Pseudomonadota bacterium | reverse complement strand
TAAATGTGAGCAAGGCTAAAAAACCGGAAAAAAGCGGCCGTGTTCTGCAACAAAATATCCGCGGTTATCAAACAGTTTTATCCTGAAATGCTTATTTTTTCCCCGTCATGATCCGATGAAAGCGGAACTGTTCCCAGAAAAGTCAGAGTATTGTCACGATTATAACCGTACAGAGAAGAAACTCATTTTCTCCTTCAGGTTATAAGGAACTAGATATCGGTACTGCAGAATTTGAATAACTTTTTTTCATCCTTTATTTCTCCCGTTACACTTACGGACCGGTTCCGTACTACAGTTCATAACTTGCGTCCTTCCGGAAAATGACGGCGTATTGTAGCACACCTTCGCAAAGAAGGTTACAGCGGGACGGTCTGCCAAACGTCCGCATGCTCACCTGCCAATTGCATCTACTGTATAAATCTCAGCCGTTCACACAGCATTTTTAATTTTTGTATCCTTTTTCACATACCGGAATCAAATTAACAATATTCGTTTCCTATAAAAGGAGTCGGCAATATAAAATACTCAAATCGGTGCGTCAGAGGACGGCTGATATTTTCGTACCATACCAGTTCTAATACAATATCAATCAGAGGTATTTATGCTAATAGGTATTATCGGAGCGATGGAAGCAGAAGTAAATCCGATCCTGGATCAGATGATTCAGGTTGAAACCATCAACTACGGCAATCACAAGTTTTATAAAGGAAAACTTCTCGGCAAGGATGTCGTTCTCACCGAGTCAGGAATAGGTAAAGTGCAGGCTGGCGCTACCGCAACCATTCTGGCTACAATATTCAAGGTCACCCATATGATCAACACCGGCTCTGCAGGATCACTTCTTCCTGGCGGCGAATCAAACATCGGTGATGTGGTAATATCAAGCGAAGTTGCCTACCACGATGTAAATCTTACCAATTTCGGCTATAAGGTCGGCCAAATTCCTGGTCAGCCGCCGGCCTTCACCGCAGATAACAAACTGGTAAATCTTGCCAAGGGATGCGCCGGAACCCAGAATATTGTCGGTCTGATTGTCAGCGGCGATCAGTTCATCTGTTCTGAAGAGCAGAGAAACAAAATTCTGCAGGATTTCCCGGGGGCGGCAGCCTGTGAAATGGAAGGGGCTTCCATCGCCCAGATCTGTAACAATTTCAACATTCCTTTTGTTGTAATACGTTCCATTTCCGACGGTGCAAACATCAACTCCTCGGTTAAATTTGAAGATTTTCTGCCGACAGCCGGAAGAAATGCGGCAATGATGGTAAATCAGATTGTCTGCTTCCTGCAGGAATAACATTCATCTAGTTCTTTGCGATCCGCGGCTTTGATCTCAACCGCGGATTTTTATTACAGTGAATATTTCATTTTTTGTAACAACTTAAGTACAATCGATCCAAAGAGGAGCAGACGACTGTTATTCACAGTTGCCCCGCAGTTTGTCAAACTTAACAGGATAATGCAAAAAAAATCATGACCACACACATAAACACCGCTTTTTTGAGTGATCTTCTAACCTCCAGGGGCGGGATCCTGTTAACAGCATCTTTTTTTGTTTTTTTATTTCCAGTCTCCGGAAATATTCTAGCCAGAATATTCAACATTCTGGCCTGCCGGATCATCTATCAGCGGGTTTCATTCTTTTACGCCGTTCTGTCCTCGGTGCTGTTGAACGCAATTATAATAATCCCGACCGGACTGCTGCTGTGGTCATACCATAATCTGTGTCCATGGGAAGTTATGTACGATCTGACCATTCTTATATTCTGCCTTGAATACGCAGGGTTCAGAAGTTACGCCCGCAGGGTCAATGCCGCACTGAAACAGAATAATCTTTCCCTGGCAAGACAAATCCTCCATCCGTATGTTCTCAGAGAAGTCAGCAGCCTCAGCGCCATGGGGATAGCCAAGGCGGCAACAGAAAGTATTCCGCTTAATTTCATCTCAGGCTGGTTCATTCCTGCATTCTGGTATATGACAGCCGGCCCGGAGGCGGCATTTTCAGCAACATTCATAACAATTCTCAACAAGGCTTTCAATCCTAAACAGCCGCTTTTCTGTGATTTCGGCAGATTGAACAGTCTCCTTTACCGGGCTTTTTCCCTGTTTCCGGTATGCCTGCTCTTTTTCATACTGCAGTTCGGGACAAGAGCCGGGATCGCCACAGGCTGCGCATTTTCCTCCATGCGTTCCCATCCGTACTGTCTTACCGGAATGATTATCGGTTATATGGCCGGTGCTCTAAATGTGACACTCGGCGGACCGAGAATTTATGAAGGAACCAAAATACGGTACAATAGAATAGGTTTGAAAACGGAACCGGCACCGGTTCATATCATTCTCGCCTTCAAAAGAATGCGCAACGCCGTTTTCATAACACTGCTTTTTATTATAATTGGTCAAATAGCTTGGTTATTGTAGGGTAAACGTTCCATAATAACCTTTAAGGTAATTATGGCTTTTGCTTAGTCTAAGTGATTTAGCTTAAAAGTGAAAGAACTACGTTATGAGAGAATGAATTTATGTAAATAAATTCAAATAGTTACCTTCGGATGTTCATCTAGTCTGAAGCTCTAAGGTGTATGATTAAACAGT
>ONPL01000187.1 GCA_900319705.1 uncultured Pseudomonadota bacterium | reverse complement strand
ATCTGAATAGGGGTGATTATCGCTGCATCGGAAAAAGGCACCGGTGTCACGCAAGCGCCACCGGCAGCCACTGCTGCCAGTTTAATACATTTCATGCAATGTTCGAATTTTTCATCGAAGCCGTTGTTGCAGGATATAATAAAGGATTCCTTTCTGGACTCAGGCAGTCTTTCCAGGGTCCACCGGTAAAGTTCCTTGATTCCTGCATTAACCTCAATCTTATTATCCGTGGTGCTCTCGAAAATAGTTCCGGCAACCGCCTCTCCGAGTTCGGCTATGACTGTTTTTTTCATCTCTTCGCAACACTCCTCGGTTGCAACGTCGATCTGGGTCAGAATGAAAGCAGTCGGTATTTTGTATTTGCGCAGTGCTCGGATTACTTTTAGATCTGCATCGGTGATGCGTTCTGACGGAGCACTGACACAGTACCATACCACGTCCACAGGTTTTTTGATCTGCAACTGCCTTTCGATAAAGTCTGTCATAAGACCTAAGTAGTCCTGACCGATGCCGTTATCCTTTCCGTCCAGGGTTGCCCCAGTCTCGTAACCTTCCGAATCAAATATTACCACCGGAGTTTCCTTATCGGTTACGCGTTTGATTCCTTTGGTAATAGGAATCCCTGAGCCTATTTTGCACAGTTCCTTGCCGAACACCAAGTTGCACAAAGTACTCTTGCCGCAGCCGGAGGGACCGGCAAGAAGTATAGAAGGAAGATCAAGACTGCTAATATAGCGATTCATTTCGTCGCTCAGACTTTTTTCGATATCAGTGGTATCAATATCAGTTATGCTCATAGGTGTTCCTTATTTCTAAAGTGAATGTTTCGGCAGATCTGATTTACCGTAAAATTTTGATCTGCTTTGGAAAAATGCTGTCTAATGTCCAGTATATGATTGTTTGTTATGAAAGTGTATTCTTTGTTTGATTTTAAGTTGTATTTTGTGATCGTGCATATGATATGACAGAAGTGTTGAAAAATACCGCAGATCGCGGGATTACATGAATTTAATTCGTCCTGGTTAGACCTGGGGAGTATCTTGTTTCTGAACAGTTTTGATAATAGATCTGCCATGGAATAAAATCCATCGAAAAACGGATCGGATAAACCGGTCCGGACACGTTTATTTAAAGGAGGTAGAGATTATGGAACGTGAACAGCAGGAACTGCTGCATAAAATTGCCGCGACCGGAACAGCTTCCGGTGAGTATCACAGAAAAGCTGGAGCACAGACCGGTGCGGAGGATTGCAGACGGCTTTTTACCGGAGGGCTTTGTGTATGCGACGAGCATTTTATGGCAAAGAGTGCCGGAATGATAATCATTGCTCTTTTTGCTCTGCTGTTTCACTACGGCTTTGCCCATGAGTATTATAATCTGCAGTTCTCAAGATTCACCGGCGGATATACCAGCACCGGTGCACAGGTACACCAGATTACCCGTATCAGAGGAACTGATTTAATTGATTTGAAAACAGATGACGGCCGTATGTTTACGGTGAAAACAGATTACATCAAGGCGGCCAGAGGGGATAAAGTGGAGGTTGCCTATAACAGTTTCAATCCGCGATACGCCTATCTGAAAAATCCTAAAACGCTGCTGGATGTATTTCTGTACAATTCGCTTATTGCTCTCGGAGCATTTATCTACTGTGTCATCAAAGCGTTTTCAAGTTCAAAATACGGGCGGATATTCCGCAGACTGAAGGCTGCGAACAAATATGTAACAGTGGAACCTACAGGAGTATATGATACCCGTATAAAAAGGATCGGTGGAGGTAGCGGAAAATCTGCGGATATCGAGCAGTACAGACTGCTTTACCGGCTGGAAATTCCTCAGGCCGGTGAATATTTCTTTGCAGGCAGCTGGTCGGTGCGCGCCCCTGAAAAACAGCTTGCCAGAGATAATATTGAGTACCGGGTGTATTTTGAAGATCCGGACAATCCTTCCGGCAGCATGTACTTTATTGACGAGGTTAAACGCAGATAGCTTGCCGTCATTCCCTGCCGGCTCGGCATTCGCTGCAAAGCCCCTGGATTTCGATACAGTTGTGCTCCACCGTCATGCCGGTTCTGGCGATGTGTTCATAGATGGAGCTGCACAGTTCAGGATCCTGGATTTCCATGGTCCGGTGGCATTGTGAACAGATGAGCAGCAGGGTGGTGCGGTGGTGCTCGTCATGGTGACTGCAGGTGCATGAAACGTAGGCATTGAGGGAATTGATACGGTGGATCAGCCCCTTTTCGATAAGATAATCCAGGGAGCGGTAGATGGTGGCCGGGGTCAGTTTAAGATCTTCAGCCTTCAGTCTTTCAATAATATCATAGGCCTTGATCGGCACCTTCTCACCCACCACGGCATCATACACTGATTTTCTTATTCTGGTCAGGTGTACCTTCTCCCCGCAGTGACAGCAGTGATTTACATCATAATCGTGACCGGTCATAAAATATTCTCCTATAATCTGAACAGCAGTAAACCTGCAAGGGAAAGTGCAGTTCCAAGAACTGTGCCTGCAGCAGCGGCTTTTCTGTTCCCGTAAAGAAGATTGCGGCCGGACAGGTTGAAAACGGCCACATAGGTAATCACACCGCCTATCCCGCTCAGCAGCAGACGGTAGTTATCAGAGTTCGGACTGATATCAAGGCACAGATAAACTGCCGCTGCGAGTATCACCGGAAGAATACTCAGCAGGAAGATATATTTAATCCTGC
>ONPL01000072.1 GCA_900319705.1 uncultured Pseudomonadota bacterium | reverse complement strand
TTTACCTTAACGATCTTGACAGAACCATCGTGGAAAACGACATCATTAACAGGTATAAAATAAAAAAGGCCGGCGAATTCAGAAAAGTTGCAAACTTTGTGCTGATATCAAACTCCAGAATTTATTCGGCTAAATCAATCGCCGATTTCATGAAATCGGCAAACCACCAGTGTACCAGCAACACGGTTCAAAAGTGGATTTCATATCTTAACGAAGCCTTTGTTATTGATCAGGCGGACAGATATTCATTGAAAGCCAAAAAAGTGCTCGAAAACAGTCGCAAAATCTACAACTGCGATGTGGCACTGAATTCGATCAGATGTCCAGGTAACAGATTCGATATCACCCATAATCTTGAAAACACCGTATACAACGAACTTCTTTATATGGGCTATAAGATTTCGGTTTACAATAACAACGGCAGAGAAATTGATTTCCTGGCAGAAAAAGGCAACTACAGATACTTCATTCAGGTAGCATACAGCGTAGCCGAGGAAAATACCTATCAAAGAGAGATGTCAGCATTCAAAGGACTGAGTCAGCTTGATTCCAAAATACTCATTACCAACGATGAGGTTGACTACTCAACCAGCAATGTACGGCATATCAGACTCAGAGATTTTCTGCTGATGGACGATTTGAGTTCTCAGCAATAAAACATTAAGCCCTGCTGTAACGGCATTAAAATCTGCAAAACATGAGCATAAACTGCTTAAGTTCAGCTGAAATATGCCGATAAAATCTTAAAGCAGTGATTTATTCCAACACCGGAATTATAATCAGTGTAGGCAACAAAGAAATAAATAAAAAGTAAGTTAAAAGCTTAGGAGTCAACAATGGATCCTTCAATTCACATCGATCCTGATAACAATCAGGTTCTGCAGGCGGCCCAGATTGCCCTATTCAAAAAGCAGAGCAACCAGGAGGCAGCTCAGGCACTGACTCTTCTCGATGCAACCGTTCAGCAGGCTGAAGCTATTACCAACGCAAATATGAGCATAAGTGCCGAGGCACCGAGAGAACTTCCTCTCAACTCAACTTTCGACATCGAGGTATAATCCCGCCGGAGAGCTACCGGCAGGTTTCACAGCGCCGTGATTCAGACAGCGAACTGTCTGTGATCATGGCGTTTGTCTTTTCCTGAAGCGCCGTTAATCTTTATAATTCATCAATACCCTCTTACAGATACTTCTGTAACACCATTCCTGTATGGAACTGTTTCCGGTGGTCAAACAGATTCTTTCCCAATAATGTATTCTTGTCAAAAATTTGATAGAATACGGCACAGTTAAATCAATCACAGAACTGCATAAAAATTATGAGCGAACAGAAAAAGAAAGTTATTGTCGGTATGTCCGGCGGTGTGGATTCCTCGGTTTCCGCATACCTGCTCAAGGAGCAGGGATACGAAGTCACCGGTCTCTTCATGAAAAACTGGGAGGAGGACGATGATACAGGTTACTGTTCCGCGGCAAAAGATCTGGCAGATGCCCAGGCAGTATGTGACAAAATCGGCATCGAGCTGAAAACAATCAATTTCGCCGCCGAGTACTGGGATAATGTATTCGAATATTTTCTAGAGGAATACAGAGCGGGAAGAACCCCGAATCCGGACATTCTGTGCAACAAGGAAATAAAATTCAAGGCCTTCCTTGATTATGCTCTTGAAGATCTGCATGCCGACTACATCGCCACCGGACACTTCACCCGCAACAGACTCAATGAGGAAACCGGAAAATACGAACTGCTACGCGGTTCAGATCCGGAAAAAGATCAGAGTTATTTTCTCCATGCGGTAAACCATAAAGCCATAGGCAGAACACTGTTTCCGGTCGGTGGAATGCTGAAAAAAAGCGAAGTACGCCCGCTTGCCGCCAAACTCGGTCTTAAAACCGCAGAAAAGAAGGACAGCACCGGAATATGCTTTATCGGCGAAAGGAAATTCAAAGAATTTCTGTCCCGCTATCTTCCGGCAAAACCGGGAGTAATCAAAACCGTTGACGGCAGAGTTATCGGAAAACACGACGGTCTGATGTACTATACCCTCGGACAGAGAAAGGGACTCGGCATTGGCGGAACCCGCGGAGGAAACGGCAATGAAGATCCGTGGTATGTAGTTGACAAGGATCTTAAACACAATGTTCTTGTCGTGGCCCAGGGTGGACAGCATCCGCTGCTGATGTCATCCGGTCTGATCGCCTACAAGCTGAACTGGGTTGATTTGGAGCCGTTAAAGCAGGAGCTCACCTGCACAGTCAAAACACGCTACCGCCAGAAGGATATCAACTGCAGAGTAATCCCGCTTGATAACGATCAGATCCGCATTGAATTCGATCACCCAGTTGCCGCGGTAACCCCCGGTCAGTCGGCTGTACTCTACAGCGGAGATGTATGTCTGGGCGGCGGTACCATAAAAGAAAGGATAAAAATAACTGATGGACATTAATAAAATAACATATTCACTTGCAGCATTAACCGAAACCGCTTACCAGATCTACAACATTGCACGCAACGGAATAATTGATGAGAAAGTTGTGAGCGCACTTCTGCGCGGGGTTCTCAAAGTTGAGCCGTCTACTACCGAAAGCGTTTATCCCAAAAGCTGCCTGATCCACGGACTTACATATCTTTACGATATGAGTAAGCTCGATAAAACCGCTGCCGTGGATATGACAAAGTACATGTGCGAGTTTATCAAGCTTACCTCAAAATATACAGGCGAAACTGAAGCAAGGAACAAGCTTGGAGATGTTATCACCTCCATAAGAAAGAATCTTGCAAACGAGGTTGAAAAATGCAGTTACACTGCAAGAACTCTCGCAGAATGGTACAAGACAGAAATTTTCGATAAAGAAATCTACCGGATTGAGATTTACGGAACTCGTGAGGCACTGCAGAATACCAAAAACATGCAGTTTATCAGGGCTCTGCTTGTTTCAGGCATACGTGCCTGCACTCTGTGGACCCAGGTTGGTGGTACCAACTTCAACACTCTTTTCAGTAAATCAAGAATATCGATATGTTCCCATGAAATGTTAAACAAAATACAGGAGAAATAATGGAATTATCATCATTGACCGCCATTTCACCTATTGATGGCCGTTACAGCAGCAAATGCGACGCATTGAGAGATATTTTTTCCGAATACGGTCTGCTTAAATACCGTGTTCAGGTTGAAGTAACCTGGCTTAAGAAACTGGCCGCTTGCGAAGGCATCCCTGAAGTTCCCGCACTTTCCGCCGAGGCTTCCGATTTTCTTGACGGAATTGTTAAAAATTTCTCTATCAACGATGCCCAGAGAATCAAGGATATCGAAAAAACAACCAACCATGACGTTAAGGCGGTTGAATATTTCCTGAAGGAACAGGTTGCCAAAGTTCCAGAACTGGCAAAAATCAGCGAATTCATTCATTTTTCCTGCACCTCAGAGGATATCAACAACAACTCACACGGTCTGATGCTTCTTAACGGTCGTGATCAGGTTCTTCTGCCTGCACTCAGACAGATTATCGAAGCAGTTAAAGAACTTGCCCACAGATACAGAGATCTGCCGATGCTTTCCAGAACTCACGGTCAGCCTGCCACTCCGACCACTCTCGGCAAGGAAATGGCAAACGTGTGCTATCGTCTGTACCGTCAGTATGAACAGATCAGGGACGTGAAAATCCTCGGTAAAATCAACGGTGCTGTAGGTAACTACAATGCCCACATGGTTGCCTATCCTAACGTTGACTGGAGAAAATTCTCTGAAGAATTTGTAACCAGTCTCGGTCTGCAGTGGAATCCGTACACCACCCAGATTGAACCGCACGACTATGTGGCAGAACTGTTCAATGCCATCGCCAGATTCAACACCATCCTGATGGATTTTGACCGCGATATCTGGGGTTACATCAGTATCGGACACTTCAAACAGAAGACCATTGCCGGTGAAATCGGTTCTTCAACCATGCCTCACAAGGTTAATCCGATCGACTTCGAAAACTCTGAAGGCAATATCGGTATTGCAAATGCTCTGTTTGCACACCTCGGCCAGAAACTCCCTGTTTCACGTTGGCAGAGAGATCTGACAGACAGTACTGTACTGCGTAACATCGGTGTGGCATTCGGCTACAGCATGATTGCATACCAGTCAAGCCTCAAGGGAATATCCAAGCTTGAAGCAAATCCAGACAATCTTGCTGAAGATCTTGATCATAACTGGGAAGTTCTTGCAGAACCGTTCCAGACCGTAATGAGAAAATATGCAGTGGAAAAACCTTATGAGAAATTAAAGGCTCTCACCCGCGGAAGAAGAGTAAACGCTCAGATCATGCAGGACTTCATTGATACTATTGAAATTCCTGAAGATGCAAAGGCAGAACTTAGAAAACTTACTCCGGCCACCTACATAGGTAGAGCAGTACAGTTTGTTGATGAACTTGATTCCTACATCAAGCTGTAATAAGAACGGTATTGTTTAATTGTTCGAACGCACGGCACTATGCCGTGCGTTTCTTTTATGCAGTTTAAAACCGCTGCACCTCCTGATTTACAAATAACCCGTTTATGCCACTATCGTGGATCCACGAATATTCTGCTTCTCTTCGTTGTACAGATCACGAAGGTAATCAGGACCATCCTTCCAGCTCTCAGAGGAAAAATCAAAAAGCCTCACCGGTTTCTACCTTAGAAAAAACCGGCAAGGCCACTCTAGACGAATCTGTTATCATTCTGAACAGTACATCAACATACAGCGCATTCAGCAATTCCAATCTGCTGTTGTTCATCAATATACAAGTACTCCTGCCGGTACCATGATCAATAAGCGTACTGCTATATTGTAGACAGACAACCGCAAGCGTAAGCAGGTACCGTGCGCCCGCGAATATCAGGCAGGAACGGGATCACTGTGGCTGCAACAGAAATATTCAGTTACGGCGCCAGACGTTCAATTTTCCAGGTACCGTCATTATTATCGGTATACAGGAAACGGTCATGAAGACGATTTTTACCGCCCTGCCAGAACTCAATTGAAGTAGGCTTAACCCGGTAGCCTCCCCAGAAAGAAGGAACAGGAACCTCACCATTGGAGAATTTCTGTTTCAGTTCAAAAAATTTTGCTTCAAGAACCGAACGTGCCGAAATGACCGAGGATTGATGAGAAACCCAGGCACCGATCTGGCTGTCCTTAGGACGGGACAGAAAATATTTTATAACTTCCGCAGTGCTGATTTTGGATGCAACACCCTGGATATGAACCTGACGTTCCAGGCAGTACCAAGGGAATGAAAGACATACATTCGGATTGCCGGCAATCTGCTGAGCCTTTCTTGAACCAAGATTGGTAAAGAATACAAAGCCGTCATGATCAAATTTTTTCAACAGAACAGATCTTAGACTCGGTCTGCCCTCTGAATCAACTGTCGCCACCACCATACCGGTAGGATCCGAAAGCTGCTCATCGACTGCGGTCTGCAGCCAGCTTTCAAACAGCACATACGGATCTTCAGGAAGATCCTCTCTTTTCAAAGCAGCACGCTCATAAGATCTTCTGATCCCGCTTATTTCCATAATTAACCTCCAATTAGTGGAAATTCCTCTTTCAGTCCGCCGACAAAAATCTCAACCGCAAGAGACATCAGAATCAACCCCATAATACGGGTTATAACACTGATCCCGACATTGTGCAGAATTTTATATATAAAATTGGCTGACAGAAAAGTAAAAAAACTCACTACAAAAAATGCAAGTATTGCCATAATCAGTTCAATCTTGCTGGAAAGAGCAGGATAATCAACACTGTAGGCAATAATCGAACTTATAGCCCCGGGGCCTGCCAGAAGCGGCAAAGCCAGAGGAACAATGGCATAGGCCACCGCACTGTCCGCATTGTTTCCGATGTCACCCTTGAGATTTCCCTTCAGCATTGAATAAGCCATCATTGCAATAAGAATACCGCCGGCAATGCGGAATGAAGACAGGGAAATACCAAACCAGCTGAGAACCGAGGTACCGAAAAACAGCGCTCCGAACAGGATGACTACCACTGTTATATTAGTTACTAGATTCAGTTTCAGCCGCTCGTGATTGTCCATGTCGGTGGTAAAATCAATAAACACCGGAAGGATCCCGCAGGGATTTATGATCGCGAACAGACCGATGAAAAATTTTAAAAATTCAGTATAGTCCATAACTGTTTATCTCTTGGATTTGGCGTAAAAGCAGGTATCCTCGTTATCCTCAAAATGAGTAGGGTTGTACGGAACAACTTCTGTAAGTTTAGAAAATTCCTTAACACGGTCGGCCCTTGCATCAGTATCTGCAGCCTTTCGTCTCAGAGTCTTGAATTCAACCTTGAACAGTTCACGGTTGGCACCGAATGACTGCAGCATACAGTTGCTGGCAAATTCAAATTCATCTCTGATTCCGTTGATTACAACCTCATTGGGCTGTTTACTTTCAGTATACAGATCAGCCATAAACAGATGCTGATAGACCTGAGCCATCTGACTGAGAGAATCCCTCTGATCAGGTGTAAGAAAAGTCAGGCTTTCAATGTGAGCATCGACATCATCCCTGATCTCGTTCTGATCCTCATCGAAGCCGATTAAATCCTTGTTGCCGCATGCTGTAAGTGAACACGCAAATACAGCGGTTACTATTGTATTTTTTAAAATTCTGCTAAGTTTCATTCTTATGTTTTGATATTTTGTTAAATTACTTTTTTCTTTTGTTTCCACCGGACTTATTATAGTCATTTTTTCCACCAGCTGGGCGATTATTTTGCGATTTCATTCCCGAGAACTTTCCATTTGCAAGATCCTGGCGATAGGTTGATTTAACCTTATGGAAGGATTTTCGTTCTGCCGGAGGAACCAGACATTCGGAACGGTTGCCAATCAGATTATCCATTTTAAGTTCTTTGAGAACATTACGGATCAAATCCCAGTTATCAGGATCATGATAACGAAGGATCGCCTTCTGAACACGGCGCTTGATTTCCCCGGTCACCGAAAAGATCGGAGTTGCTGAAGGATCTATTTTTCCGATCGGATTGAAACCTGTATAGTACATGGTGGTTGAAACCGCCATCGGTGTAGGATAGAAATTCTGCACCTGATCAACCCTGAAATTATGTTTTTTCAGCCAGAGCGCCAGACGAATCATATCCAGATTGGTGGTTCCAGGATGGGCAGAAATGAAGTAAGGGATAATGTACTGTTCCTTTCCGGCCTCATGGGTATACATTTCGAAAAGTTCTACAAACCTGTTGTATGTCTCCATTCCAGGTTTCATCATGCAGTTGAGCGGTCCGGGCTCCGTATGTTCCGGAGCAATTTTCAGATATCCGCCTACATGGTAATTAACAATCTCACGGATGTATCTCTTGTCAAGTATGGCCAGATCAAGACGAATACCTGAAGAAATAACTATTTTTTTAATCCCTGGCAGTTCTCTTACCCTGCGGTAGAGATCAATAGCCTTTGACTGATCTGTATCCATATTTTTGCACACATCAGGGAAAAGACATGACTGACGGCGGCATGAAGCCTCAGCCTTCGGATCGCGACAGTTCAGCCGGTACATGTTCGCTGACGGGCCTCCGAGATCCGACACCACTCCGGTGAAACCTGGAACATGATCACGCATGTATTCAACCTCCCTGATAATATTCTCAGGAGATCTGCTCTGCACGATCTTTCCCTCATGGGCAACAATCGAACAGAATGCGCATCCTCCGAAACATCCGCGCATGGTGCTTACAGAAAATTTAATCATGTCATAGGCAGGGATCGGCTCTTTATATGAAGGATGCGGCAGTTTTTTAAACGGCAGTGAATAAACCAGATCCATCTCTTCGGTTGAAAGCGGGATCGGAGGCTGATTGAGCCACACCGCCCGATCACCGTGATACTGCATCAGAGCCCTGGCACAGTATGGATTTACCTCTCCGTGGAACAATCTGGCAGCCTGGGCATAGGCAATTTTGGAGTTTTTAATATCCTCCCACGAAGGCATCAGGACATATTCCTTTTTCGGGATCAGCTTACGTTCAGAAAAATCAAGTTCTCTTTTTTCGACTTTCTGTTCGGGACCGGGATGCAGTTCGGAAGTCTCACAACTGCACTCGTAAGGGTTGGGATAAGGTTTAATTGGAATATTTCGTTCCGGGTTGCGCGCGTCGATTCCCTTCCACCCAGGAAGAGGTTCCTTAACAATAAAACCGGAACCGCGTAAATCTCTGATATCGGAAATTTTTTCCCCCGTGGCAAGACGGTGGGCTATATCCAGTACAGAACGCTCCCCCATGCCGTAAAGAACCAGATCCGCCTTGGCATCAAAAATTATCGATCTCTTGATGGTCTCCGACCAGTAGTCGTAATGAGCCACGCGTCGCAGTGAAGCTTCAATTCCACCGATTACAATCGGTACATCATGATAGGATTCGCGGCACCTCTGCGTATATACAGTGGTGGCACGGTCAGGACGTTTTCCGAACACGTTTCCTGGAGTATAGGCATCATCATGGCGTAATTTTCGATCTGCAGTATAGCGGTTTACCATCGAATCCATATTTCCGGAGGATACACCGAAATACAGATTAGGTCTGCCGAGTTTCATAAAATCATCCCGGGATCTCCAGTCAGGCTGGGAGATAATGCCGACACGGTATCCGTAATGTTCAAGGAAACGCCCCAGAATAGCCATTGCAAAACTCGGATGATCCACATAGGCATCACCGGTCACCAGAATAATATCACACGAATCCCAGCCGAGCTGATCCATCTCCTTTCTGCTCATTGGAAGAAAAGGAACGCTCCGATCATAATCCTTGCGATATTTAGGATAATCAAAAAGCGTCTTAAATTTAAATTCTTCTGACATCGGCGTTACTCCGGAAAATATAAAAAACGCAGGCTAGGCTGTTCGTCAATTTTAACAATGGTTATAGGGATTGTCATACTAAACCAAAAGAGGAAACAACGTATATTTTAATAACAAAACCGCATACTACACTTGAATTAAACGTTTCACTCCCGCAGTTTAACCTCTTCCCGGTTAGTCATATAGTAATTAGTTCTAGATTTTTTTGTTCGATGAAGATATCCACTAGCTACCAGATTGTCCAAAACCTTATGTCTGAAAAACGATGAGTCGCTTACTCCTATATGTTGTGCAATCTCAGACGCACTGTGAAAACTGTAAAAGCAGTACGAAAGAACCTGTTCATCAAACTTCGTCCCATTAGCAATAGGGACATACTCTACCGAAGGATTTATACCGTCAACAATCCCTACATCATTCGTAAGATCTGGCAAAACAAGACAAAAATGATCAGAAGTTGAATATATGTAAGGTTTATGATTCTCATCAGAATTAGAATATTCCTCTGCAATTTTGTCAAACCCTGTTCCAGCTGCCTCCATGACATTGCATGCAACCAAAACATTGGAAATAAGTTCATTTCTTCTCTTAGAAATAATTTTGGATAATTCATATGTCTTTTCTATTTTTTCCCCACGATAAAAACTTCCGGGAGAAGATATTTCCAGTCTGTCTCTAAACATATCAACCTGTATCTGAGTACCGTCAATAAAATAATCACGATGTACAATGGCATTTACCACCGCTTCAAAAAGAGCTCGTTGAGGAAATGCATCAATATTAATTCGTTGATTGTCTTTTTTGACCATGGAATGATTCATCCGCTGATTGACGAAATCCATTACAAATTGAATTGAATCCAAAATATTTCCACTAAATCGATTAATCGTTACAATTCTCTGTGAACCTCTGTTAATTCCCGAAAAAACAGAACATTGTATTAGAGTTTTTCCTCCATTATAATCATCTTGAAAAAGAACTGCACCATTCAGCAGTAATCCATCCTCATTTACAAATCCCATAGAATACAAAGCTTTATCACTTAATTCTCTACCCTCATTATGAGCTTTATAAAACGCTCTCAGTTTTGTAAACTTGGCAGATTCATATTTTATGTCAGACAGTAGAACATCAAACTGTGTATTCTTGCTTTTGATGCTCATGTCAATTATTTCTTCATATGTAGCTCCACCTGTAAATCCATCTCTTCTGATAAAGATGGATGGAACACCTTTGTATTTTAAAATTACAGGTTTCACCTCAGATTCATGTACAGTGATCTTGATGACATAGCGCTCATTTTCTCTTACAAAATATGGCAAAAAAGAAATTTCAATATGAGGTCTTGGCGAAATATGTTCATTGAGTTGATTGTTAAAATAATTGCGTTCATTGTCGGCGTTTTTTCTGTCAAATCCGATAACTTTATTAGTTTTATCTTCAACACCAATAAAGAACTCACCACCTTCAGCATTAGCAAATCCGGCAATTGTTTTCAACCATCCTATCACATCGTCACGATTCAAAAGACTTTTACATTCAATCTTTCCGTTTTCTAGATATACTCCAGGAACAAGTTCTTCAAGATTCATCAATACCCTCTCTATTTGGATCTATCTCAAACCAATTCTAATTGTACTTCAATAAAACTTCAATGAAACTTCAATAAAACTTCAATGAAACTTCAATGAAACTTCAATGAAACTTCAATGAAATTTTAACGAAACATCAATAACTTCAATGAAACTTCAATGAAACTTCAATGAAACTTCAATGAAACTTCAATGAAACTTCAACGAAACTTCAATGAAACTTCAA
>ONPL01000045.1 GCA_900319705.1 uncultured Pseudomonadota bacterium | reverse complement strand
TCTACCCTCAATCGGCAAACTTCAGGATGAATCGGCAAGGTTTTCTACCTCAATCGGCAAACTCTAGGCTGAATCGGCAAGATTTTCTCCCTCAATCGGCAAAACTCAGGATGAATCGGCTACTTTTGTTACGACTGTATCGACATTGGAACTAGACGAAATCATTACAACGGTTCTCAATATGAAGTCACTGCAGTCATAAACAGGAGCAGGAACACCCATTGATTCAAGTTCCCTGCATACTTGTTTCACACCCTCACCAAACTCATTTACATATCCGAAATTCCTTAAAAACGAGGCTATTCTTGGATTTCTAGAAAAACGTGTATGAAGTATATTTTCAAGCTCAACAATTCCATTATGAGTCCCGGGGCTGAGAATTTCTATTCTATTGTCAAACATTCTGATATTAATTTCAAAACCATTTATCCTGTAATCCCTATGAACCACAGCATTTACCACGAGTTCGGTACATACAAGACTGCAGAATTCCTTTCCTGTTACAACCGTTCCATCCAATCTGTAAAATTTTTTTTCTTCGAACAGCGCACTGATAAATGAAAACGACTTCTCTACCTGTTCGAGGATCCTTCCTTCAAAAGTAACATCACAGATTACGTTCTGATTATCTCCGTGGGGGTCTGTATTACCGCCGTAACGGATAAAACGGACAGATGCTTTCGGAAAAAACGACTGCGGATTTTTTCCGAAAAGTAAAATTGCAGCTACAGAGACATGATCGCAACCATCTTCTACCGTTACGAAACACTCATTCTCACGTAAATACTGTTCCGGGGTTTTCCGGTACCCCAGGGTCCGGCAGTATGAAGCTACAAATTGCAGATCAATATCAGCGATGGTAGCACCGGCTACCGGCTCATCCTCGTAACTTCTGACACCTTTGGATTGGATCAATTTCAATCGTTCATTGAAATCAAGCTTTTTGGTTATTGAGCCGGTTCGTACGAAAACATAATCATTCTGATCCGAATGAATCTGAGTACTTGCATCAATATGCATAAGAAGGATCTGATCAGGCTTACCTTCCGAATTGGTACACCCGACAAGCTCAGTACGGACAGGAACTGCAGGAAAACAGAAATCTGTCGGGATTCTGAGAATTTTATTGAGCCGTTCACTATGACTGTTGACACCTTCGACAAGATGATCACTGTCAGAAATTCCTACCGCAACTGTACCCCCGCCCGCATTGGCAAATGCACAGACTGTTGCGGACAATTCAGCGAGGCTGACTTGAATGCTTTTTCGATCAAAATTATGATTTTCCGGCATAGCCAGGATCTTTTCTATAGTCATCATGCGTTAAAACATCCACCATTCATCTGTCAGTAAAATTGTAGCATAGGGAACTGGCGAAAAATGCGTTGCCAATGCAGTTTTCAATGCAGGAAATAAAACAGTTCGGCCAACAATCTCAAAAAATGTTAATTTTTAATTGAAAAATTACTGCGATCCGGCTATTAATAAGCAAGCCTGATTGCGGTTTTCCTCCGGCATGTAAAATTTCCGGAACATAAAGACTCCGAGCAGTCAGTCTGAAGTTTATCCTGCAGGAACGGTTCATCCGTAGGATTAAGGAATTTCGAATGACAAAATTATTTTTTACAGCCATTGCCGCGGCATGTCTGACATGCGGCTGTATGAGCGATCGCGGAATTACAGACGAACAGTACAGAAATCTTGATGCTAAACTGGATCATATCAATGCCGTAATGAACAGCCGCCAGGACAGCGGTGACTCCCTGGGTGCTACTTCACAGGCACTGATTGAAAAAGCCGAAAAACTTGAAAAGGATCATCAGGCTCTCCTTGCACGAATCAAACAGCTCAGTGATTCTAATGATAAACTGTCCCGGAAACTGAACGGTCTCGGCACCACGGATGCCGGCAGTACAGAAAACGCCGGAACTCAGTCACAGGAAAAAGACGTGGTTTACGATACACAAGAAAATGAAGCCGCCACAGTGGACGACAAGGCGATTGTCGGTGCTGCTGAGTGGGTGGTTCTGGAAGACTATAAAATTGCCATTAAAGGTCGTATTGATACCGGTGCTGCAACTACCAGTATCAACGCTCTCAATATCGAGGAATTCGAACGTGACGGAAAGAAATGGGTTAAATTTGATCTTCCGGATGCCAACGGCAATCCTCATAAAATCGAAGCAAAATTTGAAGGCTACGATAATATAATCCAGTCATCAATGCAGGGTTCCGGCGGTAAAATGACCAGAACCTATATCAGCATCAAAATCAGGATCGGCAATATCTGCAAAAATGCAATACTCAACCTGGCCAACCGTTCACACATGACCTATCCTATTCTGATCGGTCGTGAATTCCTTAAGGACTACGCTGTGGTCGATGTAGGTCGCAAATATGTCCACAAGAAACCTAAAGCCGACGTGTATATTGATGTTCTCAAGGACGTTTCAAAGACAGAAAAAGATTATTCAAAGAAAAAATAGGATCTGAAATTTCCTGTCAGTTTCTAAAAAGGCACCAGCTGGTGCCTTTTTACATATTTGCGTTATGCAGCAGTATTCCCGGCATTTTCATATAACCGGCAGGTTCCGGTAAAAATTGATAACGATCACAAAAAATACTAATAGCTTTGTCTCTTTTTAGGTATAATAGCGGAAAAAAATAAACTCGGCAGTAAGGACCGTATTACTATGATGTCACGCAAGTTATTTTATTTTATCGTGAGCCTGTTAATCCTTCTCGGAACCGCTCTGATGTTATACCGTCATATTGTCTTTGAAGTTCCGTGGTATCCGAATGAACAGCGTGAAAGCTGGCAGATCGAAGCAAAACTGATGTTCTATGCCAACAATGAAAACAAACCGGTTACACTCAATTTCTCCATTCCGAAGAATCAGGACGGATACACCATACTGTCCGAAACCGCAGCAAGTCCGAACTACGGTGTAAGTTTTTACGAAGAAAGCAATCAGGGGAAGGCCAAATACACCACCCGTGTGGCCGAGGGTAAACAGGAACTGTTCTACACCGTCAAAGTTCTCAAAGATCCGAAAAGCAGAGACACTGCTGTAACAGTACCGGCAATTAGTCTTGACGATGATGATGAAGTAAACGCCGCCGCCAAAAACGATATCATAAACACAGCAAAGGAACGTTCCGCTGATAATTACACCCAGGCTCTGGAAATTTTCAAAATTGTAAATTCAGAATACCAGAATGCTCAGCTGCTGCTGAAAAATACTGAAAAAACCTATCTGCTGGCAGATCTGCTCAAACGCTCCGGCATTCCTACCAGAATCGTTCATGCACTGGTGCTGGAGGATAAAAGAAGACGCCAGCCGCTGACCGACTATCTGCAGATTTTTGACGGAAACGACTTCAAATACATGAATCCGGAAACAGGCGCATTCGGAAAACCTGACAACCTGCTGCTGTGGGAATACAACGATCAGCCGATAATTGATCTTTCCGGCGGACGCAAGGCCAAGGTATCCTTCTCCATGATGAAAAAGGATATTCCTGTTGAAAACGCCCGCAGAGAGAAATTCGCCGGAACATCTCTCATCAATTTCTCACTCGACCTTCTGCCGATTGAGGAACAGTCGATATTCAGCTCCATTCTGCTGCTGCCTGTAGGTGTTCTTGTGGTTGTGTTCCTGAGAATACTGGTGGGGATCAAAACATCAGGTACCTTTATGCCGGTTCTGATTGCCATGGCATTCATGAAAACCCATCTGCTGGTTGGTGTTGTCGGACTGCTTACCATTGTAAGCATCGGTCTTCTGATCAGATTCTATCTTTCAAGACTCAACCTGCTGCTGGTTGCAAGAATATCCACCGTTATTATCACGGTTATCGGAATTATTACCTTCCTGACTGTTATAACCTACCAGTTCGGGATCAGCGAAGGTATGAAAATCACCTTCTTCCCGATGATTATTCTGTCATGGACCATCGAAAGAATGTCCATTCTGTGGGAGGAGGAAGGAGCAAAACAGGTATTCGTCCAGGGCGGAGGATCTCTGCTGGTTGCAATCATCGCCTATCTGGCCATGAGCAGCACCTTTGTCGAGCATCTTACCTTCAATTTCCTCGGTCTGCAGCTGATTATCGTGGCCGTGGTACTGCTGCTCGGAAACTACACCGGATACCGTCTGTCAGAGCTCAAACGTTTCAAGCCGCTGGTTGACGAGATGGAACACAACAGGTAGGAGCCGGGGGGAAAATTAAAATGCTGCTGGATTTTATTAAAAAATATACCTCGCCGTTCAAACTTTCCCGCATAGGTATCATGGGAATGAATATGCGCAACTGCCGCTACATCAGCCCGTACAATCCGCGCAACCTCTACCCGCTTGTAGACAACAAGGTTCTGACCAAGAAAATTGCGCAGAAGGCAGGAGTTAATGTTCCAAAACTGATCGGCACCATCGGCCATCAGTATGAGGTTTCAAATATCCTCGCCATGGTAAAGGATCGCAAGGAATTCTGCATCAAACCTGCACAGGGTTCGGGAGGAAAAGGTATTCTGGTAATTGTCGATCATCAGGGAGACAAATTTATCAAACCGAACAAGCAGGAACTGGAAATCCTGGATATAGAGCGCCACATCTCCAATATTCTGGCAGGCCTGTTCTCCCTTGGAGGAAAACTGGATACAGCGCTGATTGAGGAACTGATCCACTTTGATAACGTATTCGACGGATACTCCTATGAGGGCGTGCCTGATTCACGTGTAATAGTATTCAAAGGATTCCCGGTGATGTCCATGATGAGACTTTCAACAGCTGAATCTGACGGCAAGGCAAATCTGCATCAGGGTGCCGTCGGTGTAGGCCTGTGTCTTAGAACCGGACGTGCAGTGCGTGCCGTGCAGTTCAACAATCCTATCGAAATCCATCCGGATACCGGGAAAAATCTGCTGGAACTAAAAATTCCGCACTGGGACGAAGTTATGAAACTTGCCGCATCCTGCTATGAGATGTCAGGGCTGGGCTATATCGGAACAGATATCGTGCTTGATCGAGACAAAGGTCCGATGCTGCTTGAGCTGAATGCCCGTCCTGGACTGGCAATACAGATTGCCAATGCTGCAGGTCTGCTGCCGCGTCTGCGTCAGATTGAGAAGCTGCTTAAGGATGATCCGCGCATGAGTGTTGAAGAGCGCGTTGAATATTCCCAGAAGCATTTCGGCGTATACGATAAATAAGATTAAAAAATAAAACACAACCAACCTGCCGCCGCAGAAATGCGGCGGATCCCACCCCAAAAAATTTCTGATGACGTTACTCTGAAGTAATTCCCGATCAACAGTTCTATCCAAAGCTGATCAATAGATTTTTTCCTTTTAGCTATCTATCGGGTAAAAATACGGTCCGGTACCATTTCCTGATTCTGACTGTGCCTGAAAATACAGATTTTGCGGTATTTTGCTATTTTAAAAATGCGAATTTTGCGGTATTTTGCCGTTTTAAAAATGCGAATTTTGCGGTATTTTGCTGTTTTAAAAATGCAAATTTTGCGGTATTTTACCGTTTTAAAAATGCAAATTTTGCGGTATTTTGCCGTTTTAAAAATGCTAATTTTGCGGTATTTTGCCGTTTTAAAAATGCGATTTTTGCGGTATTTTACCGTTTTAAAAATGCGAATTTTGCGGTATTATGTATATAATTTGCACAAATATGCTTTGTATCAGCACATAATGAGGTTGAATAATGTTCGGAAGAAAAATTTATAACAGACTTCTTTCATGGAAGCAGGACTCCAATGGACATACCGCTCTGCTGATAGAAGGCGCAAGACGTGTGGGTAAATCAACATTAGTCGAAGAATTTGCCAAAAGAGAATACGACAGTTATATTCTAATTGATTTTTCTAATGCACCACTGTCCGTGCGTGAACTATTCGATGACATGTCAGATCTTAATTATTTTTTTCTACAGTTACAGCTGATCTATAACACAAAACTGACAGAAAGAAAATCTCTGATTGTTTTCGACGAAGTTCAACTATGTCCCTCAGCCAGACAGAGTATAAAGCACCTCGTTCGAGACTATCGTTATGATTACATAGAAACCGGTTCACTTATTTCAATTCACAGAAATGTCAAAGATATACTGATTCCCAGCGAAGAGACGAAAATTACGATGAACCCTATGGATTATGAAGAATTTCTCGAAGCAACCGGCGACTCAGTTACCTCAGGACTTATTCAGGAATGTTTCGAAAACGGACTTTCTATCAACGAGCATACCAACCGTAAACTGATGCGCAGTTTTCGACTTTATATGCTGATCGGAGGAATGCCGCAGGCTGTAAGCGAATATATTGCAACAAACAATTTTAAACAGGTTGATGCAATCAAGAGAGATATACTGAAACTTTATGAAGATGATTTTGCCAGAATTGACAGGACCGGCAGGCTGGCTTTATTATTTGACAACATTCCTGCACAACTGAACCAAAACGGATCAAGATATCACGTCTCTGCAGTTCTGCCGAACTACCGCGCGGGAGAAATTCTGGAACCGGTTGCTCAACTCAGGAATTCCGGAACAGTTCTGGTATCATATCATACAGCAGATCCAAACGTTGGACTCACATCAACAATTGATCTTACAAAATTCAAACTTTTTCTGAGTGATACCGGGCTGTTCACTACGCTGATGTATAAGGATCGTGATTTCACAGAAAATATTATCTATGAAAAACTGCTGAGTGACAAACTTTCTGCCAATCTCGGTTATCTGTACAAGAATGTAGTAGCGCAGATGCTGACTGCAAAAGGTGATCGACTGTTTTACCATACTTTCAGAAATGAAGGGAACAATCGTAGTTTTGAAATAGACTTTCTGATTAGCAGACAACACAAAATATGCCCTGTTGAAGTCAAATCATCAGGATATCTGAAACATTCGTCACTTGATGCTTTCTGTTCAAAGTTCTCATCCAGGATCCTCCGGAAATATCTGATCAACACCAAAGCTCCGGCCAAAGATCTGGATGTGGAGTGTATTCCGCCATATATGGTTCCATTCCTGTAACAGTCTAACAGCAACAAAGTAGGAGCAAGGTAATTTTCTTTTCAATTACCCGTGCGGCTCAGATCTGCATTCCTCAATATTCAAAACAGCGTTCCGATGTAACATTCGCCATCCCTGAAGGTCGCTCTATTACGCATACAATATCCCCTTACTATCTATAATGACCCGATCACGGAAATGATCTGAAACAATTACCAATAAGAGGAAACAAATATGAAACAGACTTCAGAAAAATCAGAAGTTCCGGCAGCAGAACTTCAGACCGGGGATGAAAAGGACAGTGAACAGACTGGAGCAAAAAAATCCGGAACACGGGTTAAGAATATCTATTCCCGTCCGTCGGTAAAATTCAGCTTCACCCTGAGCACCCATGAAAGCCAGCTGATCTTCCGTCACACCATCAGAAAGATCAGCCGTCTGCTTTATGAAATTGACGTTCTATATTCCCGAAAAATTAAGGATCAGCAGCTGTTGTCACAGATGCGCCAGAATATCGAAAATCATTTCACGGAAGTTGAAAGGAAAATTGCCGCAGATACCGATAAACTCAACGCCAGACTGGTTGAGGAAGGGTTCGGCCCTGACAGTCCTGAATATACGGGAAAGATAGAACTCGAAGTATCAATCAATACTCCGCTTATGAAACGATTTACAGATCTCCTGATCGCAACCGATCATCTAATCATGCTCGCCGACAGCTGCTGGCTTCACGGTCTGACCGACAGCTCGGTTCATGAAAAAGAAAACTATGCCAGACAGCATCTGGTCCTGCAGCTGTATTCGCTGATAATAGTAAGCTGTGAAGAAATATCAGCAAAAATACCACATCAGGAGCAGAAAAAAGAAAATGAAAAGGCAGACAGAAAGTAATTCAAGCCTGCAAAGATCAGTCAGGATCGGATAATCGTTCCTGACTGCAAGAAATAACTATACAGCTGTCTGTACCGACCTTTCCTCAAAAGGAATAAGCCTGTTTTTGGAAATTTCAAGGAAGGCCTGATTGTTATCTATACCGACAAACATTCTTCCACGTGACAATGCTGCTACACCGGTAGTTGAACTGCCGGTAAAAGGATCTACAATCAGATCACCGGGCTGGGAGGCGGCATCAATTATTCTCTCCAGCAGATAGAGAGGTTTCTGGGTCGGATGCTTGCCGAATACCTTCTCCCTCGGTGGAGTAAGCCCGCCGGCCCACACATCCTTCATCTGCTTGCCTTCATTCTGCTCCTTCATCAGCTTATAGTTGAAATAATACGGAACACCGTTGTCAATGGTTGCCCATATTACCGTCTCGGTACTGTGGGTAAAGCATTTGCAGGCAAGATTAGGCGGAGGATTCTTCTTCTGCCAGGTTATGTTGTTGATGATCTTGAACCCCTCCTCCTCGAGGATTGAGCCGATAATGTAGATATTATGAAGAGTTCCGCTGATCCACAGGGTTCCTGAAGGTTTAAGTATTCTCTTGCACAGGTTGATCCACTTACGGTTGAATTCAACCTTCTGCTCAAAGGAAACAAACTGATCCCAGTCCCCCTTATCAACCGAAACCATCTTTCCGCCCTGACAGGTAACACCACCGGTACTCAGAAAGTATGGAGGATCTGCAAAAACCAAATCCACAGACTCCGGTTTCATGGAAGCCAGAATTTCAAACGAATCACCAAGATACAAAGCGGCATTCTTGGTGCTGTAGAAGCTTGCAGGAGCTTTAGTCTCAAAAATTCTCTTCATACGTAAATCTAGACCTAATCAGTTGGTTTCATTATAAAGTTCAAGATCGGATTCAGCCTCATTCCATGCTTTGTCAGCCTTGGCATCGTCATTTCTGAGCTGATCAAGATAGGCCAGGTACTTCTCATCAATATCATTGGTAACGTAGTGACCGGTGAAAATAGAATCCTCAAATTCGGTAAGAGCAGGATTTTCCTCTCTTACTGCCGCTTTAAGATCATCCAGTCCCTGATATACCAGACCGTCGGCACCGATCAGATCGCAGATTTCCTGGTTGGTCTTGCCGTAGGCAATCAGTTCACGGCTGGTAGCCATATCGATACCGTATACATTCGGATATCTCACCTCCGGTGCTGCAGAGGCAAAATATACCTTTCTTGCACCTGCTTCACGGGCAAGATCGATAATCTGGCCGCTGGTGGTACCGCGAACGATGGAGTCATCAACCAGCAGAACATTCTTGTCCTTGAATTCCGACTTGATGGCGTTAAGTTTATTGCGTACAGATTTTTTACGCTGCTTCTGACCAGGCATAATAAAGGTACGGCCGATATAACGGTTCTTTACAAAGCCCTGACGGTACTGAATTCCGAGATATTTTGCAATTTCAAGAGCGATATCGCAGGAGGTTTCAGGGATCGGGATAATCACATCAATATCAGCACCGGCAAGCTCCTTCTGGATCTTGGCGCCGAGTCTGCGTCCCATATTAACTCTTGAAGCATATACCGATACATCATTGATATATGAATCCGGACGGGCAAAATAAACGTATTCAAAAATGCACGGACAGAGTTTTGCGTTTTCACAGCACTGCTGGCTGTAGAATCTGCCGTCTTCTGTTATGTAGAGAGCTTCACCGGGACGTACATCACGCTCCAGTTTGAAACCGAGAATATCCAGGGCCACACTTTCAGATGCAACCATGTATTCGGTCTTGCCTTCCTCGTTTACACGTGAACCGTAAACCAGAGGACGGATCCCGTTAGGATCACGGAAAGCCACAATACCGCCGCCGATAATCAGTGCCAGCACTGCGTAACCGCCTCTGATCTGTGAGTTTACTGATGACACAGCACGGAAAACATCCTCAGCCTCAAGTGAAGGCTTGTCCACAGTTTTCTCGAGTTCATAGGCAAGCACATTAAGCAGCAGTTCAGAATCTGAACTGGTATTAATATGTCTTCTGGTAACCTTGAGATGACGCTCTCTGAGTTCCTTGGCATTGGTCAGGTTGCCGTTATGGGCAAGGGCAATACCGTACGGAGAGTTTACATAGAAAGGCTGTGCTTCGGCAGCACTGGATGATCCGGCGGTCGGATAACGCACATGGGCAATACCGATGCTGCCCTGCAGTCTGTGCATATGCTTTGTTTCAAACACATCCTTTACCAGGCCGTTGGCCTTTCTCTGACGGAACTTGCCGTTAGAAATGGTTACGATACCGGCCGCATCCTGGCCTCTGTGCTGAAGCACAGTCAGAGCATCATACAAAGACTGGTTTACCGGAGTTGTTCCGACGATTCCCGCTATTCCACACATAATAACACCTATAGCTTGCTATATATTTAAAATTTTTTCTGTCCAGGCTGAACCTGAAAAATATGCAGCGCACCGTACTGAGCAGACAGGCGCACCGCTTGATAATTTATTCGACCTTCTGAGGTTCCGACTCGGTAACACTTCTGATCATTTCCTGCTCCTGTTCAGTCAGAGGCTGATTCTGCACATCGGAAGGGTTGATCAGCTGTGAAGGATCTGCAGCAGACTGTCCCGCAGGGGATGAAAGCTGCTCGGTTATTCCGTTCACCACACCGGTGAAATCAATCTTGTCGAAGAACCACACCACAATCTTGTCGCATTCCGGGATCAGATAAGAATCCGCCCAGATCGGCATCTTCTGCACGAAAGTGAAAAGACCGAGAGTGAACGCCATCTTGCAGATTGCGTATCCCAGACATACCACCATCACGCCGCGCAAAGCACCGAAAAAAAGACCGAGGATGCGATCGGTTAGATTGATCGAGCCGCTGGTCTTGCGCATGATTCTGATCAGCACCTCGATCAGAATGGTTGAGAGTACGATGGTCACAGAGAACAGAGAGAGAATTGCCACCGGAATTCTCACATTTTCCGGCAGACTGCTCATCATGTCGGATTTTGCCAGACTCTCATAAAACAGCTTGGCAACGGTAAAGGATGCAAACCATTTAATCAGTGACAGACATTCCTTTACGAAGCCGTAAAACAGACTGAGTGTCATGGAGAGCAGAATCACTCCGATAATAACCCAGTCCAGTGTATTAAAATTTACTTCCATTGAGAAATCCCGCTTACCTGATTGAAGTTAATCCGTTCATATAAGGAACCAGAACATCAGGCACAGTAATGCTTCCGTCTGCCTGCTGATAGTTCTCCATTACGGCAACCAGGGTTCTGCCCACAGCAAGACCTGAACCGTTCAGAGTGTGTACAAGTTCATTCTTACCCTTGGCAACTTTCACACGGGCCTGCATTCTTCTTGCCTGGAAATCAAGGCAGTTGGAGCATGAAGAAATCTCACGGTAGGTATTCTGGGCAGGGATCCACACTTCAAGATCGTAGGTTTTGGCGGATGAGAAGCCCATATCTCCGGTACTCAGGGTAATCACACGGTACGGAAGTCCGAGTTTCTGAAGGATATCCTCGGCATCGTGAACCAGACTCTCCAGAGCCTCCCATGATTTACCTGGTTCAACAATCTGAACCATCTCCACCTTGTCGAACTGGTGCATGCGGATCAGACCGCGGGTGTCACGTCCGGCAGATCCTGCTTCAGATCTGAAACATGGAGTATGAGCGGTAATCTTGATCGGAAGATCCTTAGGATCCAGCACGGTGTTCGCAACCAGATTGGTCAGCGGAACTTCAGCGGTCGGGATCAGGGAATAGCGTTTGGTCTGTCCGTCAAGCTCGCAGGTACCGTCAAGATTGGTATGGAACAGATCCTCTTCAAATTTAGGCAGCTGACCGGTACCCTGCAGTGTCTTTGAATTTACAAGATACGGTACGTAGCATTCGGTATAGCCGTGCTCCTGGGTATGAACATCCAGCATGAACTGGGCAAGCGCGCGGTGCAGACGGGCAATCTGGCTCTTCATCACTACAAAACGTGCACCGGTAATATCACGGGCCTTGTCAAAATCAAGCTGCGGACCTGCATTGGCGGTCTTGATCCCTTCACCCAGGGCAACATGATCCTTTACCGGGAAATCAAATTCTCTAGGAGTACCCCAGCGTCTTACCTCAACGTTGAAGGTATCATCCTTTCCTACAGGAACAGACTGATCCGGCAGATTAGGAACGGTAAGGGCGATTTTTTCAATTTCGGCAAGAACCGCATCCTGCTGAGCCTTGATTTCATCGAGTTCTTTTCCGAGTTCACCCACGGATGCCATGATTGCGCTGACATCCTCGCCTTTCTTCTTTGCTTCACCGATGGATTTTGATACCGCATTTCTTTTTGCCTGGAGATCCTGTGTTCTGATCTGCAGTTCCTTGCGGCGGTTTTCAAGAGATTTCAGAGTTTCAACATCAAGTGTGTAATTGCGTGTAGCCAGTCTTGCGGCAGCTTCCTCAAGATCGGTTCTTAAATATTTAGGGTCTAACATATATCCAGCTAATTTCTTATAAACAGTTATACTTTTAAGTAAAAATCACTGCCGCTATTTTACCAAATCACAGCATATATTTACACTCTAAAAAACAAAATAAAAAAGATCGGGTGCCGGTCACCGGTGAGTCTCCGGGAGCGGCACCCGCATAAATACCTGCCTGTCATTTCAAGCCTTTTTTACCAGTGAAAAAAGCGCTCTGTATTTGCAGTACCCTATTCCATCTGGTTGAGACGTTCGGAAATCTGATCAAACTCGGTATTGAGTGAAGTTGCATAAATTTCATTGATCGCCGGCATGGAGAAGCGGAACAGGGCACGGTAGTCGGCACTGCTCTGATGCACGGCACTGATCAGACTGCTGGCAATGTTCACAGTATTGTACATATTGCGGGCAACCTTGATATTTCGGTCAATATTAGGGCGTTCCTTGAGGATCATGGAACGGTAGGTTGTCAGGATCTCCTTGTACTTCTTGGCGATTACCACCGTTCTGGTGTTGAGTTTCACATTGGACAGCAGCACCTTGTCGGTACTGAACCCAGGAATGGCACGGGCCTCCTTGATCGCCTCGTGAGCCTGTTCGATCAGCTTGTCGATCTTTCTGGCATTCTGCTTGAGATCCTCAAGCGCAATATCCTGGGCATGACGGAGCGCCAGTATGGTAACAAGATAGATCGATGCATAACGTTTCACCACCACACTGTCTGAATTCTGCTTCATCTGCTCCTCGATCGAACCGAGCACCTGTTTGAGAGAATCGGTAACAAGCAGCATCTGTGAGAGTGTTCTTCCGGAAACTGATGACAGCATGAAATCGAGCTGCTCGGTTTCTATAATGATCCCGTGCTTTTCAAGACTGTCCTGCAGCTTATCCCGCAGTCCGGCAATATTCTTCCGGTTCTGTTCATTTCTTTCGTCAAGTTTCTTCAAATCCTTATCGATTGATTCCTTGGTGGTGGCAAATGGATTCCAGGATGAATCAGGGGCCGAGAAATACTGGGATTTGAGTTCCTCCTTCTTGCGGTTGTTTTTCAGGATGGAATTCTGCAGTTCGAAAACCTCCCTGACTATCCTGCCGGACTCTTTTTCCGTAAGAATATCAATGGCATTCTCGAAAAAACTGTCATAGGAATGGAACAGCGACCAGCCGTAGTCATCACGATCCTTGAGCAGAGCCTCGTCATTACTGCCGGAAAGTTCCGCAATCCCGCGCCAGAGGTTCTTGAAATCTTCGCTCAGGATCTCAAGATCAAGAGCTCCCGACGGAAATGACAAGAATAGAGTCAGAACAGCAGCGCATACTGCAGAAGGAATTTTTTTAAGCATGAAATTGTCCCTGAAAAAACAAAACTGCCTAATTATAAGTGAAAAAAGCAGCCAAGATCATTAACTTTTTTCATCAGTGCTGCACTCTGCAGAACCATGCAGTTATTCAGATTTTTCTTCGGATTTATCTTCTGGCTTTATTTCTTTTTCACGATCAATAAACCCGCGCAGCAGCGATCCCATCTCGTAAATCAGATGGTGATTTTCGTATTCCACATATGAGGTTGACAGCCGGTGCAGTTCACCGTTTTCAACATATTTGCAGACATATTCGCCTCCGGCCATGCCGTTCGCCCGGCCGCCCTCGAGGGATGTAAGTTTCTTCTCAGCTGCGAATTTCAGAACTGCATCGTAGGCATCACGGCTGCTCATATAGCCGCGGTGATATTCCGTATGTATTCCGGGGCTCTGACTGTAGGTGTGGATCTGATACTGTCCGGTTGCCTCATCAAGATACAGCACCACTTCATCATGACCGTCCCCCACCGCCGTAGCTATGGTTTTGGCACAGCAGTCAACCAGCAGTTTCAAACCTTTGTCCGAAGGTCCCGGCGGTGCCGGCTCCTGCTTTACAGACGGAGAGACAACTACAGGTTTCGGGGATGGAAAATCATGCTGATGGGTATCCGGGATCCTGCAGCTGTCAGGTTTCATGGTACACCATTCCTGCGCCTTTTTCAGTTCCACACCGCACTCGGAACAGAACCTGCCCTGTCCCTTAACCTCTGCACCGCAAAACGGGCAGAACAGGATCTCACCTTTCTGATCTGTCTGCATATCTGTATCTCCAGCCTGTTCTGTAATACCTGACGGTTCCGCTGAATAAACGGGAAAGAAAAAAGCCGGACCTGCAGAAAACACTGCAGTCAGCAATAGATTTGGAAATCTGTTCATACCATCCTCCCGTGCCGGTTGTCAATTGAATACGTTATGCATGCGATCTGTGCGAATACGTTATGCATGCGATCTGTGCATGCATCGATACCGGATTTATAACATTGAAATGTTTCTGATACAGTTAAACAGATCAAACACATACAAAAAAAATTCATCCGTGATTTCATCAGGTGAATTCATTACAATTCCAGACAACCGGTATTCATGCCAATAGCCGAACCAGATGAATAATCCGATAAGTACTGCAATAACCACTATCAGACCTGTCGATCTTCTTTTGGACGGTTCCTTTACCTTTGCTCCGCAAGATCCGCAAACAACAGAGTCATCCGGTATTTCATTCCCGCATTTGAGACAATTCATCCCTCAATCCTTATAAAAATGAATCCATATCGGCTTATTCAATTACATTTACGGTTCTGATGTAATCACAAAGTATTCACAGCAGAAGCCGCCAATTTTCAAAAAAATAGCAATCTTTGGGTAAAAATCAAGGGGAATGCAAAGGGCTTTGCTCTGATACTGATCCGGTTCAAATAAATCAGTTCTCTGACTGCCACGTCTAATTGATGTGATGAGACAATAGGAACCGTAGAAAAACAGGATGCCGTTGCTGGCGGACGGTGTTTTCAATCTGAAATTTAATTTGGTGGTACTATGAAAAAAGTAAGAATTACGGTCATGAGAATGGCCCGCTACGATGATTTAATCGAAAAATACGAAAATCCCCTTGAGCACCCGTGTGATATGCAGACAGGCCAGACTTTCACCGCCGACGGCTGGAGAAAACCGGAGGGTTTCTGCGAAAGTGCCTGGAGCACCATCTCCCCCTTTGTGATGACGCTGGCATACGGAGGTTCCGATATCTACAGCGGATGGATGAAAAACAGCAAATCAGCCATGATCTCCTGCAACGACGGATTCAGACCGGTAAGTTTTCTGCTGGAGGCACTGGACGAGGAGGCGTCACCTGAACAGCCGTAATTTCCGCGACAGTTTATTTTCAGAATTGATCTCGACCATGGCTCGTCTATAACAAAGCCTCCTTTCGGAGGCTTTAAATAGTCCATAGGACACTAAACAAGGATCTAAAATGGAAACTATAAACTTTAAAGTCCGGATCTGAATCCGGTTTTAGTTAATCTCATTGCAAAATATCATCAAATTCTTTAACCAAGCCTCCTTGCGGAGGCTTTAAACTAGTCCATAAGACAAAGAACAAGGATAAAAAAATGAAAATTTTAAACGTCCGGTTTTAGTATATCTCTTTGCAAAATATCATCAAATTCCTTAACCAAGCCTCCTTGCGGAGG
>ONPL01000074.1 GCA_900319705.1 uncultured Pseudomonadota bacterium | reverse complement strand
AATTCATTCTCTCATAACGTAGTTCTTTCACTTTTCAGTGAAATCACTTAGACTAAGCAAAAGCCATAATTACCTTAAAGGTTATTATGGATCGTTTACAATATTTTAGAATTTAAAGTCTGTTTGATGATTATTGTTAACAAGGATATAATCAATACATAATTACAACAGAGCCAATAAATTTTAATAAAGCCGATCTGTTGTCAGCAGATCGGTTGTTTCATCGGCGGAAACTTGCCTTTGTTCTAGTCTTTTTTGCAGTACGGTGCTTTTCGCATCAGAATTTCTATTGCCCTGTCCGCAAGTTCGCGGGTCAGTCCGAACATTGTGTCGCTTGAGTACGGAGTGGTAATTTTCAACAGTGCTTTCTCCTCGGGTGTTACCGCCGGTGTAGTGGTGGTTACCACGTTGAATTTCAGAAACCCCCAGCACCAGAAGGTTTCGTCGTCTAGAATGACAAAACTGTCGATATCGTGATATTTCGCCAGCCAGCTACGTATTTCAAGAGGTCTGGTGTATCCACCCATCATTCTGCAGGTGCCGGGTGTAAGGGAGGAGATGACGAGATTTTCCTGCCTGAAATATTTGAACAGCAGTTTAATCCCCGGCTTATTGTCCTCATATCCTCTGACGAAATTGCTGACAAGGCCCCGCCAGGAACTTGAAAGTACTATTTTTGCTCCGGTTTTCCTCACGATATAGCCAAGATGCTTAACCATCCCTTTATTGATATATTCCCGTTCTCCGTTCTCGTCATATCCGTCGTGATTGAGAACGCCGTCAATATCTAGAAAAATAATCTTCTGGTTATGGTAGGGTGTATGCTCAATGTCATCTTCTGGAACAGAGCCCATCAGTGAATTGTGATGGAACAGCATACTGAAGGCACGGTGCAGATACATATCGGCTACGACCTCCTTCTGATCGCTGTAGACGCAGCATTTATCAGGGAACTCCCGGTTGTAGCTGTTTTTGGAAATGATGACATACCCTGGTTTTTCGCCGTAGTCGAATTCGAAGTCGGGATCTTCTTTCCGGTAGCGGGCTATATTATCCAGGCTGATCTGATCTTTTACTTCAATTACCTCTCTGACGGCTTTTACCATCTCGCTGCGCGAGGAAGTGTCTATCAGCCTGGTGATTTTGCTGCAGATATCAGAAGAAATGCATTCACTGAAACATTCCTTCAAAACAGCAGTCTCGTTCTCTGACAGTCCCAGAGAGGTCATGAGACATACTTCAACTTTCCTGTTACGGACAGCTCCCAGAAATTCCATAAATCTCTTAAACAGAGGATTTTGAAGATATGTATGGTAAAAATGCTGGGCAAGCGGATCAAAATAGTCGATAAATTTGTGGATCCGGTTTGGATTTTCCTGTTCTTTTTCCTGAATCTTACGGTATTCCTCCTCTTTTTCTCTTAAACCGGCATGAAAATCCGCCGGAACCATGGTGGACAGATCGAAGAAAATCAGATCTTTACGGTATTTGAGACGTTCCTGCTCCCACTCGGAATATGATCTTTTTCTCAGCATAGTGAGCTCCTTAATGATGATTAAAAAACAACTTTCCGCCATAATTTATCCGGCGGGCCTAACATTATTCATTTGTGATAATTATATTTAACATAAAATATTTGTAATAATGAGTTTCTGCCATATCCTTAAAACAAGGGAATTATTCATAATAATCCGGCGGCTCCTGCCGTAATGCGAAGGTTAATCCCGGTTGTTACGATCGCAGTACGGTGCCTCCCGCATGAGAATTTCAATCGCTCGTTCCGCATGTTCGCGGGTCAGACCGTAGATTTTGTCGCGTGAGTACGGGGTGGTAATTTTCATCAGCTCCTTTTCCTCCGGGGTTACCGCAGGTGTGGTGGTGGTTACCACGTGGAATTTAAGAAATCCCCAGAGCCAGAAACATTCGTCGTCGAGAATTACAAAGTTGTCGATATCATGATTCTGATCGAGCCATCTGCGGATCTCCAGCGGTCTTGAGAATTCTCCTAGCCGGCCCGCCTCGGGGGTCAGATCAGAGATAACCAGATTTTCCTGCCGGAAATATCTGATCAGATCTTTCAATCCCTGGTCGTCCGGGGCACTGTCTGCGACGAAGTTGCTGATCAGACAGCGCCAGGAGCTGGAAAGCACGATTTCGGCACCGGTTTTCCTGACGATGTAGGCAAGCTGCTTTACCATATTTTCGTTGATCTGTTCAATCCGACCATGCTCATCGTATCCGTCGTGGTTGAGAACCCCGTCTATATCAAGAAATATGATCTTCCGGTTGCGAAAGGCGCTGTAGCCTATGTCGTCACGGGAACCGTGCACACTATCCAGTATTGAACTGTGCCTGAAGAGCATATGGCTTGCCCGGTGCAGGTACTGATCCGCCACCAGAGCAGGCTCGTCGCTGTAGACACAGCTGTGGTTTTCAAATTCAGCGTTGTAGCTGTTTCTTGAAATAATTACAAACCCGGGCCGGGGAGTGTAGCTGTATTCAAAGTCCGGATCCTCCTTCATAGATCTGGCGGTATTCTCAAGGCTCAGCTGATCTTTCTGTTCGACAATAGATCTGACGGCTTCAACCGCCTCATCCCTGGTACGGTAATCTATCAGTCTGGTGATTTTGTTTTCCCCCAGATCTGAAAGAGACCTGTTTTTTCTGAAACATTCCATCAGGCTGTGCAGATCGTCCTCTGACAGACCCAGTGATGTCATAAGGCAGACTTCAATGTCACTGTGCTCTTTTACCCACAGAAATTCCATAAATCGCCGGAACAGAGGATTTTTCAGATAGGTATGAACAAAATGCTGGGCAACCGGATCAAAATATTCGGTAAATTCGTGTAACCGGTACTGTATTGAGCGTTCCTTCTCCTGAAGTTTCCGGTATTCCTCCTCCTTTTCTCTTAAACCGGCATGAAAATCCGCCGTAACCATGGTGCTGAGATCAAAGAAAATCAGATATTTGCGGTATTTATACCTTTCGGTCTCCCATTCACAGATTTCTCTTTTTTTTCGCATGGTGTTCCTCCTATAGAAAAACTTAAACCTTTCAGCCGCGGTTTACACCGGCTGTCAGTCATTCCGATCTTATCATTAATGATAATATAATTGAACATAATATTTTAAAATCTTATGATGTTGAAAAAAGCTTAATCGTCGGATGAATATGGATTAAAATAGAAGAGTCGGGAAAGCAGTGTTCCCGCAGGATGTAATCTGAAATAAAGACAGGATCAATAAACATGAAAATAGGAATTTTAGCAGCTGCTGCCGTATCAGCACTGGTAAGTCTGCCGGCCTACTGTGCAGATCCGTACGAAGGAGTCTGGAGCAATGACTGGAATCATTCGGTTACCATCAAACATACCGGCGGCAATGAATATCTTCTAACCTTCTATTCACCGGACGGGGCCACCGGATATACGAACTGCGTATTAAAAGCCAGATCTGCCGAAAAGGGTGTACTGCTTCCGGCGGAAACCAGCATGCACTGTACCGACTATGAATATACTGACGACGGACAGGAAAAACCGGTTGGAAAACACGTCGGGGAGGTTAAGGCAGACTTCTACGAGCATTATACGAAAGATCAGGAAGATGAGATTGTCGAATATTTCAGAGACTGTGAACCGTCTGAAAATGATGACTGCACCTATACCTACAATAATAAGGAAAAACAGTAGGGCATTCTGAACATTGGAGCTGTTATACCGGTTTTCTGTCCGGTTGTCCGAACAGCGAAATATACTTCAGAGGTTATTAAAAAAAGCCCGCTCCATTGCGGAACGGGCTCTGTATTCAGAAACAGCAAATAACTAGTCTGTCATCTTGTCGCTGATTTCCTTTATATTCTTCTTTTCCGTATCCATGATCATCTGGTAGTTGTTGATTACGGCACCTACCACCAGGTTGATAAGCAGGAAGGCTGCAAACACGTACCAGAAAATGTGGAATATGGTTACAACCACCGGCGGCACGTCTATCAGTTTCATTCTTGATGCTGTAATCAGATTGTATCTCAGATCAGTCCAGTCATCACCGCTCATGCATCTTAGCAGGGTGAACATGGCCTCCGGCAGAGTACCGTACGGATCGTCCGCATTGGCAGGGGCATGAGGCGCCTGCTGCATCAGTTCCTCCATCAGCACCTTCTGTTCAGGTGTTGCAGTGTCCGGTGAAGGAAGTCTGAACATATAGATCCCCGCAATGGCGAAAACATACATGAAAATCAGCATTACCATGGCGTTGTAGGTCAGAGCTCTCATAGATCTGATCATTACGGAAATAATCAGACGAAGTTCCAGATTGGTTTTGAACAGCTTGAGGATCCGGAATACACGCAGAACCCTGATGGCGGCAATCAGGGCGCCGCTGTCGGTTACGCTTTCTGGTATGTAGCCGGCTACCACCACGAACAGATCGAACAGATTCCATCCGTCGGTAAAAAATCCCTTCAGAGATTCCCTGACGGTAAATCTCAGAGATATTTCAATGGTATAGATGATCAGACAGACGAAATTGATATTGGTAAGTACCTGTCGCTGGCCGTAGGTTTCCATTCCGATAGCCACGCAGTTGATCAGAATTATGAACATGATAAACAGTTCAAATTTTCTGCTGTAGACAAGGTTGTGGATCTTTTCCTTGACTGTAGGGTTCATTAGATATTCTCCAAATAAAAGCACAAAATTAAAAGGCACACTAAACGGTGTGCCGGGTTGACTGAAACATTTTCGTTCAGCCTTGAAACTGAGCAGTAGTATATCACAAAGTTTCACTGCTGCTCAAAATCAGGAGCAGACTTTGCAGTTCTAGTCTGAAACTGATATATCGACATCAGGGGATATTTCGATATGGAAGTCAGGATAGGCACTGCTGATTTCATCATAGATGATTTTCAGACCATCCTGATGATCAATGTCAAAACTCATAACCACGTCGAATCTCATTTCCTTTGCCGCCAGATCGACATAAAAACCGTGAAACTGGATGGCCCAGTCGTGGGCGATGACTTTTTTTCTGACGTCATTCTGGATTACCGCAATTTCACTGTTTTCTGTGTTGTATGAATATACCCCGACCCCGGCCAGAACCACTCCGGTCTGACGATAGACCTCGGTTTCAAGTTTTCTGGTAAGACAGTCAACATCCTTCACTTTCATTATGTCAGGAAGTTCCAGGTGAACCGAGGCATAGTCCTTGTCGGGGCCGAAATTGTAGAGGATCAGATCGTATGCACCTCGGACATTGGGATCTGAGGTCAGGATCTGTTTGATCTGTGCTGTTTTTTTACTGTCAGCGCGGGCTCCCAGCAGATGGTTCAGTGTTTCGAGCATCATTTCAATACCGGCTTTAACGATATAGAGTGAAATGAACAGTGCCACATATGCTTCAAGACAGATCCCCGAGGTCAGAAATATCACTGCGCTTATAAGCACAGAAACAGAGATTACCGCATCATAAAGAGCATCTTTTCCTGAAGCGACAAGAGACTGGGAAACCACCTTCAGGCCCTGCCTTTTCACGAAGTTGCCGAGAAAAATTTTGACAATCACGGAAACAGCAACTACCGAGAGGGTCAGATTATCGTACTCCGGCAGTGAAGGATCGGCTATTTTTTTCAGCGACTCAATGGCCGCTGCCACTCCGGCGTAAAAGATGACGCTTGATACCGCCATGGCGGTCAGATATTCGCCCCGGCCGTGTCCCATGGGATGTTCGCGGTCAGGACGCTTGCCTGCAAGCTTGGTCCCGACAATGGTGATTACTGATGACAGCACATCCGACAGGTTGTTCAGTGCATCCATGGTGATGGCAATCGAGTTTGAAAGGATCCCGACCACTGCTTTGAAAGAGGCAAGCAGTATGTTGGTCAGAATGCCGATCACACTGGTTCTGACTATAACCGAGTCTCTTATTCTTGCCGCTTCCTGCGGATCTCTGCATATCATTCTGTCCATAATGTCTGCGGCGGTAATACCGCACGCCCTCTTCATTTACTGGTGTATCCGGTTCAGTCTGATCTTAAAGGAAGCTGCACCTGCAGCTGTATGCAGACTGATGTACCGAACTGCTGTTCATATTACTGCGATTAATTGTATAGTTCCGTGCATATATATGCAATACCGGGACAGTCCGTGTAATGACTGCATACTGCTGTGCTGTCTGTTCTGTGAACCGTGTTTTTGCCTTGCAAGGAAAAAAAAAGCGGATACAATAAGCTCGATGGGCACGGCGCTGCTTTGCCGGCGTGCGTGCGTTTGTGACCGGAGTTAAAAAATCCGGAACTGTTTAATTGCAACGGGGAATCAAAATTTGATGAAAACATTTCTTAAATCTCTAACAGTAATAGCTGCAGCTGCAGCCGCAGCAGTTTTAAATCCTGTATCAGCAGGTGATCTTTCAAAGGATGAAGTGAAGAAACTGGGAATATTCCTTTCCAATTTCTCCGAGTGCGATCTGGTTGTGACCGGTCAGAGTGACATGGAGAACGATCCGGCCAAGCTGGTAAAGTTCGCAGCCTGTCATGATCTGCTTAATAACAAGAAGCTGGTTACCATGAAGAAAACCTGCGCAGGCAGCAGCAATGCCACTCCGATTTATGTTCATATCCAGCCTTCCCGCGTGGCTGAAACCGCAAAACGCTATCTGGATATCGACTTTACTGATTTTACTGATCCAGCTCTTGAGTCCATGACTGATAAAAGCGGCAGTTTCTGCATGGTGGATCCCCGCGGTAAAAACACCGGATTCACCTATGTAAAGGTTACCGACACCACTGATCTTGCTGACGGTTCGATGGCTGTAACCGGGCAGGAGGTTGACAAGGATACCGGTGCCTCCTACGGAACAGAGGTTCACGCTGTGGTAGCTCCGCATGTTTATAACAAAAAGAATACCTGGTATCTTCTTTCCTACAAGGCCGGAAATTAAAATATCGCCCGGCTTTCCGTCAGATCGACCCGTTTGACGGATCTATAATGTTCCTGGTCTGTCCTGCAGATCAGGAATTTATCTAAACACAGTGCCAGAATTGTTTTGACTGTTATTATCGTGTTTCTGAAGCAGTTCCAACTGACCGTGATCAAATAGAAGTATGCACTTTTGATTTTAATACGATGCACTGCCTGCAGGGTTCTTTATTCCTGAAAAAAATTATATTTCGGTTAATATCACTTGATTAGTGTAAAAATGTTAATGAAATAAAATATTGGAATTTTTTGTATCGATTACTATGTTCATATTGACAAAAGTTTGTTCTAAGAGTTAGTATGACGGTACTTTGGATGAAATGTTGCAGGAAAGCTATGGATGATGTAATCGTACGATTGGCAGGAGTTAGTATAAAGAACTTCAAGAATGTCACCTCCGGTTCTTTATCATTTGAAAACAACAGAAGGGAATATAAGTCCAGTATTCTTGGTCTGTATGGACAGAACGGTTCTGGCAAAACAGCATTGATTGATGCAATAGCTTTTTTGCAGCATATTCTTTGCGGCAGGGAAGTTCCTGCCGGATTTGCCGATTTCATAAATATTGACAGTGAAAAAGCAATTTTGGAATATGAATTTGATATTCAGTTACCCGGTGGCCGTTTCAGAGTGTTTTATGAGGTATCCCTCCGGAAAGAGGAGAATATTAATGAAAGGAATGCCGAGTATTCATTAAATAATCAAAAAAAATATCGACCGTTGATTTTTAACGAAGTCTTAAAAACTTTGATTTTTTCTACAAAAGGAAAAAATCGTATTGGAAAGTTGATTGATACAAATACTGATGATGTTTTTTCGCCTAGATCCAAATTAAATCTGCTTGTCGGAAAGAAAAAAACAACAAGAATAGATTTGTTGGCGGCAAAGAAATATGCTAAGGAATATTCCCGTTCTTTCATATTTTCTCATGAATTTCTTACTGCTGTCAGACTGCAGACAGAAAACAATGATAAAGATCTTTTGTTATATGCCGCTTTGCTCGAGGCTTTAGCGAAGTATGGAAAAGAAGAACTGTTCATAGTTAATACTAGAAACTCCGGAATGATCAGCCTCGATGCTCAACCCTTTATATTCAAGTATGAAGATAAAAGCATTGGTGCCCTCGGGACAGTTATGCTTCCGCTTGAATCTCCGATCGTGATTCCGCAGAAAATGCTGAGTATGGTTGGAAAAATAATCTGTAATATGAATATTGTTCTAGAACAGATTATTCCTAAATTAACTATCAAAATCAAAGAACTGGGAACTGAACTCATTGATGACGGGCAGACCGGAGTTCGGATTCAATTGATGTCCGCAAAGAATTCAAAAGAGATTGCGCTTAAGTATGAGTCTGAGGGCATAAAAAAAATCATTTCCATTCTACAGCTTCTGATTGTTGTTTATAATCAATCGTCAATTACAGTGGCAGTTGATGAACTTGATGCCGGTGTGTTTGAGTACCTGCTTGGAGAACTGCTCAGAATTATTTCAGAAAAAGGAAAAGGACAGCTTATTTTTACATCACATAACCTGCGTCCCCTAGAAACTATGGATAAGGGGTTCATTGCCTTTACAACTGTCAACCCTTCGAATAGATATATCCGTTTTAATAATGTCAAAGAGAATAATAATTTACGCGATTTTTATTATCGGGACATTATGCTGGGTGAACAGAATGAAATGGTGTATGAACCGACAAACAATGCAGAAATCTCTTTTGCTTTCAGGGAGGCAGGAGAAGTAGTTGGCTCGTAAAAAAATAGTTTTTGTTATTGTAGAGGGTCCGTCTGATTCTGATGCATTAGGCTTATATTTTAATCGTTTTTTTGACAGAAATTCTGTATATGTGCATATTGTTCACGGTGATTTAACCACGATGAAGGGGAAGATTAAGGATAATATTGCCAATATAGTTCGTAGCTATGCAAATTCAACCCATTTACAAAAATCAGATTTTCAAGAGATTATTCATATTGTTGATCTGGATGGCGTTTATATTTCTGATGATGACGTAATAGGCGATTCTGTAGCGGTTGAGCCGATATACAGTACAACGGAAATACGCACCTGTAATCCGGAAGGAATAAAATTTCGGAATGAACTCAAAAGAAAAAATCTCGATGTGATTAGTTCTATACAAACAGTGTGGGGAGGGGTTACATATCGTGCTTTTTATATGTCTTGTAATCTAGAACACGTTTTGTACAATAAACTCAATTGTTCTGATCTTGAAAAAGAGTGCTATGCTCACAATTTTGCGAAAAAGTTCAGCAGAGATCTTCCTGCTTTTGTAACATTTATTGCAAAGTCAAGTTTCTCGGTTCCGGGAACTTATATCGAAACATGGAAGTTCATAAAGCAGAAAAGACATTCCTTAGAAAGATATACAAATCTGGGAATCTGTTTAGACAGTTCAGGAGTGATTAACTCAGACCTTAAATCAAACGGTACCCGTGATATGAATATGTCTCAGTCTGATAACGGTAATTCTTAAGAATTAACATCACTGATGGTAGGAATTTGTCCTTGCTATTTTCCCGGTATTACCTCATCAAGAAAGATTTCAGAACTGTCTGGATGGATTGGATCTGCAAAGTAAATCCGGTATTCAATATCGCTGCGTGAGAGCATCTGCTCGGGATCCCGTTTGGTTTCACTGCTGACAAAAATAAACGTTCTGTCTCCATTCAGATCAAGTCTGAAATAAAGGTTGCTGAGCGTATAGGGACTCCCTTTTCCCTTTGTCACCATTCTGCTGTCGTATTTACCGGTCGGATGTACCGTCAGATATCTGTTTTCCTTCTTAAGCCGTTTTACCAGCCGGCACTTTTTTCGGTACATCTTAAAAATCAGAAAAAAGACTGCAGAAGCGCAAAGCGGGATCAGAGGAGTATACCAGAAGCAGTCTGCAACAGTTCCCCAGTCTTTAAGCATGTAAATATTCCCGCTTTTCAGTGCGGTAAATTCACTGCCTGGGGATGCAGAGATGTACCGGGTGGTGATTTTGAATTTTGTCTGATCATCAGCCTCAAGTGTCAGATAAACATATGATTTTCCGTGATAGACTTTGACGACAGTGGCATGAACCTCGCTGCAGTTACCGGTTGCGGCTGACCACAGCAGCCGGTAGAAATCGGTAATTACAAGAGAATGCATCAGGAAGATGATACAGTGGCGGAAACAGTCCCTGGTGGTGTGTTTCGCGACGGTTTCAAGAAGGTCATACGGTCTCGTCATAGTTTACGGATTGTCCCTGGTTATTTCCTTTGATAAATTGTACTCTTTTTTTTCTCATAACTAAACAGAGAACAGTCAGCTTCTGTCCATCAAATGTAAACATGCTATGTCATTCCTATGAGATGGATGGTTACCGGGCCCCGCGTTTTTTAAGTTCTGTTGCGTTTGGTGCGGTATTTCATGAGGAAAGATTCCCTGAACTGTTTTTCCGTATACAGTATTCGTTCGAAGTATTTATCAAGAGAACCTTGAATTGAGCCATTTGCCTCATCAAGTTTTTCACTGATTTTTTCTCCATAGCTTCTTTTTATCCAAAGACGGCGGATTATCAGTAGCGGAATATTGGTAAACGAAAGCAACGTGTAGAAATATTCACTGAAGGAATTATCCCAGCCGGTGATTTTATAGGCCTCCTCTGATACCAGCTTTCTGATAAACAGACCCTCCGGATCCAGATTAAGTCCGGTGTAGCTACTGATAACACTCCGGCTCATAAGGTTGATCTGTTCATAGGTGTCACTGAGAGTTTGATATGCGGCTGAAACGTTCCGTTCATAGCTGTCCGCTGCGTAACTGATAATTTTATTCTGCAGATCGCTACCGTAGGCGGTAAAGAAACCGGCCTGCTCATCATAGTATTCCTCTACATCCCGTTTCGATTTATTCACAGCGGAGTTAACTTTTTGTCGGGTAATGTTCAGCAGATTGAAGATCAGATTTTCCCGCAGATTGATGCACATTTCGCAGAACAGATCATCACGTCCGAGCTGAACTGTGGTGGTTTGGTTTCTGAGCTTCTGACTTACCGATTCGATGGGTACCGCGCTGAGGTCAGGATAGTATTTTTTCAGAGTTTCCTGAGCTGCATTCTTTTCCTTTTCACTGCAGAGGCCCCATTTGGTCATGGCGAAAATTAATCTGACCCCGTTCTTCATCAGTTCGTCGAGTATATGCTCCTTTTCAAAACTGTCAAGACGGGATTTTTTAGCGTCAAAACAATAGATTACGGTATGAAACCAGTCGGCAATCGTTCCTGAATTTGCTTTTTTGCACTCTTCTTCGAGATCTTTGTACCATTCACTGACCTTGTCAGCTTCAAGTCCCCAGCTGTCGTACACTGTTACCAACAGTGATTTGTACATGAAGGGTTCGTGCCGGTGAAAACCCCTGGCGGTTACCGGTCGGCCTGTTTTGGCCACAGCGATATCTCTACCGTAGAGGTAGTTTACAAGAGAAGATTTTCCGACGCCGGTTTTCCCCAGGATTAGAACGTTGATGTTGAAGTTTTTGTTTTCTGCGGCAGTTCTGCATCCTGCCTCTACAATTGTACTGTTCATGCTCATCCTCCTGATGGGCGGTGGTCGAGGGCTGGAAACCATGTTGGGCGAGAACTTTGCCGGTGCTGCTTCCAATGCGGGATTCATGATTTCCAACACCACCAGCGAACCCTACAAGGGATTCCGCA
>ONPL01000172.1 GCA_900319705.1 uncultured Pseudomonadota bacterium | reverse complement strand
AAAAATTTTTAGATATCTCTAATAATTCGTCTTTATTCATGGTACCTCGATATAATGCTTGAAAAGCGCCTATTTGACTAGTATATTATAATTGGGTGTATGTTATACGATAGTATTAAAATAAAAAAATAAATCTTACTTTATTAACAACAAAGGAGGATTAAGATTAACAGTCAGTTTATCTAGTAAGCCACAATTTTTATATTTCTAGTTACGTGAGCCATAAAAAGACGCGGCTGTACCAACACACATAAAACAAACGACAATATGGTCAACATTTCATTGTTAAACAAATTATCAAGGATAATAGAAATTACTATCGAGACAAAAATTGGAACAAAGTAAATAGCTACAGTTGACTTATAAATAAATGAATCCGGTATTTCAAGTCCTACTACTTGCTGTTTTACTAAACACAAACGCTGTATGTTGGAGATCTTTAATAATTGACAATTATCATCAGAAAAGAATAATGAAACTGACTTAGAAGCACACTTCTGCTTAGAAGGACAACTTCCGCATGCTTCATTTTTTGAGCATTTAACTATAACAAAGCGCTCGTTACAATCAATAACAATTCCTGGTACAATCATTTTCTCAATTCAACATTGTCTGCAATCATTTTGGCAATACTTGGAGGAATTACTCCGATCACAGCCACATCATATTTATCAGAAACCCGTTGACGGAAAACAGTAGTTCCGTTTAAGGAACTTAGAGGAATTCTGATCTCCGACTTATGTTCAGTCAGATAAATTGAAACGTCAGTTAAACCGTCAGATATAAGCATATACTCTGAACTTTCATTATTATTTCTAATAGCATGTTTGTTAGTTGCAAGTATATCAAAATTTGACGGCACGGCTTTAAGATCCCAGGTGAGTCTATCCTTGTTTTTCTCAACCGTATTTACAGTTTTTATATCTTCGGGCAGGGTTGCCATGATATCTCTAAGGAACGCCGGATTGCTTTCCAAAATATCCATATGAATAGACATGAAACTTTTAACAAGTTTTCCCTTCTTATCTACTACATCCAGCTGAAGTAAAAGGCCTGAATTCTGATCAATACATAGAACCAAAGAATAACCCAACCTGTTTTTAGGAATAAGCTTGATTACCTGGACAAGCTTGCCCGATATTCTTGATTGTCCCGATACAAGCGGAATATATCGTTTCAATATTTCATCAGCTCCGAGGCTTATAAGCCGCAGATAGAGATTCGGAAACTTAACATCTTCAACCGCATATACATTAGAGTTCGGTTCAAGATAAACCAGACGGTTACGATAACTCAGCATTCCCTGGGGAAGACCGTTCAAGTTGTTAACAAAAAGTATACTGTCATTATCAAAAATCCCGTGAGAAATTTTCATTGGATTTATATTAGATACAGTAGCTTCTATCAGATAATTGTCATAAAGATAATGTTCATGGGATACACTCATATGCTGCAGAACAGCAGATGCGATCTCTTGATCATCTTCACTGATTGGTGAGTTGGCTGATTCAGCCCGATGCCATAACATCACCAGGGCTGATAACAGAATTATGCTTAAAAAACGAAAAAACCTATATTTCGGCATACAGCATTTCACAAATGTAAATTACTTTCTTACACTGTAAATACTTACTTGATAATCATGATCGCTCAAAAGAGACTCAACTTTAGACAGTTCATTCTCGGCAACAGGATCAAGTTCTCCGCCATTATATGGTGAAACCTGGTGATTCATTACCTCGTTCATGTCAATGAAATCCAGACTGTCGAGTTCTGCACCCTGTCTGTTAGTTTCAAAATGAGCACTTACAGGAGAAGCGTAACCACCGAAAGGAGTGGTTCCAATTACGTTGTCTGTGCTTTCAGAAGATCCTGTAGTAACTACATTAACTCCAATTACAGATGCAACAAGAACCGATGCAGCAATAGCACCCTGTCCGATAAATTTCATCCATCTAGATGGCTTTCTTACCGGTTTAATCTGAATCACTTCGGATTCATTATTCAATTCCACCGCACTATTCAATTCCACCGCACTGTGCTGTTTAGCTTTTGGCGCCATAACAATAGGTTCTTTTTCAAACTTGGATGCAAATCCGTCCATAAAAGAACTGCTTACTGAGCCGGTCACTTCATTTTTCAACAGACTTTTCATCAAGTTGTATCTTTGCCATACTTTAAACTGTTCTTCATCATGAACGATTTCCTTGATCTGTGCAGAAGTCAAATTTTCGCACTCATCATCGACCATGGATGAAATCTTTTCGTATTGCTCAGTCATTCTAAAAACCTCTAGTTATCCAAAAACGGTTTTATAACCTTATCTAAAGCTTCTCGAGCTCTTGAAATTCTTGAACGGACTGTACCTATTGGACAGTTCATTTTCTCGGCAATCTGTTCATAGCTCATATTTTCCATTTCGCACATGACAACTGCCATTCTAAGTTCACTAGGTAGCGCATCCAGCGCCGCTATAAGCTGCGCCTTGAGTTCCTCGGAAGAAAGTACACTCTCAGGATTACTCAGATCATGAAGTTTCTGACTTCCGTCATAGGATTCTATTTCAGGATCCGAAACATCAACAGTAAGTGTATTCTGGGCCTTGTTTTTAAGAAAATTCTTGGCACAGTTCACAACAATCCTGTAGAGCCAGGTGTAAAACTCACTGTCCCCTCTGAATGAAGGAAGAGCCTCATAAGCTTTGATAAAAGCCTGCTGGGCTATATCCTCGCGATCAGCCGGTTCATATATATACTTTCCCACCACATTGAGAACTTTATACTGATACTTCACAACCAGAAGGTTGTAAGCATTCTTATCGCCGTTCAAGACGTTTTCTATTATCTGCCGGTCGAGCTGTTCATTTGTAAGCTTAACCGACTCATTTTCTCTTGTAGTAGCCAAATTTCTTAACATACTCACTTAATGTATGACTAACAAAACTTTAAAAAGTTCCGAAAAAAATATCATTTTAATAAAAACTAGCTTTTCTTATATAATACAGTAGTTTTCGATTGTTCAGATTTTAACACAAAAAAGAGAAACATAGTTAACTATATCGAGCAACCCGTACGTGTTGGAGGAAAAACCACTAATGTCATCAGATTCAGCACATAATCAAGCCGTAGACAGTAACATTCGTACAGAACAGCCTTTTAACTGGATCAAAAATGTCAATATGCTGTTT
>ONPL01000206.1 GCA_900319705.1 uncultured Pseudomonadota bacterium | reverse complement strand
TGTTTTATCTATATGATATTGCAGTTTAAGTTTTCAGTCTGTTAATAGCAGTTCAGGGAGGTATATGTACCGTTATTTTTTAGTAGTGTACTATTTTTTAAAATACAAAAATACATTTTTTTGGCTGTTTCTGCCATGCCCTTTTTGGGCATACGTTGTTTTGGCTAATGGATACATGTTCTTGGTTGGTTTCTGGTACGGAAGTAGGCTGGTACTTTCTTCATATTTTGAATATAGTATTTGTCAGGTGATTTGTTGATTCGTATCCTTGTTAATGAAAGATGCCTATCTCTCTGTTATGTGTAAAAATAATAACGAATTTTTGTGCGTCCGAGTCGTTGTAAAATGAGAAAATGGTCTCTTTCACGGCATGTGTTTCATTTTTTCGCTTCTTGTTTCTTTAATTTGACTTGAATAAAAATCCTGAATATAATCTACCAAGGCACCTCTGAAAATGAGGTGCTTTTAGGGTTTCAGGGCCGCCCTGACAAGAATTTTGATATTTGTATATACAAATACGTTGCTTGTTATTTCATTCCGAGGTCGTAGGACAGAGACAGTATTACCAATCAAGATTCAAAAGTGTTTCACCTGTTCTGACTGTCACCTGTTATATATGGCTATTTACTTTTATTGTGAGAAATTCATGGGTGCTTTTGTGAATGTCAGAATCTGAGCATTAGAATCGTATTATTAGTGAGATCTCAATACAGCAAGAGGAGGTTATTCATTGAAAAACGATGCGGTATTAAGGTTATTCTCCATATATGCAGATGATCTTTACAGGTTTGCTTTGTCTTATACCGGCAGCAAATGCGAGGCTGAAGATATTGTTCAGGACGTATTTGTGAAGCTGATATCCAAGCCGCTGATTATAAGACCGGAACAAGAAAAAGCTTATTTGTTGAGGATGACTGCTAATTTATGCAAGGATTATCTGAAATCTCCCAAATACAAGGAAAATGTTGATATTGATGCTCTTGGAGATGTTATAGGCGTATCTGTTGATTATTCCAAAGACGATGATTCATTGTTCAAGGCACTCAGTCAGATGGATGAAATATACAGAATGCCAATCTATCTGCACTACTACGAAGGTTACTCTCACAAAGAGATATCCGGGATTTTAAAGGTATCAGAGGCCGCAATAGCAAAGAGGATAAGCAGAGGAAAAGAAGAATTACGGAAAAGACTGGAGGAATAAATATGGAAAATCAGTTTAAGAGTACATACAGCAAAATAAAGATCGATGACAGTCGAAGGACAGAAATGGAAACTGTCATAGGAAGCAAGAAGAACAAAAATGCCATTTGGATCCGTTCTTCGTTGGCAGTAGCCGGATTGATCGCGGTTTTATTCATAATCCCTGCTACCAGAACAGAAATCGTAAACGCAGCCTCAAGGATTATTAGTGTATTCACAGCCAATGGTCAGGAGATCACCGTTGAACAGCTCCCCAACGAATCAGTTGTAGTTGTCAATGAAGTTGATGAAAAGGGATATGCCCGTGTAGAAAATGACAGATTATATTTGGTAGTCGGAGATGTAAAGATCGATGTTACCGACCAGTGTAGCGAGACCGAATACTATCGATATGAGATTGTAAAGAGCAATGGTTACAGAAATGTTATTTTTGTTGGCGGTACAGTAGAGGATTATGGATGGGTTGAATTGATCTTTGATAATACAGGTAAATATATAACAAACAGTATGGGCGGCGGCGGATCAGCTCAAACTCGCTTTGATCCGGCAGATAACAGAATAACTTGGATGGATCTGGCTATGCATAACGAAGGTGTTCCTTGCGGCAACTGGGATCTCGATAAAGAACTCTACGAATAAGAGTGTGCCATAATTGATGAAAATGGTGAAGCCCGGGAGCAAATCTCGGGCTTTTACTCGGGTCTCAGGGAAATCCCTGACAAGCTGTTTTGGTGTTTGTGTACACAAACGCGTTGCTTGCTGCTCCGTTATCCACAAAGCAGGCCTGTGTCCAAGCAACATTTCCTGACGAATTAAGCAGGAAAAATCTGCGAAAAGAAAACAGCGACCAGATTGAAATCCGATCGCTGATCATTGGGCACATCTTCCAGTCTTGTCGTAAATAGTGGTAAGTTAGTGGTAAGTTGCGATCTCAAGAATCCCAAGAAACCTTGCAAACCCTGTATTTATTGACTTTTTACGACGCCC
>ONPL01000047.1 GCA_900319705.1 uncultured Pseudomonadota bacterium | reverse complement strand
GGTATCGATTAAGCCCGATTGTAGCCTTGTCAAGATGCCCCTTCTTGTCTTTCAAGTTGAACTGCAAAGGCAGGTTCAAGCTCAACGAATCGCTCTCAAGATAAGGTTCCTTCAGGTTCAGGCTGACATCGGGAGTAGCCAGTTTCAATGTGCCATTGATTTGATCCAATTGCGCAATTTTGCCATCAAAATCGAGGTTCAAAGCCTTCAATGCCAACTGTATAGCCTTCATCTTCAGCGTTAAGTCATTGGCATTCATGGTCAAATCAGCATCGATGTCCTTGTCCTGCATCTTGCCTTTCAAATCTAGGTTGAGCCCTTGGACTTGGGTTGTCATTCCATTGCGGTCGTCGGTATAAAACAAGGTAGTGTTTTTCAGCTTGACTTCCTCGTTTTACTTGTATTTTACGTGCATGTATCTTTTTACTTTCATCTTTCATAATTGTTATAATACTATAAAAATTAAATATTTTTATATATCAATACACCTTTACAACACAACATTAATTATTAAACATAGAGCTATTCTATCCGCCCGAAGCTTCATCTTTCCTGTCAGAACCGGATTCATTGTGCGGTTCCGGAGCTTTGAGGTTGAACAGCGATTCAACCAGGTTCTCAAGTCCTCTGCTTTCATTACCGATGGAATTTTCAATTTCACTGGTGGTATTCAGGATCTGCTCCTTTACCTTGTCCTTTCTGGACTTAACCTTGTTCTCTTTCAGCAGACGGAGAAATTCCTTCACCGCCCGGTTGTGATCCTTGAGATTGGTTGAGAAGGTGTGACCGCCGCTGCCGTTGGCGACAAAGAAAAGATAATCCACATTGGCAGGATGCAAAGTGGCATGAATAGTTTCCTTAGAAGGTATTGAAATCGGGGTCGGAGGAAGTCCCTTGATTACATAGGTGTTGTACGGATTATCATCCTTCAAATCAGCCTTGGTGATATTTCCGTTGTAACGATCCCTGATTCCGTAGATAACCGTCGGATCAGTCTGCAGTTTCATACCGATATTCAAACGGTTGTTGAAAACAGCGGAAATAAGAGGATATTCCTCAAGCAGGGAAGTTTCCTTTTCTATGATAGATGCCATTATCAGAGCTTCGTATTTATCTTTGTAGAAAACGCCGGCATCACGCCTTTCCCATTCATCATCAAGATATTTTACCAGACTGTCGTGTGCATAACCCAGGATCTGGGTATCCGCGGTATTCGGATCATAAGCATAGGTATCTGCCAGAAAAAGCCCTTCAAGGTTATCATATTTAAGTTCTTTCTTGTAGGCATCCATGGCATCCTGACTGTCAAGGGTATGTTCGACCAGGGAGGCTCTGGAAAGATTATTGAGTACCTTGTCAAACCTGGTTCCGGCCACAATGGTAAAACTGAGCGACATCTGCTTGCCCTCGGTAAGTTTGGCAAACAGATCCCTGAGGTTGTATACACCGTCCAGACTGTAATATCCACGCTTTATCCGGCCGAGTTCGGGGTTTTGATGAAGCCAGATCCGGTACCACAGTTCATTGACAGGGGTATTTACAGAATCCTTTATAATCTGCATCGGTTTGGCACCGGATTTAACTTCAAGGATTTTTAAATCGGGTCTTATGGTCTGCAGAGGTATTTCATCCAGAACTGTCAGGCAGTACCTGTACAGCCCGGCTGCAGCTGCGAGAGCCAGGATCAACAGTATAAACAACGCCTTGAAAAATTTTTTCATAATAAAAACAGTCCCCGATAGTATCAGTAGCCGGAAAATTCAACTCCGGCTCCACGGTACGGAACAGATTTTCCGCACACACCAACCAGCCTATCTTACCCAATATTTGACCAAAGTACTAATGAAATATGTCCAAACTGATAACTGACCTCTGCCGTCCGCCGTTTTCATGCTCAAACAAGGCGTTATAATAAGGCAATATGATCAAAACTTGTTCAATCTCTTAAATCTTACAAAAAGAATTACAAAGCAGCTCACAAAAATGCGATAATGTAGGCCGTGGATCTATGTAGGTACGGTTAATATAGGCACGTACCGCCACTACGGCATCACCGTCAGGTTCAACAGCTGTTCCGAACCGGTACTGAACCGGGCATACTGTAGCACCGAACCGATGTCGCCGATGTAGTGCAACCACCTATAGTTTTAATTCTTTACTGATAAAGAATGTATGACGCTATAACATTAGCTGAGCAGTAGGAAGATTAAGACCTGCAGAACGGCAGGCACTTCCGTCGATCGCTGAACTCTTAAAAGGAGAATGTTACTGACTGTCGTGACGATACCTGCGGCAGATTGAAGTTTTTTATTGTGAATAGTCATACTGTTGCAGACTAATAACGTTACTGAAATGACAGTCAAGGAAGGTATCACTACCCTTTAAAATACAATTCAGAATTTTAATGTTAGTGATATAGGGTATTAAAAACAAAGCAAAACACTATTCAGCCAAATCGTGAGATTGCACACCTGACAACACTGTGTTTATAGGTAATTTGAGTTTTACATGAAAAGAATGTTAATAAACGCAACTCAGGAAGAAGAGATGCGTGTTGCCCTGGTTGACGGGCAGAAACTGTACGATCTTGATATTGAAGGTATCGGTCGTGAATTAAAAAAAGCAAATATTTACAAAGGTATTATTACTCGCGTTGAACCAAGTCTCGAGGCTGCATTTGTTGATTACGGCGTAGAGCGTCACGGATTCCTGCCTCTCAAGGAAATTTCACGTGAATATTTCAAGGACGGCCGTCCATACGCAGCACAGACAGATGTAAAGGAAGCCCTTCCGGAAGGAACCGAGGTTATCGTTCAGATTGAAAAAGAGGAACGAGGACTCAAGGGTGCAGCTCTCACCACCTTCATCAGTCTGGCGGGAAGTTATCTGGTTCTGATGCCAAACAATCCTCATGCCGGCGGAATTTCGCACCGGATTGAAGGCGAAGAACGCGATGAGATGAAAGCAACTCTCGACAGCATCAAAATACCTCACGGCATGGGCGTTATCGTAAGAACCGCCGGTGTCGGCAGAGCTCCGGCAGAACTGGAATGGGATCTGAACATTCTGAGCAAACTGTGGTTCTATATCAAGAACGCAGCAGCAGAAAAGCCGGCTCCTTTCCTGATCTACCAGGAATCCAATATTATTCTGAGAGCAATCAGAGATCATCTGCGTCAGGATATCGGTGAAATCATCATCGATAACAAGGAAGTATATGACAAGATTTTAAAACATATCAGTGCCATCAGACCTGAATTCATCAACCGTGTAAAATTCCACTCTGATGAAGTTCCTCTGTTCACACACTTCCAGATTGAAACCCAGATTGAATCAGCTTTCATGCGCAAGGTAAGACTTCCTTCAGGCGGTGAAATTGTAATCGATCCTACCGAAGCTCTGACCTCCATCGATATCAACTCGGCCAAGGCTACCAAGGGCGACGACATTGAAGAGACTGCTCTGCAGACAAACCTTGAAGCCGCCGACGAAATTGCCCGCCAGCTGCGTCTGCGCGACCTCGGCGGATTGTTTGTTATCGACTTCATCGATATGACACCGGTCAAGAACCAGCGTGCAGTTGAAAACCGTATGCGTGAAGCGGTTCAGCAGGATCGCGCCCGCATCCAGATTGCAAAAATTTCCCGATTCGGTCTGCTTGAACTATCCCGTCAGAGAATCAAACCGTCAATCAACGATTCTAGCACCCATGTTTGTCCGCGCTGTCAGGGTCAGGGTTTCATCCGTGATGACGAATCTCTGTCACTGTCAATACTGCGTCTGATTGAAGAAGAGGCTCTGAAAGAAAACACCAAGCAGGTTCATGCACAGGTACCTGTAAGCATTGCGGCATATCTGCTCAATGAAAAACGCAGCAATATCGAATCACTGGAACACCGTCACAATGTTCAGATCTTCATTATTCCTAACACCAATCTGGATACACCTCACTACCAGATCAACAGAATAAAGAAGAACGAATATGCAGATCCTAACAAGACCGTACTTGAAGACGGCCTTGTTGAAGACAAGTCATACCGTCCGAGCGCTCCTGTTGTAAAAGAGGTTCCTGCGGTAAGCAACATGATGGATGTTCAGAATATCGAACCAGCTCCTTCACAGACCAAGATTGCAATTTCAAAATTCTTCGGAAAAATTGTCAGCGGTATAACCTCCCTGTTCGGCGGCGATGACAAGACTAAAAAGAAGAAGAATCACAAGAAGGCAAGAAGAGTCCACAGTGAACGCGATGCGCGCAGCAACCGTAAAGTTCAGAACGGAGCAAACAGTTCACGTAATGCATCAAACACCCCTAAGAATAACAGGGAAAATACGGCTGCGGCAAACAACGCAAACAATGCAAATGTAAATACCGCCGCAGTTAAGGAAAACCAGCAGAACACGAACAAAAGAGTCCAGAACGAGCTGCGCGCTGGCAAGAAGAACGAGCGTCGCAACGCACAGGCCCAGCAGTCCAATCAGCCGAGGGAACAGCAGACCGGCAATACCGGTGAGCAGCGCCGTGAACGTAAGAACTCAAGAATGCGCGGCAGAAACGACGGTCAGCAGAAAGAGCAGAATCAGAAACGTACCGAACAGGTACAGCTGACTGCCGAAACTGCAGTAAAGGAAAGTCAGACGGCCAAACAGCAGGCTCCAGCACATACCGAAGTTCCGGTTCAGACTCAAGCCCCTGTTGCGGAAAAACCTCGCAGAAGCAAGGTTTCAAAAGTAGGAGCCCAGCTGCATTCACATGCTGCAGGTGCAAACAGTGTAAAATTCGCTCATGCAGATCCTTCACAGCCAGAACATGTAGATCTACCGGCATCCCCTGTTGTTACCGGCAGAGCAGATGAAGGAGAATTTACCAGAAAGGCAGCCAAGGCGGCAGGTGCGGCAGTTACAGTATTTGCAACCTCTGAACCGGCTCTTCCTGAACACTGTGATCTTCCGCCGGCAACAGCAGTTCAATCTGCAGAGCTGAAGAGACCGACTCCTAGTGTTACCGACAGAGCAGCAGGATTTGCAGCTCTTACAGGCGTTTCATCAGCTCCGATGAGTCAGCCTGAACATAGCGAAGAATAGACAGGGTTCACAAATTCAAACTGATTAAGGTGCCTCTAGGGCACCTTTTTTTATTTATTTGATAAAAATCAATAATATATATTTTTAAAATGCTACCATGAAGATACTGTTTTCTGATTATGGGAGCTGTCTTATGAAGGGTTATAGAAACATATTGGTTATCCTTAATGCAGAAGGATATAACAAACAGGCTCTTGAAAAGGCTCTGTTTCTGGCAAAGTTTGACAAAGATGTGAAAGTAACCGTCTTTCTTTCTGTATTTGATTTTTCTCTGGAACTAACCTCTTTCTTTGATTTTGCAGAAAGAGAAAAGATGCTGCAGGCCATCGTGGATGCAAAGAACAATGATCTTGAGCAGGCAATCAAAGAGCAGAATATTGAAAACCCGAACATCGCCACCAAGGTTGTGTGGGCCAGAAATCAGGTAAAAGCTGTGGAAAGAGAGGTAAAGATTGGCAAATATGATCTGATCATCAAGGCAGCCAACGCCGAAGACGATACCTGGACCTCATTTTTCATAACCCCGGTTGACTGGCAGCTGCTCAGAAAGGTGGAACTGCCGGTATTTCTGGTCAAGGATCAGGAATGGAAGGAGAACAAAATTCTTCTGCTGGCTGTCTGCTCCATCAATCAGAAAATCACCAACAGGATCAATACCATGCTGCTGAGGGAGGCTCAGATTGTAGCAATGCTTACCAACAGTACCATTCATCTTGTTAACGCAGTACCAATCCCGGCACTCAATATCACAGCCGATATTCCCGGAATTGTGCCTGATTACTACAATGAAGCTGTACATCAGCGCCATGCGGAACAGTTGCACGAATTTGCAAAGAACCACAATATTCCGCTGGAGAACACCCATGTCATCGACGGTCTGCCGGATGATGTAATCCCGACTCTTGCCAAAAATCTTGATGTCAATGCGGTTATGATGGGAAGCGTCGGACGCGACGGTTTTACCGGTTCAGTCGTCGGAAATACTGCAGAGCTGATAATCGATGATGTTAAATGTGATCTGATTGTGCTGAAAACTCCGATTATCAACGACTGATCTGAAAGAATACTCCAGTAACCTTCAGGATCATACCATCTGGGTATGATCCTTTCTGTTATTGCCCGGTATATAAACCTGTTACAGGGCCGGAAAGACTTAAAAAAAATACGCCATCGGTTTATAATTAGCTGTATTGTTAATTAATGGACGGATTTCAATTATGTCTACTCTTCTCGATTTAGATCGTAAAATACTGGAACTGCTGAAACAGCGTACCCAGTATTCGGTAAGCGAATATGACTATCAGACAACAGCTCTGCAGGATCAGCTCAAACTTGCCGAAGATTTCAAACTTAATCCTACCTACGTAACCAACCTTTTCAAAATAATAAATGATGAAACCGTAAGAGTATTCGAACAGAAATCACTGGAACAGAAGAACAATCTGTGGTGTCAGAAATACCGCAAGGCATCATACCTGGGACCTGTAGGGACATATTCCTATCAGGCCATGACCAAGTACTGCGAACAGTATCAGATCAAACCGGAGGAAATAAGCTGCAGCAATTTCCACGATCTTGTTTCCAATGTTAAACAGGGGATCTCGGATCTGGCATTTCTTCCGGTGGAAAACACTTCAAGCGGTATTATCAACGATGTTTACGATCTGCTTCATGATCACGGTGTTCATATTGTTGGTGAAATAACACTGCAGATCAAGCATTCCATTCTGGTCAACGATCCGTCCGACGCCGCAGCCATCGATACCTTTTACTCACATCCGCAGCCGATTATTCAGTGTTCAAATTTTTTAAAGCTGCACTACCCTAATGCCAAGTTCGTATACTGCGATTCAACTGCCGATGCCATTAAGAAAGTGAAGAATCTTAACACCCCTAATATTGCAGCAATTGCCAGCGAATTCGGAGGAAAACTCTTCGGACTTACTCCGATTAGATCCAACATAGCAAACCAGAGTCAGAACTTTACCAGGTTCATTGTGATTGCCAGAGAGCCGATTACGGTTCCAACCGGTCTGGCGAGCAAGATCTCCATAACCTTTACCACCAACAACACACCCGGTGCTCTGGCTGCGGTTCTGGATATTTTCAAGCATCACAGATTCAACATGACCAAGCTGGCAAGCCGTCCGATTATCGGCCGGCCGTGGGAGGAGCTGTTCTATGCCGACTTCATCGCCAATCTGGAGACAGTTGATGCCCAGAACGCCATTCACGAACTTAAACAGCTCTGCCATCTGAACATTCTCGGATGCTATCCGCTGGAGAAGGAACAGCAGGAACTGAAAGGAACATCAGGAAACGGATCAGAGAACTGAGACCTCCGTTCAGTCAGGTTCTCAGCAGTTCATCAATAACCGCCTGATGACGGCGGTTTTTTCTTTCATAATCATCCTTTTTCCACCACAGCAGTTTTCCCAGAAGACTGTTGCGTCTGATCCTCTTTATCTGCCTCTCTATTTTCATCAGGATCTGCGGATCAGTCACCGCCCTGTGAACATTTTCAAGCTGATAATACAGAGCTGCAATCTGTCGGTGTTCATTGAAACAGTAGTAACGTGCGCAACGACCTTGACGGTTCAGCAGCCGGCGGATCAAATCATTGTTTTCAGGGAACTGCTGATCTTCAAAGGAAATTTCCCCATTAAGAAATCCGGTACACAACGATTCTATAACATCTTTTTTTCCACAGCAGAAAACCAGTGGATGAACCTGGGGCTCCCTGAACACGGCAAGATGGTTCACCGGACCTGCAATATGAGGAAACGGTGCCAGCAGAGCCAGATCTGCGTCCTCTGCAAAAAGCTGTGACACCTCCGCACCGGAAAAAAGATGATGCATCATCGATAAATTCTGCTCAACGCTGCGCAGAACAGATTTTGAACACCCGGAAAGTTCATTGATTACCGCCAGTGCCGCCAGGCCGCCGTCTGACTGCTGCGTCTGCGGTAAAAATTTACGGTATTTTCCCTTCAGTTCATCAGTTCCCGCGACTACAGTCACATTCCAGAACCGGTTCAACAGCTCCATGAATCCGGAGAGTTCGAAACTGCCGCTGCGATCTTTAACAATCAGATAAAGTTCACCTTTGGCTCCCGAATCCTGGTTATCAGTCTCTGAAGGAGGACCAAGTCTGACAATATCCCCGAGACTGCACAGCAGCTGTCTGAATCCGGCGGTCGCGTACAGATCCTGTCTGATCATACTGCAGTCATAGAGTCTGTTGCGTTCCATGAAATCAATCAACTCGGCAGGTTTGAATGAAAGATCCCCAGACATCCACAGTTCAAAATATTCATAGAAATACTTGCGTTTAAGTACCGGTACATGATCCTCGGTTATCTGTTCATAGCTGTAGAAACACGGATTAAGACCGGTCATTGCGCTGTATTTGGAAAAATCAGCATAACAGTCCGAGCTGTACCCTTTCTGTTCAAAATGGTGAGTCAGAGCGACCTCACCGTAGCCGACAGCCTTTTTAAAGCTGTCCAGTTCAGGAAGATTGCGCCAGTAATCAATAAAATCGACAGAATGGAGCAGTCTGGTTTTGAACACAAGCCAGTAACTCTGCAGGTGCTCCCGGCAGAGTGTGGCCGGATCATTCCTGATAATGCAGCAGTCATTTGCCGGGTGTCTGTTAATCCCCCAGAAATCGCAGTCACGCCGGTCCATTTCAGCGATCATTCCGGAAAAAGAGCCGATCGGGCCGTATATTGAATTGTTGGTAATGAGCAGCTGATCATACTCCCCTATTTCAGACTCATACCTGCTGCAGATGACATCCTTCCAGGCACCGAAATCAAAACCACGGTTCTGGCGTTCAACAATCTCCACAGCTGCAATCCCGTCAAAGGCATGCTTATCAATTTCCCCGTTTGAAACCACTATTACCTTGGCAAAATCCTGCAACAGAGCATTGATAAAAAATTTTTCAAAATCCAGAACTCTTCCGAATTTATCATAATGAACATAAATCGCCAGTCTTTTCATTTATCCAACTTCCATCAGGTCAGAATGCCCCGATAGTTTACTACATTTTGCGTAGTTAAAGCCGCCAAAGACTGAAAATAGGTGCACAAAAGTAGATTTGAGATACAATATCAGAAACGCAATATATAGTTTCAGGAGTCAGAAATGATCGTAACCAACCTTTCAACCATAAAAGAAACATTTCCGAAAATATGGCAGTATGTACACACAGCACTGACAGCTTATGAAAAAAATCCGGCCGCATCCGGACGGCAGGAGATAGACGGAGAGATGGTATTTTTCACGCTGTCCGAAGATCCTCTCCAGCCTCAGGAGGAACGGCGTCTTGAAGTACACCGCCGCTATGCAGATGTTCAGATTGTTCTGAAAGGAAGCGAACGATACGGCTACACCGCAGGCATATTTAATGGAAATTTTGCAGAAAACACCCTGGAACAGAACGATCTTGCATTTGCAGCCGTGGATGAGCCGTGTCAGTACACAGACCTTAAAGAAAACGATGCAGTAATATTTCTTCCGGGACATGCGCACAAACCGCTCTGCATTCCTGCCGACGGCAACAGACTGGTAAAAAAGGCCATAATTAAAATCGACAGCCGCCTGTTTCCTGATCTTTTTTCCTAGTCCGTAACAGACCGTTCAGCACAAAAAGATATAATGAGGCTGCGCCCTTTACTGCCGCCATTTTCAGCCGGTTTTGCGCAGGAAGAGTCGATGCAATGATAACTAGCACACATTAATCAATGATGACCGGTAATTTTTTTTTGAAACTGAATGCAGCCTCACTATAACAGAGAATAGAGTCGGAGATTTTTTCTCCGGTTCGACACCTCCTTATAAAAGCCAAGGTTTCAATCACCCATATTGAAACCTTTTTTTTGTGCCGTCCGCCCTCGTTTTCGGACATTAGCTTTCATTCGTTTTTTTTCTTTTACGATAAAAAATGTTAAAATACGTGAAAAATTTTAAAGGATCCCGATCGTGAAAATACAAACTTTATTACTGACTTTAATCACCTCTTGTTCTATAAGCGCCTGCTCATTTCTCAATTTCTGGGGCGGAGAACCGGAAAAGCCGAAAATCGATGACAAGACACTGTGCAGCAGCAAAAAGGAGATCATTACAAATCATACCTACATTCCGTCATTCGAGGCATGCAAGAGACTGTCGGAACAGGGAGATCTGAATGCCACCTATGTTCTCGGTCTGCTGTACACCGATACCGAAATTCTCACTTCATTTCTTGATCCGGCAACCAGAGTTGACGAAGGGATTGCAATGGTCAAGAAAGCTGCGGACGGTGGCGTAACTGCGGCTCAGAAGACACTCGGAACCTACTATGCAGATGAAAAAGGCAACTATCAGGAAGCCGCTGTTTATCTTCAGAAAGCTGCAGACAGAGGTGATACCGATGCTCTCATCGATTTAGGAACCGTTTACGAAAATCTCGAACAGTGCACTGATGCAGTGAAAACATACCAGAAGGAAATTGCCAAAAACGGTAAAAATGCCGACGGCTACTTCTATCTGTCCCTGCTGTATGTTTCCGGATGCAAGGATTTGAAAAAAGATTTGAACAATGCCTGCGGTTATTTTGCACTGGCCCAGGAGTCCCAGATCAAAAACACCATTCTTCAGGTTCTCGAATACGAAAGCCAGACCGGTGCGGCCAAGAACAAGAACAGTGTAACAAATGCGCTGAAAGTTATTCATGAATACGAGGTTAAAAATCCTCAGAAATGCCAGGCGGCAAAAATTAAACTGACAAAGTAAAATTCTGCCGTTAACGGCAACGGGATAAAATATTCAAACTGTCAGACTGTCCGTCTGTCCGGGATCTTTGAGTACTGATATCTGACAGTGGAATAAAACAAGAAAAAAGGATAATCCGATCATGAGTAATCATGAAATTTTTTCACATCAGACCAATAAAAGCGATCCGGCAGCAAACCGCCGGTTCAACGATAAGGAAAATTTAAAAACAACTGCAGGCGGATACGTGGCGGCTGAAAAAAGTTCCAACCGTAGTATGCTCCTCGCAGGAATCGCCATATCTGTAGTGGCAGGTCTGCTTGCAACCTGGTATTTCTACCAGCAGAATTTCATCAACAAGAATATAGAACTGTGTCACCGCTATCTTGAAAAGAAAATCGTAGACAGTACCACTCTTACTACCTGTAACATAGGATACAAGGACGGGGATCCCCGTGCAACGGCCGGACTTGCCTCCATTTACTACAAAAACGGTGATTATGAAGCAGCCCTTCCTGTTCTTCACACCTGTGCCGAACAGGAACAGATCAACTGTCAGCTGCTGCTGTCAATGCTCTACAAAAACGGCATCAAGGATCATGTCAAGAAAGATCGATTCCAGGCTCTTGAATGGCTGGAGCGGGCCCATCTCAACGATTCAGCCTTTGCAACCTTCATGCTGCACCTTGCATACACCGACGGAGATCCGGAACTGGGGCTTAAAAAAGATCCTCTCAAGGCGAAACAGTACTTGAAGAAAGCCGCGGCTCTCGATTATCCTGAAGCCCTCTACCGTCAGGGATATTTCTATGAAAACGGTCTGTTCGATTACGACAAGGATCTTGAAAAAGCCCGTCACAACTACGAGCTGGCAGTAAAATTCAATTCCAACAATGCGCTTGTTCCGTTTTCAAAAATTCTTTTAAACGATGGTCAGCCCGATCTGGCAGTCAAATATCTCGAACGGGCTGACAGATACAACATTCCTGAGGGGTCCTACCTGCTGGCAAAGTCATACGCCTCCTCTGAAAAACCTGAAATGCAGCTCAAGGCAATCCGGATCCTCAAGCGCGTAATCGGATCCAATATCGGTGAAACCGGGGAAACCACGCTGCCCAAAGAACTTAAGAACAATATAGATCTGCTTCTGGCTGAACTGTATGTAAAAACAAACGATCGTGAACATTATACTGAAACAATCAATGAAGCAATCGAAAACCACGTTCCGACTGCAGCCTACCACAAGGCAATGTCATATCTGACCGAATTTCTGATCGCCGAGCCGTATCAGGTTCCTGAAATGAAAACAACTCCGGAGATGCCGGATAATATCAAGATGGCGGTCAAATATCTGACCATGGAGTCAGAAAACAATCACCGTGATTCACTGCAGCAGCTGTTTGATATTCTTCATAATTTCCGTTCCCAGGAAACCGATGCACTACTGTTTAAAATATCCCAGCAGCTCAATGAGGTGGACCACTTTGCCGGAGCATATGCCCTCGGTTTCTGCCACGGCAACGGGATCGGGACACCGAAAAATATTGAAGAGGCACAGAAACTCTATACCGACATCATTCAGAACGATCCTAACAAGGACAGTCGCATTACGCTTGCGTCTTCACTTGCCTACCACTACTATACCGGTGAAGGTAACATTATCAGTGATAACAAAGATCTGAAACTGGGAGATCTGTTTTCAGAACTGCTGCTTAAAAGTGATGAGCAGCAGGGCGAACTCTCCTACTACAGACTATGGCGCAAATTTATCAGAAAACATTCCTCGGCACCTGTAAAGGAGCAGAAGGAACTGTTGTCCATTATCGACAGTCTTGCTCTGATAGCTGAAAAATATCCTGCCGTTCTTGAAAGGAACCTTGATCTGAGACTTAATTATATTATTTCAAAACTGCTGATTGATCCAAAAAACAGCAAGAATGTAACTATCCGCAAAGAGCAGCTTGAACAGATGGCACTGGAACAGCGTCATCTTCCTAGCATAATCCATTTGGCCAAACAGGCACAGGCGGGAAAACCACCTTACAGCAAACCGGACCGTGCTGATGAGGAAAAATATCTGCAGCTAGCAATTGCGGAGGGAGACGGATGGGCAGCCTGGCGTCATGCTACCAATCTGATTGAGCAGAACAAACCGAAGGATCGTCCGTATGATCAGATCTTCAAGGAATTGCGAACTGCAGTTGAAAACGGTTTCAATGAAGCAACGCTGACCATTATCAAGATCATGCGGGAACCGAAAATCGAAGCTAACGTAAAAGAGATGATTTCCCCGGAGGACTACTACTATTATCTGATTCTTGCGTACCGTGATCAGCTGCTGACCCAGAAAGATCTCAACTACATCGACGAAGTCGGTGAAAAGCTGACCAAGGAACAGCTTCTCAAAGCTGAGAACATGCTTAAGAACACCCCGTTCTAAAAAGAAGCCCGGCATTAAACCGGGCACTCGGCCGTTCCTAAACCGGTCGTTGTATTCAGATCAAGGCTTCGTTCTTCCTACGGCAGCTTGAATTTATGCTGGCTGCCGGATTTCGAATCGATTACAACGATTGTCCTTCCGTCAAGTTCATACTTGAACCCGGTATTTTCACCGCTTTCACTTTTAATCAGCTGACCGTTCTGAAGAGCAAAATCACCATCATCAGGAATTATTCCCTCTTTAATTTTCATATGAAGATCATCTGTGTCACTTTCATAACTAACAGACAGTTCTCCTTTAACAGCATTGAATCTGAATTTGTAACCACGGATCACTACCTCATTGATCATTTTTTTCTCCTGTACGGTAGAAATCGTGTTGGTTTCTTTAGTAACGCTGTTTATCGTTTCACTCTGCTGAATCTTACCATTATTCATCCGTTTATCGATGGCAGTAATAACAGTTTTCTTAAAGGACTCAGTTACTTTGCTACGGTTTTCCCCATCATATACTGTACTGCGATACCTTTTTTTCTCTTTATCAGATTTTTCAGGACCATCTGTGATATCATGCAGTTTTTCCTCTGATTTGGATGCGGAATATGCTGTACGTTTTCTTGTAAACCTGCCTTGCCGTTCTGATTTTGACTGTTTTTCCGGTGACAACGAAAGAACATTCTCATAAATCCAATCCCA
>ONPL01000093.1 GCA_900319705.1 uncultured Pseudomonadota bacterium | reverse complement strand
GGACGGATATATAGATTTGATAATCAAGTCTGTCAGAAGCATAGGAACTATCGTCATTCTGGAATTAAAACAGACTTCAGATGAAAACGAAGACAAGGTACTTACAGCTCAGGATGCCGTCGAGCAGATCCTCATAAAGAAATATGCCGATCCGTATATAAAAAGGAACGATATCAAAGCTGTTATTTCATACGGTATTTGCTTCTGTAAAAAAGAATGCGCCGTTGTAGGAAAAAAGCTGAAATAAAATCTATAGACAGGCACATTTAACTTGGTCTAGCATAAAGAGGCATCCATAATTTCATCTGGGAACTGCTGCAAGATCCTCCGGGAGTAACCCGCAGCTGTATTGGTGCTTGCAGGATCCGCGGCCTTTTGACCGTAAGGATGTCAGCCAAACTGACTGCTTAACGTCAGAAATTGCATTAGTGTGATAATACTTTCTCAACGTTCTACAGACATGTACACCGGTTGCATTCGAATTAGCCAATAATTGATTGTAAAAAATTGTACTGGATCGCAAAAAATAGTAAAATCAAAACGTAGGGTATGACTTGTCACGTACATTGCGGCAGCTGTCTGCATGTGACGTCGGGCGGGCGTTTTTCCCGAAAAATTTATAATAATAAAGGATGTTTAACGTATGAAATTGAGCAAAATTGCCGGTGTTGCCGCAGTAGCCGCCGCTAATTTTATTTCCGCTCCGCTGTGGGCAAGTAATTTTTCGATCCCGAGACCATTTGTTCTCTACTATGTAGACGGTGCCAAGACCTCATTCTCATTTATAAAGGATTCATCAAAGTTTGAACTCGGCGCAGGAAGTCACCAGGTGGTGGTGCGTTTTGAAGGTGCATACCGCGACAGTCACGAAACCAGAATCGTAACCAGCGAACCGGTGGTAATCAATTTCAACATTGAAGATCCGTCAGTTGATTATTCCCTTAATTTTAAATATCCGAGAAATTTTGACAAGGCTGAAGCCTATGCCAGCAATCCGGTGGTAACACTGGTAACCTCCGACGGTAATGCTGTAACCGATGCTGAAATTTTTGTTCTTCCTCATAAACCTGGCCTGCAGATCGGCCGCGACTATCTGCGTGAAATTGCAGATCTCGGCAAAGCCTACCAGTCAGGTAATCCGGAAGACAGCAAGGTTCTGGTTGCCAATGCCAACGGCGCCACCCTTGACACCCAGAAAACCATTGAAATCGATACCTCTGCCGCACAGAATACCGCATCTGCCGCTACTGCCACAGTTGCAGCTGCTCCTCAGACTGTAAAACAGACCGTGCAGAGCAAAGCTGCCCCGGCCGCTCTTGAAAACCTGAAGAAGGCTTTCCGTGCAGCAGATCCTGAAACCCAGAAACTTTTCAAGATCTGGATTGTAACCGGAGAGGAGTAACCGCTCCTTTTTAAACTGCAGAATGCTGAAGGATCATCCTTTTTTTTACTACAAGAATGATCCTTTTTCACATTAATGAAACATCTTTTGTTAATTTGCTGGCGCTCCGGCGGTTTCGTATATTAAAATCAGTCATCAGTATAGTTTATTATTATAAAAAAACAGGACGTACAATGTTTAACTCCAGGTTCAAGAAAATTGTGCTGACAACAGTTGTTGCGGCACTGCTGTCTTCGTGCAATCTCGCCGGAGTGCTGAAAAATCAGAAGAATCTGTTCGGCCGCTACTATGACGGTGCGCTGAATGAAAAGGAACTCAAATCTTTCAACCCCGCTCTTGCCAAGGCATATACCCGTGTGTATCGGGAAACCAATTTTAAAAAGCCTTATATTGTAGGCAAGTGTATTGCAGACGCCGTACTCAGCAATCTGCCGAGGGATGCATACCAGACCTTTGCCGACTGGCAGGTCCTGGTTGCAGGAACCAACCGTATAACCATCTCCGCCATCGGAAACAGACTGCTGCTTATCTCAGATGCGGCGCTTGAACATTACAATTATGATCAGAATGTCATCGCCTATTTCATCGCCCATGCAGTTGCCCACTCCGAACTTGACCATCTGAATGAACGTATGGGAATGAAGGAGCATTATGTATCAAAGCCGCTGGAGGCATTCAGCTCCAATGAGGGGGATTATGTTACCAAGGTTATGGCACTGGCCGGTGAACCTGCAGATGAAAAAGATCTGATCCACTATACCAAGGAGCTGGAGGATGAGGCTGACAGCATGGCCATGTCTCTGGTTGCCATGGCAGGTTTTGATCCCAACAACGTGTTTGTATACCTAAACAATCATATTGATGACGATCAGGGTTTCTATGTGAAACAGCACCCGATTACCGAAAAGCGTGTTGAATATATTTCAACCCTGCTGGACAATTCGGTTAAACTCAGGGATCGTGCATTTAAGAATGGAGTACACCCGCAATGTTCGAATATACAATAAGAAAAGGCAACAAGAAGGATCTTGATGCAATCTGCTGTCTGCAGTTATATTCACAGGAAAAGGCCTTTGCTGAAATTACCAGCAATGAACTGAAAGTTCCGACTCTCAAGGTTTATACCGAGCTGTGGACCCGCCGTCTTGACAGCAAGGAGAATGACTACAGTTTCTATGTGGCCTACCGCGACCATCTGCTGCTGGGTTTCATCTATGCCCGCATGGTGGTGTACAAAGGGAAGAAAATCGCCCTGATTAAAGCTTTATATGTTAATCCGACCCACTGGGATCTGGGGATCGGATATGCACTGCTGAAGAGACTCTACAGGGATATCGAGAAGCAGGAGATTGAAGTGGTGAGTCTGTTTATTCTTGATCAGAATAAACGCGCTGAAACTCTCTACAAAAAATTCGGATTTAAATTTGACAGTGTCGTAAGAAAAATCGTGGTTCATGATCAGGAATATTTTCTGCGGCATATGGTTGATCGAAGAGTGATAAACAGGAAAGAAACTAAATGAATTTTGAAACAACAGAAAAGAAAGTATGTTACGGTCTGGGATATCAGTTTGGCAAACAGCTGTTTCCCCACCTCAACGCTTTCCCTAATTTTTCCATTGAAGCCCTGCTTGAAGGTGTAAAGGACTGCCTTAACAAAAGTCAGCTCCAGGTGGATCAGGCTGAATTAAACAAGGCTTTCGTGGAAATTCAGACTCAAATGGATCTCAGAGCCAAGGAATTTGAAGATCATCAGAAGAAACTTGAAGAGCAGTTCCTCGAAGAAAATAAAAAGAATCCTAAGGTAGTTGAAACCGCATCCGGTCTGCAGTACGAAATTCTGAAGGAAGGCAGCGGTGCAAAACCAGGTCCTAAGGATATCGTAAGAGTTCATTATCACGGAACTCTGCCGAGCGGTGATGTGTTTGATTCATCTGTTCAGCGCGGTGAACCTGCTGAATTCCCGGTTAACGGTGTAATCAAAGGATGGGTTGAAGCTCTGCAGCTTATGAATGTAGGTTCAAAATACCGTCTGGTAATTCCTTATAAACTGGCTTACGGCGAACAGGGTGCAGGCAGCAGCATTCCACCGTTCCAGACTCTGGTTTTCGAAGTTGAACTTCTTGATATTGTTATGAAGTCTAAGGAATAAGATAAATGAGTGAACAGCTTAGAACCCCTCTGAGAATTGCTGTTGCCGGTTGCAACGGCAGAATGGGAAAATGTCTGATCCAGTCAATTACCGCCAATGAAAATACCGTTCTTGCCGCAGCAAGTGAATATCCGGGCTCTTCCGTTATCGGAGCCGATGCCGGAGAAATCGCCGGGGTGGGCAGAAACGGTGTGGTTATTACCGACGATTTTGCCAAGGTTGCCGATGATTTTGATCTTATGATCGATTTCACCCGTCCTGAACCTTCAATTAAGAATATTGAACTGTGCGTAAAAAATAAAAAGTCACTGGTTCTCGGTACCACCGGTTTCAGCAATGAGCAGCTGGCTGTGATTGATGAAGCTGCGAAGAAGATTGCGATTGTATTCGCATCAAACTTCAGTGTCGGTGTGAATCTGGTTTTCAATCTGCTGGAACAGGCCGCCAAGGTTATGGGTACCTACAGTGATATTGAAATCATTGAAGCTCATCACCGCCACAAGGTGGATGCTCCTTCCGGTACCGCTCTTAGCATGGGCAAGGTAATTGCTGCAGCACTGGACAAAAATCTTGATGAAATTGCAGTGAAGAGCCGCGACGGTATTATCGGCGAACGCAAACCTGGAACCATCGGTTTCTCAACCATCAGAGCTGCCGACATTGTAGGTGAGCACACTGTTATGTTTGCCGATATCGGCGAACGTGTTGAAATAACCCACAAGGCATCAAGCCGCATGACTTTTGCCAACGGTGCGGTAAGAGCTGCAATCTGGGTTGACGGCATGGATGCAGGACTTTATTCAATGAAGAATGTTCTGGATCTGTAAAGAAAGAATTTGTTAAATCTCCTTGTTATTTGTTTTAAAGCCTGAGTAATATCAGGCTTTTTTGGTATTTTATGTATGTATCGCTTTTTGCTCAGACCATAGTTGATATAATCAATGGCAGTCGATGAACTATCAGATGCATATAAGTTATTAATTGCAGGAATTTTTGAAATATGAATAACAATACTTCCAATAATTTCAACTCCGGTGAATCAGAATCAAACCTTCTTATTTCCTTCCTTGGAGCCGCACAATATAAGCCTTCCGGTTATCATTACTCAGAACTGAATCAGACGGTTTTCTGCAAATACGGCGCCACGGCATTCCTGTATTACATTCAGCATTATCACAATGTCCAGATTGATAAAATAATGATCTGCGGTACCAAATCCAGTTTCTGGACCGACCTTCCTGACTATCTTGCAGAAACTGCGGAGCAGATTTTTGATACCTCACCTGATTATGAGTCAATCCGCAACAGTCTGTCAGCTATAAAAACACAACCTTTTTTCAAAGAACTGCAGAAACTTATAACGGAAAACCTGAATTCAACGGCAGATAATTCAGAGCAGTTTCAAATATTGCTGAAAGAACTTGAAGACAATATCAATGCAGCCGTCGGCTCAGCAGGAAAAAACTTCCGTTTTATTATCCATGCAGAGGAGTTCTCATCCTATGACAGCCAGGTCGAACTGCTGAACAAAATAAAAAATTCTGATTTGATGAGCAGCAGACCTAATATTTATCTTGATATTACCTACGGACTCAGAATAATGCCGTTCATGGTTTTTATCAGTTTCCAGAGTCTGTGCTATACCGAAAATCTGAAAATCAGAAAAATCTGCTATTCACCGGAAGTCATGCCGAAAACAGAACCTTTAGATCGCCTCTCGTTTCTGGAAAAAATAAAAAACAGGCTTAGATATCTGCGTGAAACTGATAATGAACTTTATCAGAGCAAATTGCAGCAGATCAATGCTGTTCTTCCATCCTCCAACCGTGGAAAAAACACTCAGACACCCGTAAAAATAAAACAGACAGAATGCTGTTTCCTGGACAGTGTATACAGCCTGCTGAAGGACGCATCCATGCTGAGCAGATTCAACGTTACAGCTGATCCTGCAGTTTTCAGCGAAATCTTTCATGACAAAATGTCTTCTGATAACGTGACCACAGCAGAGATCCTCAGAGAAATATCCTTTTATCTCAATATCTGCGATTATCAGAAAGCGGCTGAACTGATCAGTTCCAATAATGACAAAATTACAGCTGAAATAAAAAATCCTCAGCTGGCTGCTGTTCTTAAAAATTCTTTCAAGTGGGGTGTTAATTTTGCCAAAAATTCACAAAACCGCGGCAATCAGTGTGTTGCACTGAAGATGCTCAGTGCCATGAATCTGCAATGTTATGATTATGTGCACGCTGTAAACAGCTGCTATGCGGCAATAGATGAATACCAGTTCCCGTGTCCAGGCCAGGACAGACAGGATAAACTGGAACAAAGAAACCGGATCAAAAAAGAATACCCGGCCTTTAAAGAGTTCATCGACCTTTTCCGAGCCATGTTTATCCATCTCAAGGACAATACCGCCAATCTTGAAAATCCCGACACCAGGATCTCAAGGATCCTGAATTCCGCTGATGGCGGCAGACTTGACGAACAGCATTTACGGGAACAGCTGCTTGACCATTTTGCATCTCTGGACGTAAAACCGAAAAAAACTAAAGATTCAGTCAGCCATGTTATGTTCAGCTTTATCGGTTCAGGAGACTACGGTCATACCTCCTACATTTATACTGATCCGTTTCACCGGGAAATACACGATTATGATATAGATAATTCTGCAGTAATCGGTATATCACTGGCAAAAAAAATTTTGTCAGTTGATGCAGCCGATGAAAGAAAACTTACCAAACTGGTGGTTTGCGGAACCAGAACCAGTAACTGGAGCAGAATTCTTGCTGCTTTATCAGAAGAATTTTTTGAACCGCTGAAACAGGAAAATCAGGATGTTTACCGAAAGTACTGTGTTTTGCAAAGTGAAATAGAAAAATCTGTTTCCGATGATTTGAATGCTTCAGGCAGTATCAGTCACGCTTCAGTATGCTCCATTAATAAGTTTTTCCTTGAAATACGTGATATTCTGCATTTCCAGATTATTTTTGCAGTTACCGGCGATGACATCAGCAGTTCAGATACCCAGCATGCAATCCTGCAGTGTATTCTCGATAATGTTGATTTTAACGATCAGGTATCCTTCGATATTACGCACTGTTACAGAATTATTCCGATTATAAGCCTCTGCGCTGTTCTTTATCTTAAAGCACTCAAAAATATTACAGTGCAGCATATATTTTACGGTGACGTACCGCTCGAAAAGGATTTCAACAGTCTGAACGGATTGAAAAAGAGTCAGCTTGGAAGCGACAGTGACTTTACTGATCTGAAAAACAGAATTGAAGAAATTCTGGCTGACTGTCCATATGAAAAATTACTTGCCGGTCAAGTGTATGATATGCGCAACCTGGCCAAACTGCTTGAATATTCGTCATCCATCAACGAGTTTATCAGCACCCGTAATCTTCAGTTCCTTCAGCCTCTTATTAAAGTTGAACTGCGCAAACGGGACTATGAAAATTATGTAAACTTTTGCAACGGGATCATTCTCGATTCCCTGTCTCTGTTCACAGCGGCAGCTGAGAAATTGAATCCGGCGGTGGAAAAAATCAGGGAGGGGATTAATGATCCGGTGCTGAAGACCGTGGAATCAGCCATCTATTCAGGTCTTGAATGGATTGATGATGCAGGGAAGGGCAGATTCGATCTGATTATGACTAAAAAAGCCCGAAACTACATTTTGAACAACCGCTTTGCAGAAGCTTCAAACTGTCTCTATCAGGCCATGGTAGAACAGGCAACTCAGATTAAGAATATTATCTTTTCTAATTGTCCTAATAACATTGAACTGACCGAATCTGCAGTTAAAGCAAAGGATTGCTGCGATCCTTTAATAAAGAGTATTGCTGACGCACTCAATTCGAAGTTAGGTGAACTTAAAAATCCCGGGAAATATAATCTATGCCGTATCTTCGATCTGCAATATAACAGTTCGAAAACCGTGGGGTTTCATTCAGGAGCTGCGCAACCTGACTGTTCATCATAACAAACAGGGCAATGATGAAATACAGAATTATAAACTGAAGGAAATTCTGTCTCTGCCTGAAGCAAATCAGGTTTCAGTTTTGAAAAAACATCTCCTTAACACAGTGATCCCGGAAATTGAAAGTATAGGAAATCTGTTTTTCTCTGAGTTGCATGACGATAAACAGAAATAACGCTTTTATATTCCTGCTTCCGGCACAGTTAAATTTGAAAGGGTTTATCTGCTTTTAACCGGATCATGCTGCCGGGCAGGTTTAATACAACTATAACCCAAACATAAGGTAAATTACTAATGAAAATAATCTTTTTTTTACGCGGACCGTCATTAAGCGGCAAAACCACCTGGGTAAGCATCCACCAACTTGAACCATATACCTTGAGTTACAAACAGATAGGCTATGACAATCAGGGCCCTATTGTAGATATGTACGGAGAATACATTACATCTCCGGAAATTGAGGGAACAGTGGAGAAAGAACTGCTTGCCAAACTCGAAAAAAAAATGCAGAGAGGAGAATTTGTCATAGTTGATGACATGCACTGTTATGCGCATTCGTTTAAAAAATACCAGAAATTACTTCAACGCTATGCCTATCGTGCATATATAGTTGATTTTTCTTATGTTTCAGAGGATGTAATTTCTAAACGCAATGCTCTTTGCGATATTTCAAGACGCATGAATAACTTTTGTATTGGGGGTATGTGTTTTGCGTTTCATTTAGAAAATAAATCTGATCTTGAAGCGATTGGGGAAATTATAACTCCGGATGAGGCTAAGGAGATTTTTTATACAAATTATGAAATCAGTCTCGATGATTATCAGAAAGTAGTGGTTATCGGAGATCTTCACGGCTGTTATGAACCGCTTAAGGAATATTTCAACAATAACAAATTAAGAGATGACTATGCCTATATCTTTCTTGGCGACTATATCGATCGCGGGATCCAGAATGCAGAAGTTCTGGAACTGCTCCTTAAAATTCATACCAGACCGAATGTTTTTCTGCTTGAGGGCAACCATGAACGTTATCTGCGGGATTACATATACTGCCGGCAACAGCCATCCGGGACTCCGGATGCAGATTTTAGTACAATAATTAAAGGAAAGGATTTTCTCAATAAAACTGTGCCGGCTATTCAACATTTCAAGGTTAAGGATCTCAGCCGTCTTTATCAGACCCTGGAACCGTTTGTATATTTTACCTTCGGCGATATGAAATATTTTGCCAGTCATGGCGGGGTACCGGCAGAACCGTCAACCAGGATCAGTCAGGACAATTACATTCTCGGAAGCGGAAGATATGAAGATATTGAAAAGGTCTATGAGGTATGGAAACAAAAATTTCCTGATACAGTTATGATCCACGGCCACCGCAACTGCTATGAACTTCCGGTTAAAATCAACAATCAAATCTACAATCTGTGCAGTGATATCGAGTTCGGAGCGCCGCTGCGACTGCTGGAAATCAGCAGCGACGGCACTATTGAAACCAGGGAAATTCAAAATAGCGTATATGATCGTGAACTTGAACGGGTCGACTGGCCGGTGGAGGAACTGCCTTGCCATATAGATATTAATGACGATAATTATGTTAATGACGATAATTATGTCAATGACGATAATTATGTTGATGACGATGATTATGTTGATGACGATGATTATGGTTATGACGGTAATTATGTTAATGACGATAATTATGTTGATGATGATGATGATGATGATGATTATGGTTATGAATATGTTTATGATATGAATTATGATCATAGTTATCTTAAAACAGTTCTGATGCATGGCATAGTGATGTACCGCAGTCAGTCAGCCACCGCCAGGAACCGTGACTACAGTCCGTTCATGATTTTTACAGATTATAAAACAAATGCTGTGATTGCCCGCGGATGTGATACCTTTGCTACATCTAAACATCAGCGCATCGATCAGCCGCTGTCAGATCGACAGAAGGAATTTTCTGCTGTGATCCCTGAACTGTTTATCAAAGCAGGTGAACGGTTACCGAGACTGGTATTTGCCACAGTGAACACCTCGCAGAAAATTTTTTATCTCAGTTTCGATACTCTGAACCGGAAGTACCTCGTTTTTGACAATTTCAATCTGCACCGCTACCTGGATAATGACTATGTAAGAGATAGAATTAAGGAAGCCGGGATGGTACCTGCGCAGTTTCTGGATAATCTTGAAGCCGGTAGATTCACCGCGGTTGCTATTAATAAGGATTCAGGAGAAAAGGCGCTTGATGGTGAATTCTGTTTCCTGTTTACCGTTGAAAACAGTTTTGAGTTGAAAATTTCCGGAATTAATTCAGCGGGAAACTGATAATTTGATCCCGAATAATTAAGGATCATATAGTACAGATCCGGTAACATACTGAATACCGGAGGGATTTAATTTGACTGCAGCACCACGCTGCAGTTTAAGAAGGATGGAATGAATATGATGAGAAAAACTGTAATGGCGGCCCGGATTGCCGCCGCATGTGTGCTCAGTGCGTCCGTATGCGCTGAAGCGGCAGACATACCGGAAGGCAGATATGCATATTACGATGACGGGATCTATTACAACCATGATACCTTTTTCTGCGCCGGCAGAGGGGCTTTCGCCTGCGACAGTATCAATGAATCCGCGCTGAACAGTGAGGAGAAAAAAATGCTGGACAATGCCGGCATATATTCTGATTTGATTTTAAGCCGCGAGAACGGCGAATACAGTATTGCCGGCACGATTGATCTGGTTAAGTTCGGAAGTTTATCAACCGCCAGAAAAGCTGACGATGAGGACAAATACATCAAACAGCAGTGCAGCTACAATACTGATGCCGGACTGTTAAAATGCATGTTCTATGATACCGCCGAATATGAAACCCGGGGTGATGAAGCCGGGATTTTTATTATCTTCAGTCATAACGGAAACACCCTGACCGTGGATAATATAGATCTGCGGGGAAACACCGATGAGATGTACGTATTCAGAAGCAATGCCCTGAACGGTGCCGGATTTGCTCTGGAAAGCAACGATGAATATCTGCACAGCAGTTATCTCTCAGCTAAACTTGAGTTTGCGAAGTCAGACGGCATTCTTAACGAGCTGTGGAAGAGTCTGGATCAGAAAACCAGAAACAAACTCAAGAGCAACCAGCGCCAGTGGATTAAGGAAAAGGAAAGCAAATGCGGCAAGGTTACCTTGAAGGGTACCGATGCAGAACTTATAGAAATGCTCAAATGCCAGAAGGGATTCACCGACATCCGCATTGATATGTTAAGGGCCATTGAATACTAAAAGAAAAATTTCCGGATGTTTTTTCCGGAAACAACCTGATGCCGATCGGGAACAGCCCGGCCTAAGTCCGGTTGTATATAGGGAATTACTATGATTTCAGCTGAAAAAATTTTAACCAACTCTCTGGCCGCCCTTACCGCAGTGATGTGTGCCGGTGCGGTCTGCGCCATGGGGCAGGAGAGCGGTGCCATTATGGAAGGCCGTTATGCCACCCTGGCCGACGGGGTCTACCACAACTATCAAACCTTTTCCTGCTCCGGCAACGGCGCTGAATACTGCAGTAGTCTTGCCTCGGAAAAACTTACCACCGAGGAGCAGAAGGTGGCGGACGGTCATGAAATCTCCGCGGATTTCGTACTGCGCTATGAAAACGGGGTATATGCACTGGCGGGCAATGCCTATATCCTCCGGACCTGCTATCTGACCACCGCCAGGGGTTCAAAGAACTACGGCAGTTATATTCCGCAGCAGTGTGAATACAATAGGGACGCGGAACTGCTCAAGTGTATGCTTTATGAACCCTACGAATATGACGAAAGAGGGGAACAGGCGGGAATTACCGTTTACTTTTCCTACAACGGTGATGCGCTGGAGGTTGACAATGTAGATCTGCGGGGAAACTCCGGTCCATCCTATGAAGGTTGTGCCCGGGAACTCTCTGAGGCGAAGTTTCACTATGAAAGCGACAGCGCCTTCGAGCACAGTCAGTATCTTTCCACCAAACTTGAGTTTATGCTGACCAACGGGGCAATCAACAAACTGTGGAAGTCACTGGATCCTGATACCAGGGCCGGACTCAAAAAAGAGCAGATCAAGTGGATCAAAAAGAAAGCCGCCCGGTGCGGTGAAGTAACCATGAAGGGCAGTGATGCCGCACTCATAAAAATGTTGAACTGCCAGAGGGAGATGACCCTTGAGCGCATCGAATATCTGAGCAGCAAGGTAGACTGATCTGATAGAACCCTCCGCTTCGCCGGTAAAAACAAAATCTGCCGCCGCTGTGTTTCAGGCGGCGGTTTAATCTGGAGTCGTTTCTTCACGAAAATTAACCTTCCCGCCTGATCTTTTTCCCTTCGGTGTTCTGCAATTTTCAGGATCCGTCTGTTTTCAGCCTGCGTTATTCCGGAACGCCCGCCGGTCAGAAGGTCATGTTGTTCATTCCGGTCTGTTACGTTATGTTTCCAGCTCCGTCAAACCATCATTTTTTAAAATTGTGAAGTTCCTCCAAATTATTTTTAACAAGTTTTAAAAAGTGTTTTTTAGGTGTCAGTTTAGATCGTATTCATGTTATAGAATTACGATTGTCGTGTTTTATAGAAATTTACGGGAATTAAGCAGCGTACGGTGACATCTGTCCTACCGTCAAATTCGCCGCAACGCACCGCCTGACTGCCGTTGATTTTAGATAAAATACTGATTTTTAAGGAAATTCTGTTTCCAAATACATAATAATAAAAATTTTTATCTAGCATGGAAGCGTACAATGATAAGCTGTAAATCTCTAAAATTGAAAATTTTCATTTCGGTGTTCATACCGTTTATTATTTTACTGATTACAATCTGCTGTTACCTTACGGTAAGAGATCGTGAAAGCAATAATCAGAATTTTGAAAACGGTGCCGCTATGTTCTCGTCTCTGGTTAACGACAGTATCAATATTATTGATTCCTGGCTGTTCGACCGTATGAAGGTTGTTGACACACTGGCTCAGCAGAATACCGGCTACCTTAAAAACCGTGAAAATATTCTGATGCTCGGCAAGGCGATGAATTTCGGCGGTGTATACTACGGAACCGAAGTCGAAGGTGACATGTATTCAACCAAGAAAACAGTCGAGCAGTACCGCGCCTCCAACTATGATCCGCGCAAAAGACCCTGGTACCAGCTGGGTGACAAACAGCCGATGGTAAGGATCAGCTCCCCGTACAAGGATTTCACCTTCAACGAGAACGTTATCGGTATGGCCAGAATGGCCGAGGGCGGTGTAGTTGCAGCTGACGTGAAGATTTCCGAACTTAAAACCTCCCTTGCCAAGATTTCCATTCCGAAAAACGGTTTCACCATTCTCTACACCAGCGATCGCAAGGTGATTATCTCCGACCGCGATGATGTTTTCATGAAGGATGTAAGCGAATACAACAAATCTTTAACCACAGATCTGCTTAAGAAAGCCGAAAATTCCGGGGGCTCTCTGCAGGCGGTTGATATTGACGGAAAACAGTTCTACATGATTGCAAGAAATGTTCAGAACGCCCCGTGGATTTTCGCCTTCGTGGTACCGGCAAGCCATATTGCCACCTCAGCCTCCAATTTCCAGATGATTATCCTGATTTCACTGGTTATCCTGATTATTACCGGATTTGTGCTCAGTAAATTCCTGGCCTATCAGGTGATCGATCCGATTAACTTTATCGTTCGTTTCATGAACAGCGTGTCACAGGGAAACGGAGCAGATCTGCAAAGCCGTATCGATGTAAGATCAAAAGATGAAATCGGCGCACTTGAAAACAGTTTCAATATGTTCCTTGACAGCCAGGAGGCTCTGATCAGAACCTTCAAGGAGTCAACCAATTCACTGACAGACATTGCCAATGAAGTTAAGAATCAGAGTGCCAACCTCAATGACAGCTCTAAAAACCAGATGCAGCTGCTTAACTCAGACAGCCGTCTGATGATTTCGGTTAAAGATCAGACCGACTCCGTTGCGGCAAAAATGGGTGAGGCCTCCCGTAAATTCAATGAAACCAGCAGAGAGTGCCATGAACTGGAAAAGAGCATTGCCGAGGTTGCAGGTTTCATCAACAGCCTCAACGGTGAACTTGACAGCACCCGAAATGCTCTGGACAAACTGCGCGAATCCACCGATGCCATTGTAAATCTGAACAACAGTATCAGTGAAATTTCCAGCAACACCAATCTGCTGGCGCTCAATGCCGCCATTGAAGCGGCCCGTGCCGGTGAACACGGACGCGGATTCGCCGTGGTTGCGGATGAGGTTAGAAACCTGTCCAGCAACACCCAGAAGGCAACCGAGGATATCAAGAATACCATTGACCAGCTGCTGACCGCCAACCAGAGCGCCATCGAACTTATGAATGTAAGTATCGATACCTGCAACAAGGCGGTTGGAATGACCAACGAGGCTTCTCAACTGTTTAATAATATTACAGATTCCTTCAATGACATTAATGTCATGACCATGGAAATCACCAAAACGGCTGAAGAGCAGAACCAGCTCATTAATGCAGTAACCACCGACATTAATACTGCTGAGACCTCTGCTGAAGAGATCCTGGCCAATGCCGGCGTTTATGCTGAAACCGCCAATAATCTGAAGAATCAGTTTACAGCACTTAACGACAGTCTGTCCAAATATGTGACAGGTTAAAATAAACAGACTGTTCTCACGGTTTAAATGAGAGCAGCGGGATAAAATACAATAGAATAAGAAAGATCTCATAACGACGTTCAAATGCCCCTTCGCAAGATCGGGCATTTTTTGCTGCCGTGCTCCGGCTGCTTCAATATTTTGAACCTCCAGGTACTTTTTTGCCGCAATCACATTTATAATTGTTGACTGACGATATTCAACAAAAAGGATTAACAATGAAAGGCAGATCTCTTAATACCGCTGCAGCAGCACTGACAGCCGCTGTGCTTCTGACCTCAGCCGCCTGCGCCGGGGAATTTCCTACCGGCAGATTTGCGGTGCAGAACAACGGACATTTTCATAACTTTACCACTTTCAACTGCATAGATCGCGGACCTACCTTCTGCGAAAATCTCAACCGGAAAAAACTCAGTGACGAGGAGAAGAAATATATTCAGGGAGTTCCGGTTAAGGGGGATCTGCTGATTGAGAAAGATCAGAATACCGGTAAATATACCGCGGCCGGCAACCTGTATGTTCTCAACAACTGCCTGTATACCACCGCCGAGCGTCACGGTCAGGATCCTTATGTCAAAACTGAATGCGGTTACAGCGAGGATGCCGGACTCTTAAAATGCAGTCTGATTAATCCATTCCGCAACCATCAGACCGGCGAGTATACCAGTGTGACCTTCTATCTGTATCCCGATGAAAACGGGATTGTCATAGACAACACCGACGTCAGAAGCGATGATACCGGCATCGATCAGGACTGTGCGCAGAAACTGCTGAATACCGTGCTTACCCCTGAGCCGGAGGATGAATTCAGGCACAATATGTATATCAGCAGCAAGCTTACCTTCATGGTGGTGGACGGCAATCTCAATGCAGTGTGGAAGGCTCTGCCGAAACAGGTGCAGTCGCGCAATAAAAAAGCCCAGCTTGAGTGGGTGAAACAGAAGGAGAAGAAATGCGGCAGTGTACTTATGAAGGGATCCGAAGAGCAGCTTACCGCCATGTACAAGTGCCAGCTTGACGAAACACTCAAACAGCTCAAGGTGATGACTGACTACCGTTAATACAGAAAATCAAAAACGCAGCGATGGTGCAGATCTGGTTTATGTTTTCAGGGTGAATAACGTGATAAAGATAAAGATTTAAGGTACTGCAGGATCTATATAAGGATTAATCAGTTGCGTTTTCTGTATAATTAGGGTGTTTTTACGGACCGCTCCGGCGGTATGTATTCTACAGTTTGTGCCAAAAATAATGTTCAGATTAATTAAATTTTCAGTTTTAAGTGCTGCAGTGCTTGCATGCTGCAGTTCCTTTGCGGCAGGGGAGGAACCTGCCGATGAAAGACTTTTCGATGTTCCTGCAGTTGCTCCGGATGCTCCGGTTAATTTCCCGACCGGTCTGTTTGCAGTTGAAGAGCGGGGAAGATTCTACAATCACAATACCTTCTACTGCCGCGGCAGTTACGGCAATTTCTGTATTCCAATTGAAAAAAAGAAATTAACCGAGGAGGAGAAGGGATATTTCTATGCCAGACCGGTTCATGCGGATGTGCTGGTGGAATTTGACAGTTCCACCGGGACCTTCAGTCTTTCCGGTCATATGCTGCTTAATGAAAACTACCGGCTGACCACAGCCCAGAGCAATGAAACCTATGGAAGCTATTCTCCGCGCCCATGCGAAAGAGATGCGCAGCAGAATACCATCAAATGCACCATGTCCAATCCGGATGAATTCAAGGAGCACGGCAGTGCAGCCAATGTGGCAGTTACCTTCGGTGT
>ONPL01000152.1 GCA_900319705.1 uncultured Pseudomonadota bacterium | reverse complement strand
AGGAAAATCAACTGCTGTCAGAATATGGTCCAAAGGTCTTAACCCCTCTTTGTACAAGGTTGTATATACCCCTCTTGCCAATCTCTCTGATGCTGAATTTTACCGTAATATGGCTACTATCATCGGACTTGAACCGAAGTCCAGGAAACATGAGAATATTGATGCAATCAAGGAGGAGATTGAACGACTGTACTCTGAAAACCGCAAGACCCCGGTCTTTATCATCGATGAAGCCGACAGCATCAGAAGTTCAACTCTTTCCGACCTGAAGGTCCTGTTTAACTTTGAAATGGATTCAAGAGACAAGGCTGTAGTCATCCTCGTCGGAACCACAAAGCTTAACTCAATGCTCAATTACTCCGTTCATGAAGCTATGCGCCAGCGCATTATTATGAACTTCAATATTGAAGGAATGAGCAAGGACGAAACCAGACAGTACGTACTCGACAAGCTCAAAGGTGCCGGATGTATCAAAGACGTATTCGCTCCTGAGGCCCTTGAAGCCATAACCAATTACTCTGAAGGTGCACCACGTATGGTTAACAGAATTTGCAACGCATGTCTGAACGTCGGCAATGCCGAGGGTTCTCAAATCATAACAGCTGAAACTGTCAGAAAGGCTCACGAAGAACTGATACTGGGCTAACTCAGGCTTTCTTCCGGTATCCGCCGTTACTTATAAGCCCCGTCCTTGACGGGGTTTTTTATACCCGGATCTGCTGATATGAATAACGCGATGCACACATTCTGACAAAAAGAAGAGCAGATAAATTGAAGAAAAAACAATCTCCAACACTGCACAGAAACGTGCAAACAATTTGATGATTTTTAGTGCTGATAAAGTGAAGAATACGGTTGATGATAAATTGTTTCAGTATGATGCTATTGCGGTAAATACAATCGTTAAGAACAGAAATAATGAAGTAAGCTCCTGCGATATCAGTCACTTAGGAACTGTCCTTTATTTATTTCCAATTTTTAAACCTCGAATTATGTAATTCCAATTCGGAAGATTTGCATCTTTTTCGAGGTTGATTTTTTCAAATACATCATCCTCTATTTTTACTCCTTTGCTGTACGTATTCTCATCAACCTCACACAGAACCGTCAATCCTTGTTTTGTTTTTGTTGAGCGGATCAGGTTAACTGTAGTCTCAATATCTATCAAAGGTTTTCCCTGCCAATTTCTTGAAATATAGCAAAAGAGTTTACCACCATCGCAATTTACATACAGTTTATCTGCTTTAGGGAAGGTTGCTTTACCAACAATATTCCACCAGCGACGGATACTCTCTACTGCAAAGGCTCCCGTATCACAGCTTGTTCCAAGGTTTACATACGCTGTATTGTTATTTATGACGTATATTCCATACGGAGATACCTTGCCTCCTTCCAATGGAAAATCATGATCCAATACCTTACGTGGATTCTTACATGGACGGTACTCCTGACCGTTATTTTTAAAATTACCTATAAGTTCCTTTTTCTTTGTATCTACGCTTATTACAGGTAGACCGGCCGCTATGAATTCCTGAGCTTTGTTATTTATGTGCTTAAACTGTTCGTCTCTGTTCGGATGTTGGTTTCCAACCTGTTCCATCTTCTGGTTAACCTGTTTGCTATAACCAAGCTCTTCTAAAATATCCGAAATCACGTTTTTGTTCGTTTTGATATTGTATTCACTATCTAAAACTTGAACTATTTGCCGAAGACTCAAATTTGTCCACACTAGTACCTGCTCAGGATTTCCAAAGGTATTGTTTTCCAAAATAAATTTCACTTTCTCTGTAATTTCTGGATATTTCTTTTCTATCCCCGGTCTGCCGGCTCCTTTACGACGTATGCCGTTTTCAGAAGTGTATTCATCAGTATATTCGTTCCATTGTTCCGGTTTATTTATTTTGTCTGAAATTCCCGATTTAACAGTTTTGTAATCAAGTCCACTTATGGCACAAACTTTTTTTATACCGCCAAAACCGCATGCTTCGGCAATACTTCCGGCTAATATTCTTTTTTGACGTTCATTAAGAAATGGATGAACATCTTTGTAAATATTCTCTATTACCGCATCAACATTGTTATTCGTATTAGCCATAGCAAATCCTTTTTTAGGGTACTTATGGCTATGGTATAACGATATGTTTTTATAGTCAATAAAATTGGATTTAATTTAAGGACAGTTCCTAATTTAATTCAAACAGGATAAAAGCTTTAAATACATTCTAGTTAAAGAGATAATTCTTCAAACCTATCAGAATTTTAGTAACAGTGTTTATCCAAACACAAAAATTTGTTACACAATTAAAACATATAAAATTAATATCATAATATAAATTAAACAAACTAATTTAAGATATTTACAAATAATCAACACTCTTTGAAAACATGTATGATCATTTGGCATTCAAAAAAGAGTTCTTGGATTTATTCGCTGGTTGCGGAAGGTTAGCAATACAGAATATCTGTCATCGAAATAACCATCGAATAAAGGCACCTACGTCATTCTTTTAAAATGCTTAAAAATGATAGATATATTGGGAAATACAACAAAACCCAAAAAGGACTTCGAAACAGTACAGAAATGATTTTCTGTATTTGATAAACCGATTGATTTATAAAAGATCCAGGTTCGTAATCAATCACTAAGGCAGGAGGAATTCTATAAATGTCAGTTGCATTCATAAAACAGTCTTATATAGCCGGTATAGAGATCTCCAACATAGGAGAATTCTTATCACCGGAGGATATTCAAAAATACTATGCAAAATTCTTCATCATCCTCTGCAGCAAAATCAGAGCGTTAATGAATTCAGAGATCCAAAATGAAAAAAAACAATTTGACAATATAGGATTATTCCAACAATCACTTCAAAAGGAAATCATCTACGGTCTAATCAAAGAAGTTCTTTTCGATTACGACATTTCTCCACACTCGATAGCCAGTGATGTAGAACTGTCAGTACAAACGGCATTTATTAAAGGCTATCTGGAATACCAGCATCTCTCCGAAGATGAAAATCTCGAATTCGAGCTCAGTGTCAGAGGTGGTCCTCAACCGATTTCTGACTGGATCTATTCCATGCTACAAGTGAAAGGTGATAAAACACCATCCTCATATTCCAGTACGCCGGATGAACTACTATGGAACTATTTTATACTTTCTTCTTACTATTCGGTTCATGCAGTTTTTACAAGATTGGATGGTTCTTCAACCAAAATAGCAGAATTAGCTGAAGATGGATTTCGTACAGGTCACAGAAAGAACGGGTCCTCGTATGTTTACTTTGTTGCAGATCCGATTTACGAAGATAAAGAAATTCTTGGCGGAAGTTATGAATACGTCAAGTATTTTGCTGACAGTAAAACGCACGAAGCTCATCATTTAATTCCTGCAAAGCTGTTGGAAATAACTGGATTTTTAAGTTATATGGAAGGACCGTGCATAAGAATTGAAATTGCAGATCATAGGCGTACTCGATCATACAAAAATAAAAATATACTCGATGACTCATATTTCCAAAGGCAACTAGCATATCTCAAAGAAAACAATATTCGAGCAGCTGTTGAAATAGAAATTACAGATTTAAGGGAACTATTCGGTGACAAATATGATAATGCATTCAGAGAAGTTCTAAAATATGTATCAGAATTGGAAGAAAAAATGAAAAATAAAAAAGGAGCTACATATGCGTAAGCTAGTACTTAATCCAAACGTTTCCGTAGGACCTTTTGTTTTCGGCACAGAACAGAAGGAAATGTGGAAAATCATGAAAAATGAATTCGGTTCAGAACGTGATCCGTTGGTGGAGCGCAGTCTACCGGCATATGAAACTGAATACTATGCAAATCCAGACGTCAATCTAAGCTACAAGGATAACAAACTGATTTCCGTCACATTTATCGACGACATTAGAGAACGATACTGTGAAATATACCTTGGAAAGGAAAAAATCTGGCCGCGAACCGAGAAAAAATTTCTGTCTATTTTTGGAAGGGATTCATTTGTGGAGGTATATGGTTCATACTATCACACAGAGTTTTCACTGGCAGTTGGCTGGGATGACAACCCACCCTCTCTTCTGATAGGACAGGAAGGATACTGCAGCGAGGCCGTAGAAAATTACCAGTTATTTGATACTGTTCTTAACATGAAAAAAGGCATGAATCGAAACGATTGCAGAATGCTTATCAACCGTATACCTATTGTTTCCGATGACGGGAAAACAGATCATTATCACCACGGCGTCATCAGGCCGGAAAAAATATCGCTAACCTATGATTCCCGAAACAATTTAGTAAAACTGATTAAAACATTTCCTGATGGAGAGATCATTGATTTTTTCGGCTAACATTCCTGGCGGTGCCTATTAGTGACACCGCAAATCACTGACTTTCCGTCTGATTTGACAGAACTTATACCGAAATCAATTATGAGAATTTTACCACCGTCATCGGCAATCATAAGATTTGATGGTTTGATATCCTTGTGTACAATTCCGTTCTCATGCAGATATTTCAGTCCTCTGCTCACACACGGAACAATAACATCGCTGATTTCATCTGAACTGAAAGTTTTACCGGCAAGACTGCCGTTGACAAAACAAGGAAGAATGACAAAAGGATGTTCATGCACCGTACCATAATCCTGAACTTCAGCGATGTAAGGAGATTTAAGTTTTGACAGGGTTTCAATAACCTCAGGCTTAACAGCATCTTTTCGACGGTAAACCTTGGCTACATGGCGGTTGCCGTTTTTATCGGTACAAATATAGAGATCAGCTTCACCTGACTTTACGTTCATTTTCAGTTGAACGATATACTTACCGCCAAGCAAAGACTGACCTTCGATATTTGAAACATTTGATGTAAAGTTGGCTATATTCAGCCTTGTTTTATTCCGATTGCTATTAAGTTTGGTTTCCATTTGTCTGATCCGGTACGAAATAATCCATTGCCATAATACATTATGCATCATTCAGTTTCTGATAGGTATACGGCAATTTTCAGAGTACTCAGGAACTCAAGACTGAAAAGAAAAATTCGTTGATTGTTTCAGATACGCAAACATTCCCAGACCTTTTCCTGATACTCTCCCTGAATAACAATTATGTTAAATTTACATTCAGGGATAAGTTTCCTACAGCCATGACCAGTTTCACATTCCTGATTATCAGTCTCTTCTAGGTCTGTACCTGGTCTACCATCAGAAAAGTATGCATCCGTAAATACTTTAATACCAGTGTTTGATCGGTAACATTTACAGTGACATGTCACAGTAAACAGATACGAAATTTCATTTTCTTATTTCTAGACAATTGTATCAACCCAATTCATTATGGAAAGAGTTCAAAGTTGGTTAAAAATGCATCCCAAGAAATTTTTTGAGAATA
>ONPL01000012.1 GCA_900319705.1 uncultured Pseudomonadota bacterium | reverse complement strand
AGGGTTGCTACCGGTGGTATGGCTCGTACCTTTCCGGACGGGATTTCCACCCGCTTGTATGTCATGCCCTTCGCTGGGCGCACAGTGTCTGCTCAACAACTCCCTTTTTCCAGAAAAATGGAGCTTCGAGCGCTTAAACCACAAGGCATTACTCCGTTGTTGATGAGTCCGATTCCGGTTCCTCAACTGCAAGTTTGAAGGAACCGAAAATAAAGTGTACCCCATGTCAAGGACAAAATGAGTTTTAGGGCTTTACCATCAGCTGGATATTCCCGTATACTGAAAATGCTTTACCGCCAGGGAGGATAGAGCAACGATGAGGACCGACTCGAGCGCCCTGCCGGGTTTGCGGGGGAGACGATCTGAATGCGTCTCCTTTTTGCTTGGCTATCACTGTCTCCCCTGGAAACAAAAGCGATAAACCTTGGGGGTCCGGGGGCAAAGCCCCCGGTATGGAACTTACTTCTTTCGACTGTCCCAGTTAATCGGATAAACGCCTGTCATCTCATACTGGTAATATTCCCGCGGCGACAGCCTGGCAAGATCCCACTGGTACCGGTCATTGTTGTAATACTCTGTCCAGTCCGTGATTACCGCCAGGATTTCCTTGTAAGTGGTGCATCCTGAAATATCAATTTCATCCTTCATGTGGCCAAAGAATGATTCCTGAGGTGCATTGTCCCAGCAGTTAGCCCGACGGGACATGGATTGGCGCAGCTCGCTGTCTTTCAGCAGTTGGATAAACTTAATGCTGGTGTAGTGGGAACCCTGGTCCGAATGAATAATAGTTTCCGCTTTGAGTAATTCACCACCATACTCAGCAATCAGCTGATTCACAGTGGCGAGAACAAAATCGACTTCCATTGATTCGCACAGCTGCCATGCCAACAATTCCTTGGTAAAAGCATCAATAATCGTGGACATGTAGCAACGTGGTGCCTTGTGGTTAATAATGTAGGTAATATCTGTCAGCAGGATCTTTCGGGGACCGTAGTTCTCGAATTCCCGGTTAACCAGATTCGGTGCCACATAATCTGTTCTCATATCCCTTGCAATCTGCCTGTAGGGATTTGGCTTCCGGATCGGACAGCGCAGGTTGTACTTCTTCATGAGCCGCCGGATTTTCTTCAGGTTCATGACTACTGGCGGTTTCAGATGAATCAGCCGCATATAAATGCCGCGGGCGCCTTTACTGTATCCCCGGAACTTATATGCCTCCAGAATCTTGAGAAATTCTTCTCGGTCATGCTGTTCCCGCTGTTGCCGCAGATCCTCGCTTTCCAGGTAACTGTAGTATCCGGAACGGGAAACACCGGCTGTTTCGCATAGCCAGGAGAGATTCAGACGGTTGTTGTCCCGCATGGTCATTTCCCGGATAATGGCATACTTAGCACTTGCCGGAATGCTCATTATCCCTTGCCGCCCTGGTGCAAAGACACAATTTTTTTAGGAATTCAATCTCCTGGTCTTTGTATTCCAGTTGCTGCTCCAGGTATGCAATACGCTGAGCGGCAGTCATGTTCTTGGCGTAGTATTCCTTGCAGGTGTTGAGATCACGGAACCCCTTGCCGGCAAGCACTTCATGCTTTAGCATGCCTTTAAATCCAGAGACTCTTCCGGTGCCAAGAAGATTCGGATCGATTCCCAGTTCCCGGAAGATATCCGGCGGCTTCATACCATTCTGCAGCCGATCCCAGAAAGAGGACTTGAATGAAGCTGAAAAATGGATGATATCCTCTGTTACTTCCAGAACGTAGGGATTTGCTTTCAGGATTGCCATCTCTTCCGGCGTGAATTTCTTGTTGGCCATGGCTTTTCCTCCAATTCATTGTGTTAATTGTAATACGCAGCTGAATTGGAGGCAAACTCTTTGTCCGAAGATTGGGGTTTCCGGTGATAACACCTGTCCGAAAATCAGGGATCCTCTGATTTCGCTGAAAACCCGTTTTTTTCGTTGACCGTATCGGTTTTGATTACCTCGCCTCATCTCCCGTTTTGTCATTTCTGGTGATTCTTGAAACTCGTTGTCCGATTTGATGGGCTCTTACTTAAAATCGTTGTCCGAATCTCAGGATAATCGCCTGTCGGCCAGTCGGATTTTTCAAAACCCTAACTGTCCGATTTACAGGGTACAGTTTAAAATGTTGGTAACCAAGACTGAAAACGCAATCGTGGTCAATGAAGTATCTTCCCTCTTCTTCGTGATCAGTCCCATTCCATTCCGCCGCTTAGCAGTGCTGAAGTATCGTTCTATCTGAATCCGATCAGTGTTGTCTTGTGCAGCAGTCTTTGCATCCTTTTTCCGGATTTCTTCGTTCTTTGCTGGTCTTCCAAGTCTCGGGCCGCTGATCCGAATCCCGTTTTTCTGACAAAATGCAATGTTGGGCCTTGTTCGGTAGATTTGATCTACCAGAACTCGTTCGGGATAACAACCATGGTGATACTTGTAAGCTTCCAGCGCCTGAATGAGCATTGGCCCTTCGTTGTAAGCGTCGAATGAAAGATACTCGATTCGGGCAAAGCCCAATTCGTCAATGCTCAGATGAAGTTTAGCTCCGAACTCTGTCGGTTTACTGACTTTACCGCGCACTACCGGGCGAACGTATGGCTGACTAATACTGACGATCCGATCCGCAACCTTGTGGGTGTTGTTTTCGAGCATATACTTTTGCTGCTCGTAGACTATTCGGATCGTTTCCAGATATTCCTGGTATTTGCTGTCCAACTCGTATCCGCTTTGGATGAAACCGTCAACATATTTCAGGTCCCTGTAAACGTACCCAATCTGTTGACGAATCGTTGCCCTGATCCGGTCAATGGAAGGTTTCTTGGACTTCGCAAACGCCAAGTATTCCTTGTGCGCAACCTTCCGATATGTGCGAGGTTTCTCCAGTCCGTACTGGGAACAGAACCAGTCAATCGTCTTTTCGAGTTTCGTCCGGGCTTCGTTGAGCAAAGAAGTATCCTGCGGAAACCGAATGTTCTGAGGTGCTACGGTGGCGTCGCAGACTTGCGTTGCAACAAGGGTTCCTCTGCTGTGCAGTCCAAAGCTTTTTCTGCTTTTCTGGTTCTTCGGCATTGCGTCACAAAGCTCATCGTTGACTTTGATAACGAAGGAAACATCGATTCGTTTTCTCCATTCCACAAGCAAGGTCGGGGCAAAAGGAGGCGCGTGTTGGAATGATTCAAGCCCAATGAAGTACTGGTAGTACGGATTTTCCTGGATCTGTTTTACCAGATCCCGATCTGAGAATCCCATTCGTTGCTGGATGATGAGCGAACCAATGACCATTCTGGAAGGTTTTGCCACGTTACCCGTCGTGGTCATGAATATGGCAGAATACTGTGATTCCCACACTCTCCATGGCAGTCGGTTCGCATCTTTCACCCATTCGTTTTGACCGTCCAGTTGCATCCCACACGATGCATTAAACTGGAAAAAGCTCAGCTGCAGGTGTTCGGATTCTGTGGATTTGTACACGGTTTTCGCCCCCAAGTGCAAGCCTCTAAACCAATAAATTCGTCAAAATAGCTTAAATCACCTTGCACTTTGTTCGCCAAAAACCGACCTCTACGCCTTTGTTTTCAACACCTCCAGAGTTGTTGAGCAGACACTATTTACTTTTCCTTAATATATTGATTTCTGCTTTAATCTTTCCAGGATTCTTTTTCATCACCTGGTACAAGCGGTAAAAGGGAAGCAAAGGAAGCATGATTGGATATTTATAAAATAATGGGTACCTCCGTTTGTAATATCCATAATACTGATCATTCTTATAAAGCGGACCCCAAAATCGTCTCAAAAGATACTTTGTGGTTCCCCCTGCTTTTTCTATTCTGTTTCCAATATTCTGATAATATATACCATATGTCCCGGAAGATACAATATAATCCATCATCCTGGATTCCTCTTCACTCAATTCCTGACCGTCAAACAGTTTCAATGCCAGCGATCTGTTTTTCTGTTCATATTCAGTAATTCCAAGTTTATCAGTTTCAGCAGTTACGTATTTCATATCCAAATCACTAGCGTTTAGATATATGTAAGTATCAAGAAGGGATCTCAAGCCTGTACCGGCAAGATTATAATGCTTGTATTCATGAGCAATCATAAAAATATAAAAATCTTCCGGAGAAAAATGATAACCGCACTCATTTCCTTCATCTTTGAGCAATTTGCTCTTTATATCCTTATAGTATTCATAGAGTTGTCTGTCATGCATATCCCCGAAGAGAGACCGATGCATTTCAAAATAACACATAGGCGGTTTCAAATAATCATCATCGTTATACAGGCCAAAGCTTTTAGTCTCATAACCTAGCCTCTCCATGATAGTTCTTACATCTTCAGCTCGTTCTGCGTCTATCAAAATATCAATATCACACATCTCGCGCATTTCTATACATGGATAATAGTTTTTCAACACAGCACCTTTTAGGGGCATATACCATATTCCCGCTTGCTCCAATTCTGAGATAACTTGACCCAGCTCATAATCAAATACAACAGTGCCTCTTTGAGCTAAAGCAACTGCCTTTTCAAATTTATAATGTTCGATTCCCGCGTTAATAAGAACACTGCCGACAACAGCAGAAAGCATATGTCTGTTTGCTTCCTGATAAAGCAGATCTATTTCAAGATCCATTAAGTATTCTTTGCTTGGCGCAATCCCTTTAACTGCACATTTACAGATATATATCAAATCTATAGCTGCTTTTCTTTCCCTTACACTTGTCATACCGAATCATCCACTCATTGAGATTTTTCATATTGATGCAAAAGGGTTCCGGTCTTTTTTACTATATACTATTTCGGAATCAGCAGAATTCTTCTCCCCTATACAGCGATAAATAAAACCTTGAAATCCAGTCAGCCGTTTCATGAACATCAAAACCGGCATCACGTATTTGTTTGCTGACGTCTTGTCTTTCCATATTCATGTTCTTAAGGCAGGTTATCCATTTTTGTACTCCTTGATCAATTGGAACCTTGTGTGCAAGGGGCGTTATAAATGCATTATCTGAAATATTTGCCGAAATAACGCATGGCAAACCTGCAGCCTGTGCTTCGATTACCGTTACCGGAAGTCCTTCCCAAATTGATGGAAAAAGAAAGCAATCCGCCGCCCTTAGCAAATCAGGCACATCATCCCTGATGCCCAGCATGAAGACGGATTGATTAAGTTTTAAATGTGTTATATCTTTTCTTATTTTGTCCCGAAGCTCACCATCACCAACAAGCAATAGTACTGCATTCTCTTTTTCTTTCCGTATTTCTGCAAACACTCGTAAAAGAAAATTATGATTTTTTGCTGCATGCAGCCTTCCAACATGAATAAAAACAAACTTATCATCTATATCCATTTTTTTTCGTACAGTAGTCCTTTTATATGCGTCAGGACAATACAACCCAGGATCGATTGAATTCTGCAGACAATGATATCGCTTTGAAGAAACTATCTTTCGACCAAAAAGCCATTCCCCTGCTTCATCGGAACAGCTTAGAAAAAAGTCTGCTTGATACCGCAAAGGATACTGAAGAATTGATTTTAATACCCCAGAACAACCTGGTCCATTAGATGTGCTATGGCTGTGTATTACCGTTTTTACTCCATGGCGTTTTGCGATAGGAATAAAAAGTGATGCATAGCTTCTTATATGTGAGTGCATCACCTTATATTCAGGATGCAAACAAAAAAAGTGATCCCATGCATTGCATACCTCAATAATATTTGTCCCATTAAATGCCGGTAATTTGTAAACAGCAGCTCCAAGGTCTTCGACAATCGGAATTAGTTTGTTTTCTGCCGGTTTGTCTATAATAAAGTCAAATTGAATCTTTTTTCTGTCAATAGCTTTATAAGTATTCAGAACAACTGTTTGTGAGCCCCCTACATTTAATCCACCTATCATTTGCAATATTCTGATTGGTTTATCCATAGTTAACATGTATGATGATTACAGAAGCAAAAACCATACTTTCCTTTCTAGGTTGATTGCCTGGAATAAACTCCTCATCCTGCATCAGTAAATTGCATACTCATCTCGTAATCCATATGTTTATAAGTATTACATTTGCGACTTTATGTTCGGCAACGCAGATCAATCCGACCCATGTTTTTCGTCTTCGCTTTCCGGAGCAATTCCTTCTTCACTTTTCAGTTTTCCCTTTTCATTGTATTGTTTTTCAACAGCAATAAAACCATCACTGTTTGCCATTGGGTTACCGTTTTTATCATAATACTGTTCCATAATCACTTGCCCATTTTCATTATATTCATATACCGTCTGATACACACCTTTACTATCAGTCATAGGAAGACCTGTGTAATTTTTATAGATTTCCCGGACCACCTGTCTTTGGTCATTATATTCCTTTTTAATTGCTTCATACCCCTGTTTACATGGCGCAGGCTCCAGATTTTCATTGAAATACCATTCACAGATCATATTTCCATTTTCGTCGTATTCCCGTTCCAGTGCGGCATATCCACCCTCCATCATGAAAGGTTTACCGCCCAGATAATACTCAATCCGGATTGCCTTGTTCTGTTCGTTGAATGTCCGCCGAACCTCGTCGTATCCGCTCTTTCTTGCGATAGGTTCTCCGTCCGCTCCGTAGGTCCTTTCTGCTGTGGTATTTCCTTTTGCGTCAAAGTCCCGTTCGATCCGGACATAGGTGTCCCCCATCGTCATCGGTTCGTCCTTATCATCAAACCACGCTTCGCTGGTCAGATGCTTTTTGTCCCGGTATGTCCGCTCAATCCGGTGGTACTTCGTCTTTTTGTTGATGACCCCTTCTCCGTTTATACCGAAGTAAGCCACCGATATCGGAAGCCCTTTCTCTCCGATTACCTGCGTATAGAAATGATATCCGTTCGGAAGCAGCGTCTTCTCGCCGTTTTCATCGAAATACCGTTCCAGGCTGATATTCCCATTCTCATCATATTCCCGCTCCAGCGCGGCGTATCCGCCCGCCATCCGGAACAGTTTTCCGCCCAGATAGTACTCAACCCGGATCACTCTGTTCTGCTCGTCATATTTCTGTTTTCTCTCGTCATATCCGTCTTTCCGGGCAATCAGTTCACTGTTCGGTCCGTATGTCCGTATTGCAATAACGTTCTTCCTCTCATCATAATCACGCTCATATCGGACATAGGTATCTCCCATTGTCATCGGTTCGTCGTTTTCGTCAAACCATGCTTCACTGGTATAGTGATCCTGATCCAGATATGTCCTTTCTATCCGGTGATATTTATCCTTTGTGTTGATGACCCGTTCTCCATTCACACCGAAGTACGCAGTTTCAGCTACGAATCCGTCTTCTCCATATACCTGCGTATAAGCGTGATATCCATCCGGAAGAAGCATCTTTTCTCCGTTTTCATCGTAATACCGTTCCTGGATCGCCCGTCCTTTTTCGTCATAATCCCTCTCCAGGATGGCATATCCGCCTACCCGCAATACCAGCTTCCCGTCCAGATAGTATTCATATCTGATTGCCTTGTTCTGTTCGTTGAATGTCCGCCGAACCTCGTCGTAACCGTTTTCCCGTGCAATAAGTTTCCCGTCCGCTCCGAAGGTTCGTTCTGCTATAGTATTTCCTTTTGCGTCAAAATCCCGTTCAATCCGAACATAGGTATCTCCCATCGTCATCGGTTCGTCGTTATCATCAAACCACGCTTCACTGGTCACATGGTTTTTATCCCGATAGGTCCGCTCAATTCGGTGGTACTTTGTTTTTAGGTTGATTACATACTCTCCGTTTACGCCAAAATATGCCACCGAAGTCGGAAGCCCTTTCTCTCCAATCACCTGCGTATAGAAATGATACCCGTTCGGAAGCAGCGTTTTCTCGCCGTTTTCATCGAAGTACCGTTCCAGGCTGACATTTCCTTTCCCGTCATATTCCCGTTCCAATGCAGCATAACCATTCTTCAGCAATACTGGTTTTCCGCCAAGATAGTACTCAAATCTGACAGCCTGATTGTGTTCGTCGAATGTCCTTCGCAGTTCATCGTATCCGTCTTTCCGCGCAATCAGTTTTCCGTCTGCTCCATAGGTCCGTATTACAATCGCGTTCTTCCTTTCATCATAATCACGCTCAATACGGACATACGTATCCTCCAGCGTCATCGGTTCATTGTTCTCGTCGAACCACGCTTCACTGGTATAATGATCCTGATCCAGGTATGTCCGCACTATCCGGTGATATTTTGTGTCTGCGTTGATTACCCGTTCACCATTTACACCAAAGTAAGCAGTTTCCGCTACGAACCCGTCTTCCCCGTATACCTGCGTATACGCGTGATATCCATCCGGAAGAAGCATCTTTTCTCCGTTTTCATCGTAATACCGTTCCTGGATCATCCGTCCTATTTCGTCGTAGTCTCTTTCCAGAATTGCGTATCCGCCTGCCCGCAATACCAGCTTCCCGTCCAGATAGTATTCATATCTGATTGCCTTGTTCTGTTCGTTGAATGTCCGCCGAACCTCGTCGTAACCATTTTCCCGTACAATAAGTTTCCCATCCGCTCCAAAAGTTCGTTCCGCTATGGTATTTCCTTTTGCGTCAAAGTCCCGTTCGATCCGGACATAGGTATCCCCCATCGTCATCGGTTCATCATTTTCATCGAACCATGCTTCACTGGTCAGATGGTTCTTGTCCCTGTATGTCCGCTCAATCCTGTGATACTTTGTCTTTTTATGGATCACTCGTTCTCCGTTTGCACCAAAGTAAGCTACACTTGTCGGAAGCCCTTTCTCTCCGATCTTCTGCGTATAGAAATGATATCCGTTCGGAAGCAGCGTCTTCTCGCCGTTTTCATCGAAATACCGTTCCAGGCTAATATTTCCCTTCTCATCATACTCTCGCTCCAGTGCAGCGTATCCGCCTGCCATCCGGAACAGTTTTCCGCCCAGATAGTACTCAATCCGGATCACTCTGTTCTGTCCGTCGTACTCCTGTCTCCTCTCGTCATATCCGTCTTTCCGGGCTATCTCTTTTCCGTCCGGTCCGTATGTCCGTATTGCAATAACATTCTTTCTCTCATCATAGTCTCGTTCAAATCGGACATAGGTGTCCTCCATCGTCATCGGTTCATTGTTCTCGTTGAACCACGCTTCGCTCGTAATGTGGTCCTGATCCAGATATGTCCGTTCTACCCGGTGATATTTCGTGTTTTTATTGATAACCCGTTCTCCGTTTACGCCGAAGTACGCAGTTTCAGCTACGAATCCGTCTTCTCCGTATACCTGGATATATGCGTAATATCCGTCCGGAAGAAGCATCTTTTCTTCATTTTCATCGTAATACCGTTCCTGGACCATCCGGCCTTTTTCATCGTACTCTCTCTCCGCTATGGCATATCCGCCTGCCATCCGGAAAAGTTTTCCGCCCAGATAATACTCAATCCGGATTGCCTTGTTTTGTTCGTTGAATGTCCGCCGAACCTCGTCGTAACCATTTTCCCGTGCAATAAGTTTTCCATCCGCTCCGAAGGTTCGTTCCGCTATGGTATTTCCTTTTGCGTCAAAGTCCCGCTCGATCCGAACATAGGTATCCCCCATTGTAATCGGTTCATCATTTTCATCGAACCACGTTTCGCTGGTTAGATGCTTTATATCAAGAAAAGTACGTTCAATCCGGTGATACTTTGTGTTTTTATTATTTACACGTTCTCCGTTTATTCCAAAATAAGCTACAGATATCGGAAACCCTTTCTCATCAAATACCTGTCTTACAGCATGATATCCGTTCGGAAGTAAAGCCTTTTCACCGTTCTCATCGAAGTATCTTTCCAGGCTGACATTTCCCTTCCCGTCATATTCCCGTTCCAGGGCAGCATAACCATTCTTCAACAATACAAGCTGCCCTTCCAGATAGTACTCGATTCGGGTTGCCTGGTTTAGTTCGTTAAATATCCTTCGGACCTCATCATATCCGTCTTTTCTCGCAATCAGTTTCCCGTTCAATCCGTATGTCCTTATTGCAATAGCGTTCTTTCTCTCATCATAGTCTCGTTCATATCGGACATACGTATCTCCCATTGTCATCGGTTCATTGTTTTCGTCGAACCATGCTTCGCTTGTAATATGATCCTTATCCAGGTATGTCCGTTCTATACGGTGATATTTATCCTTTGTGTTGATGACCCGCTCTCCGTTCACACCGTAGTACGCAGTTTCAGCTACGAATCCATCTTCTCCGTATACCTGCGTATACGCGTGATATCCGTCCGGAAGCAGCGTCTTCTCGCCGTTCTCGTCATAATACCGTTCCTGGACCATCCGGCCTTTTTCATCGTACTCTCTCTCCGCTATGGCAGATCCGCCTGCCGTCCGGAAAAGTTTTCCGCCCAGATAATACTCAATCCGGATTGCCTTGTTCTGTTCGTTGAATATCCGCCGGACCTCGTCATAGCCGTTTCCCCGTGCAATAAGTTCTCCATCCGCTCCGTAGGTTCGTTCCGCTGTGGTATTTCCTCTTGCGTCAAAATCCCGTTCGATTCGGACATAGGTGTCCCCCATCGTCATCGGTTCATCATTTTCATCGAACCACGCTTCACTGGTCAGATGCTTTTTATCCCGATAAGTCCGTTCAATCCGGTGATATTTTTCCTTTAAATTAATTACCTGTTCCCCGTTTATCCCAAAATAGGCCACAGTTGTCGGAAGATCTTTTTCGTCATATTCCTGTCTGAAAAAGTGATATCCGTTTGCTGTCAGTACTTTTTCACTGTCCGTATTGTAATAGGCCTGCTCTATTGTGTTTCCTTTTTTATCGGTCCGCCGTACAACGTACGCGTATCCTGCAGACAGGTTCATCAGCTTTCTGTCTGTTCCATAATATTCAATATATGTGACCCCCGCTGCCGCAGGCTGTTCTTCCTGCATGTCTTCACTTACAGTGGGTTCCTCGCTGTGCCCGGTTCTTTGATCTTCATCGTCCTCTATATTATCGATGAATGTTTCTTCATCGTCTTCGTCACTTACCTCTTCGTCCGGTTCCTCTTCTTCTACATAATCCGGATCCTCAAGCAGCTTCTTGTCCTTTTCCGATATTGTCCGTACATACGCGTATTCTTTCCCCGGGGTCAGTGTCAGGTCTCCCGCTTCATCATAGTAAAGCGTAGCCATGACCTTTCCCTTGCTATTGTAGATATATTCAGTTTTTGCGTAGCCTTCTGTTGATGTTACAGGTTTGCCCTTAATGTCCAGATAGTGTTCCGCACTGATATCTCCGTTCCCGGTATATTCCCTTTCAATCTTATGGTATCCTTTATTGTTTACAACCGCTTCCCCGTTTGCCCAGTAACTCTCGCTGATCTGGTTTTTCCCTTTCCATTCGTACCGTATTTCATCCGCGTTGTTTCCGATAATAAACCGGTTTCCATCCGCGTCATAATAAGACTTGCTGATGCAGTTTCCCTTATTATCGTTCTGATAAACAATCCGGGCGTATCCTTTGCTGCCGTTAACCAGTGTTGTGCCATCTGTACCATACAGGATTGCTTCAGTCTTGACTCTGTTTTTATATTTATACTGGATTGCGAAATATCCGTCCGGGCCAGGCATCGGCTTGCTGTTTTCGTCAAAATACTCCGTCCTCGTCAGGTAATTGCCGTTGTATGTATTCCGCATCACGGCATATCCTTCCGATTCGGAAACCACCAGATGATCCTTTTCGTCATAAAAGATCTGGCCGGCAAGCTTTCCGCGCTGTGTATAGCTCCGGGCCACCCGGCTGTACCCGTCCGAGTTAAATCCGCGTTCATTCTCGCTGATGTAATACCTCTCGTCTGTAACCTGCCCCTTCATGGTGCGGCTCTGCTCAATACCGCAGTATCCATCGGCAGTAAAAAACAGGCTTCCGTCAGCGTTGTAATATGTGATCCATCGCGCAAGGTCATTCTTGCGCCTGATATACCTGTAAGCAGCACGGGCGTATCCTTTAGGTCCGGCAATCAGTTCCCCGTCCGCTCCGTAATAGTTCAGTTCCCGGATGTTTGAGTTTTCATATGTGTATTCCTTGACGGCATATCCTTCCTTGGCATAGTAATACAGTGTTCCGTCCGCGTTGTAATAAGCGGTACGGGAAACCTTCGATCCGCGGTATTTGTATTCCACCCAGGCATATCCTTCCGGGCCCGCAGCCGGGTTGCCTTCCGTATCATACCAGCCGTCTTTGGTAATGAGTCCCGGCTTGTCCGCCTTATGCTCCGAAATCCGGTGCAGATTTACCGGATTTCCATCCGCGTCATATTCCCAGGTGCTTTTATGCTTTCCGTATGTATACTTGATCACCTGGCGGGCATATCCTTCCGGCCCGTTCACAAGATGTCCGTCTGCGTCCAGATATTCGGTTTTTGTCGGTCCGCCTACGCCATAAGTACAATTTTTCTGCGCATATCCATCAATACAGTTGATCAGATTGCCTTCCGGATCCAGATATACTGTTTTTGCAATTTTGTTTCCTGTCGTATATGCATACCGCACAATGGCGTATCCCTTGTCGTCAGCAATCACCGGATTACCTGCAGCGTCAGTATATGTCACACTTGCGGTCTTTTTATTTTTGGGATTTATTTCTTTCCGGATCTGCAGATTGGTGCTCAGATCAGCAGATACAGTGTTAATCAATAATATAAATAATCCCAGAAGCAAAGCCGGGAATACTTTTCTCTTCATGTTGTTCCCCCTGTACAGGTTCTATAATATGAAATCTTTTTTTGCAAATAAACATGTTAATCCTGTCTGAAAATGTCCCGTGTATATACCTTTTCCTGAACATCATCCAGAATCGAATCATACCGGTTGGCAATAATAGCGTCACAGCTCCGCTTGAACCGTTCAATATCGTTTACGACCAGCGATCCGAAAAAGGTCGTTCCGTCTTCCAGCGTCGGTTCATAGATAATTACCGTAGCGCCTTTCGCCTTGATGCGTTTCATAACGCCCTGCACACTGCTTTGCCGGAAATTATCGCTGTTGGCTTTCATTGTCAGTCTGTAAACACCGATTGTGATCGGGCGTTCTTTTTCTGCGTTCCACATACTGTTGGCTGTGTAGTATCCGGCTCTTTCCAGTACGCGATCCGCGATAAAATCCTTTCTGGTACGGTTGGATTCAACAATGGCTGTCATCATATTCTGCGGAACATCCTGGTAGTTTGCCAGCAGCTGCTTGGTATCCTTCGGAAGGCAGTAACCGCCGTATCCGAAGGATGGATTTGCATAGTGCCTGCCAATCCGCGGATCCAGACCGACGCCTTCGATAATGTCCTTTGTGTTGAGTCCTTTGATCTCCGCATATGTGTCCAGTTCATTGAAGAAAGAAACCCGAAGGGCAAGATAAGTATTTGAGAACAGTTTTACGGCCTCCGCTTCCGTGAACCCCATAAACAGAACATCTATATCTTTTTTCTCAGCGCCGTCAACAAGAAGCTTTGCGAATGTTTCCGCTCTTTCCCTGCATTTTCCGTCACATCCGACAATAATGCGGGAAGGAAAGAGATTGTCATACAATGCTTTGCTCTCCCGCAGAAATTCCGGGCTGAAAAGAATCCGGTCACACTTGTATTTTCCCCGGATACGTTCCGTATAACCGACAGGGATTGTGCTTTTGATCACGATTGAACAGTGATCGTTATTGGCAAGAACCAGCTCAATTACCGATTCAACCGCACTGGTATCAAAAAAGTTTTTCTGCGGATCATAATTAGTCGGTGCGGCAACAATTACATAATCTGCCTTCGCATACGCTCCCACAGCATCCATCGTAGCTGTCAGATCCAGTCTTCTTTCATTATGCTCAGCAAAGAATTTGTCAATATACTCATCGTGTATCGGAGATTGCCATGCATTAATCCTGTCAACCTTTTCAGGAACAATATCCACAGCAACCACATGGTTATGCTGAGCCAGAAGGGCAGCCAGTGAAAGGCCCACATACCCGGTTCCCGCAACTGCAATATTCATGGAATTATGATATCCTTCCTTCATTTTTCTATTCCGCGGTAACTGTTCTGTACTTCCTCATAGCTGGCAAGATTCCCGATGTCAAACCTTCTCCCGGGCATCTCGTAAGCATGAACAGCTGTCTGTGCGGACAGCCAGGAAATGAAACTTCCCGGTGCGTCTGTTCCGCATCCCTCTTCTATGCCTTTCTTCACAAGCGGAATATCGGAAGCACGGGTAAATGTAGAAAGGCGGCGTACACCAGTTGGAACGGGGATGTGCAGGTTTTTCTTCCATACGTAGAATCCTGTCATTCTCATCCACCTCGGCCACACCGGTTTTATGAAGCTTATTCATATCCGGTTCCCAGTAGCGCATGATACATGTCGTATTCTTCCGCTTCTGGTATGCTATAAATCCGGTCAGGGAAAAGTTCAGAAGATTATCCCCTGCAATCACCAGCAGATCATCTTCCAGTTTCAGTTCATCGATTGCAAACTGGACATCCCGTACCGCGCCAAGCCTTGTCTCATTGGTTTCTGTTCCATCATCCAGCACAGTAATGGGCAGAGGATGTTTCTCTGCCCATTGCCTGAAATGATCCGAAAACCTGTGATTTGTGATCACGATATATTGGTCAATGCATCCGCTCCGGTCAATGTCTTCCAGCAGCCAGTCCAGAATTGTTTTGTCCTGAACCTTCAGCAACGGCTTCGGGAAATTCTCAGTCAGCGGATAAAGCTGGGTCGCGTATCCGGCTGCCAATATCAAACACTTCATAATACTCCACCAATTCCATCTGCCGATTCACACAGATGGAAACTGTACTTTCCCTTCATTTCCGGGAATGCGTCCAGGTATTTCTTTTCCACCTGTTCCTCAATCTCCCCGGCTTTGTCCGGATTAATCAGCGCCATGCAGCAGCCTTTGAAACCCGCGCCGGAGAACCGTCCGCCGTAAATTCCGGAAGTCTCCCGCATAATCTCATACAGCCGGATCTGTTCCGGTGCGCCGCTCTCCCAATTGTGAATACTGCTCCAACCGGATTCAAAGGACAGTCTTCCGTATTCCTCAATATCTCCCCGTCTCCAGGCCTCCGCTCCTGCTTCCACCCGCCGGAACTCGGTATACCAGTGCTCACAGCGTTTCGCCCATGGAGCAGGCAGTTTCTCTTTATATTTCTGATAAATATTCCAGCTCACATCCCGGGCGTTCGCCTGATTGAATTTTCCGTAATCCAGTCCAGCAAACGCTTGTAAAGCATATACACCGGCCCGCAGCTCATCCACACGCATATTGTATTTGCTTCCGGCCAGGCTGTGTTCCAACCCTGAAAAGAAGATCGCAATCCGATACGGTTTCATTGCCGGATTTGTTGGAATCAGTTCATACCGGTTATCCGCACAATCCAGATACAGCAGATGATTCTTCTTACTGAGTACTTCACAGCTTTGATCCAACGTTCCCACATTAACGCCCACATAGTTTTTCTCCGCGTCAAATGCGATGTTAATCATTTCCTGCGGAGAAAGCTGAATCCGGTTCACCCTCGCCAGAGCATTCAGGAAAGCCAGAATCACAGCAGCGGAAGATGATAAACCGCCGATCGGCAATGACCCTTCAATCACCCCGCACAATCCGACAGACAGCATATGCTCTTTGCTCAGCGCCCATGTTGCCCCGCGCAGATAATCCGCCCAGTCTCCGGTCTTCTCACCAATTTCCCGGATATGCCACTGCGCGCGTTTCGGGAACTGGAGGCTGCTCATCTCGATGACGCCGTTCTGTTTCGGCCGGAAAGCGATATGAATTCCTTTATCAATCGCCAGCCCTGTAATCTTCCCAAGGTTATGGTCGCTGTGCGCACCGATCGGGCATATCCGATAAGGAGAAAAAGATAAACCCTCTGGATTATTTCCGTAGATTTCATAAAATCTTTCTTTGCATCTCATAAGCAATAATACTCCTTATACCATTCACAGAACTTTCGCAATCCTTCACGGATTCCGATCTTCGGGACAAACCCGTAATCACCTTCCAGAGCGGAACTGTCCGCATAGGTAACCGGAACATCTCCGGCCTGCATACCGACAAGCTCCCGGTGGCCTTCAAAATCATAATCTGCAGGAAGAATGCCGGCACGAACAAGTTCTTCCTGCAATGTGGAGATATAGTCCAACAGGTTTTCCGGCTGGCCGCTGCCGATATTGTAAACAGCATACGGCGGAATTGGCAAACCGTCCGGATCAGCAGATTTTTCCGGCGCGCCCTGCATCACACGGATGATTCCTTCTACTATATCGTCAATGTATGTGAAATCTCGTTTCATATTGCCATGGTTAAAGATCCGAATCTTCTCCCCGGCCACCAGCTTCCGGGTAGCGAAAAAATAGAACATGTCCGGCCGTCCGGCAGGCCCGTAAACCGTAAAGAATCGAAGACCTGTACTCGGAATGTTATAAAGCTTGCTGTAAGCATGGGTAAGCAATTCATTGCTCTTTTTTGTTGCTGCATAAAGGGATACAGGATTGTCCACTTTATCCTCGACAGAAAACGGAACTTTTTTGTTTCCACCGTACACGGAAGAAGATGACGCGTACACTAGATGTTCCACCGGATAATGGCGGCAGGCTTCGAGAATATTGTAGAACCCAATGATATTCGACTCAATATACACATCCGGATGGTCAATGGAATACCGAACGCCAGCTTGGGCAGCAAGGTTTACCACGATATCGAATTGATAGGTTTCAAACAATTCATCCACAAGGCTTTTGTCTGCGATGGAGCCTTTAATAAAAACATGCTTTACAGGAGAAACAGCAGCAGTTTCCTCAACCTGCTTCAGGCGCCATTCCTTCAGGTTGACATCGTAGTAATCATTCATGTTGTCTAAAGAGACAACAGTGCCCGAATTCATTTCCCGGAACAGACGCATTACCAAATATGATCCTATAAATCCCGGACAGCCGGCAACAAGAATAGTTTTTGTGTTAATTTTGATTTGCTGCTTCATACTAATCCCTTTGTGACTAATATCACTCGCTAGAAAAAACGTTTCATTTCATTATATTCTGTGTCATCAATAATGCTATAATCGGATAAAGTTCAAGAATTGCCGTTATCGGATTTGTTCCTTTTGTCCCTATCCCTATATTTTTCGTATACTTTGAAATATGTATTAATTTTCATCTGTCAGCATTCTATTGATTCCTTTCTAATCCTCTCCAAATCATGTATCCGATCACTGTACCTATAGTATTTTTTACAAGATCATCCAATTCGAAAACACCGAAACGAAAAATGAATTGGCTGGTTTCGATGAGGAGTGAAAAAGCGAATCCCGCAAATACAATCATCAACCATCTTGGTTTACTATCTGGCTTGCTTTTTTGCACTATAGGCAGGGAGATAATTGCCGGAAGTAAATAACCAAATGGAATAAAAAGTATAATATTCAAAAACGATCTATTTGTCGTTGGACCATATTGATGGGATAGAATGGCACGGAAAAAAGGAAATGGGAATTTAATACTTATACCGCCCATATCAATTCTTCCGCTTGAAAAAGCAACAAGATATATGACAATAGCTAAATATGCTACTGTAATTGGTATAATCAACCTCTTTCTTTTATAAACAAGAAGTATTAAAAATATAGTAAATATAACAGAAATAAAAAGTTTCGTATACATTTTCAGAACATTATAAAGACTCTATCTTTATTTCTTTAGTACTTTTCTCAAGAGTCGGTTAATGACACAAATTGTATCTTTACAAAAATACAAACAAAAGCAAACAGTAAAAAATATACCAAATGCATTCCATATATAAGAATTTTGATAATAACAAAAAATTGCAATTATAATTGAGAAAAGTAAAAGGCATATAGTTTTTGCACTCATGTGAATCCGTATAATTCTCTTTGTATCATGAAACCTATAAATAGCCGCACATAAATAAGCAATAAAAGTTGATAATGCAGCTGCATAAAGACCAAAAAATTTTATAATAATAAGATGAACGATAACATTGATAATTCCCGCAACAATCGTTGTCTTAGCAATTTCTTTAGTATTTCTTGTAGCTACATACACAACACCTATTAAACCAATTAAAATATTTAACAACATCGCTATCATATAGATCGGTATTGTATCGTATGCTTGACTAAATGATTTATTTACTAGCAAAGGAAATACAAATGGTAATACAGATATAATGATAATACATATAGCAGAAAATATTTTGAATATCTTTTCAAAAATACTATTAAAAAAGCTTTCCCAATCTGGATCATTCCAATGAATAGTCGCAAATTCTTGCCACGACAATAAAAAAATCGAAAACACAGTCTGAAAAATCGTAGGAAATTTATGAGAAACAGCTAATACTCCATTAGCCTCCGTTCCCAAAAAGTAATTAACAATAGTTCGGTCCGATGAGTTAATAATCCATAGAGAAATTGCATTCGGAATCAATGGTATAGAATATGTCAATATCCTTTTGATAGTATTCTTACTAATAACCGAAAAATCTATATAGCGATAGATTTTTAATCTCCAAGTTAATAAAAAAGCACATGATACATGTCCGATCACAGTCGCAACTAACATCCCTTGGACACCTTTATGCAATACTGCAATTAATATAACATTCATAATAATATGGATTGTTGCAGAAACAAAACTTCCAAAAGAATATAATGTTGTCATTTTAACGCCACGAGCTATTTGTAAAAGCCAGGATGAATATGATGATGCGATAAGAATTGGGACTAAGTAATATGAATAAGGGATATAAACCACCTGAAAAAGGACACATTCACCCAAAGCAAACAAAATATTCATTCCAGTAATAACTATAAAAGAATTTGTGACAATTTCGGCTTTAGAATGTTTATCTACTTCTGCGCTTAGTAAATATCTAAATGCACCGTGTTCAATCATTAATGTAAGAATTGGCAAAAGCAATCTTGAATATGTTGTAAATAAGTCTACTATGCCATATTCTTCAGTCGTGAGAATTGCCGTATAAAGAGGAAGAAGAAGAAAACTTACAAATTGAGTGGATATTTTGCCTAACGCAATAATTGCCGTATTCTTAACAAGAGTTTTTTCTCGACTCATTTAGTAATCTCCTATTTCCTTAAGTACTGACATTTTTATCTGATAAAATAGTCATTATTTCTTTAGCACCTTCTTTATTCCTTTAGAGAAATTTATTTTTATGATATTAGCCCAATAGATTGGATAATAAGTATAATAGCTTATCCACTTTATGCCTTTAATTCTTTGATTCTGATCAACTAATTTTATTGAAAAAGCTTGTCTGATTTCTTCACTTAACCAGTGTTCACCATTAAGATCAACCCTATCACGTATTTCAGCATATGTTGGCGTATCAACTTCTGGTATAACACCAAGTGACATAAATGCATGTGCATTATAACAAAATGGCTGTTTGCAACATTTTCCTATAGGTCTAAACCTAATCGGTTTGCTCACATCATTATATATATTTTGATCAGCATAACAACCATAGCATTGGCGCGCCTCACCAGTTAATAAATTAACATATAGAGACCAAGCACCAGCATAACAAAATTCTCTACGTTTAATATCAAATACAGAATATTTAAATCGAAACATGTTTGAATTAAACTGCTCCCATGTTTTTAAATACTCATCAATAGAAAGTTTAGTAAGTATTTTTCGTCCATTAGTATCATCTCTCCCAATTGTAAGATGACATAATGCACCCACTTTGTTTATGCAGAGTTTTTTGATTTCATCTATATATGGAATTAGTTCATCATTTGGCATAAGTTCTACAGTAAAAGAACAACCTGCATTTTTCATCATTTGAACATTATTAAAGAAACGATCTATCCACTCATGCTTTTTTAATTCCAAATAATGAAAAGAAAATTTGAATTCCAATCTTGATAACCATTCTTTTGGAAACCGTGCAATCTCTTCAAACCTGTTAGTTAAAGTCCCATTTGTTACGACTTCAAGGTAATGTCCTTGTCTTAATAATCTCCCAATGATATCCGGTATTTCTTTGGGAATAAGTGTTTCTCCTTTTCCCGTTAAATTAATGATGCAGGGTCCTTCTAGACGTTCAACAGAAAAAGCCTTTTCAATCAAAACAGGATCGAGAGTCCCCCTTTTTTTGTTGTTTTCCCATTCATTTAGTTGAGAAATATAACAATAATGGCACTTTAGATTGCATGCCTGCATTGGGATACTGACTGCTATTAATCTTTTGGGTTTTACAAAGGCCATTTTATTTCACCTCGTTAACAAATATGCTGATAAGACGATCCTTGTATTCATCATCTCTAGCTAGTTTATATTGATAATGCGTATTATTCTTTAGAAATTCTCTAATGTCTTTTTCAAGATTATCAATATTAGATAGGAAATGTATATATTCTAAACTCTTTATCCAATTGTACACTCCATGAACTTTATGTGTGGAATTATCAAATGCAATGCATGGTGTTCCTGTCAATGCAGCCATAATCATTGCGTGAAGTCTATCAGTAACAATCACTTTAAATCCTGCTATTTCATTCATTTTATTCCTTAATACTTCCGATCGTTGATTTTTGCCTATTCCTTTTGATTGAATATTGGTTTCTATAATTTTGTAGTTTTGGTCCAATAACGATATAATTTTTTTAATTCGGTCTAACATATTAGAATCTACTAATGTCTCTATATCATCTCGAAAGCAAACACCTATTCCTGATCTAGAATGATTACTGTGTTCATAATATTGATAACGATTTGATAACAATGCCATGTCTGGCAAAAGAAGTAAATGTGATTTATCTATGCAGAAACCATATTCACTAATAAATGTATATGTGTTTTCTTCTCGCGCACAAAAATAAAGATCATGATGAGTCCTATATATTTTCTCCCCGTTCTCAACATATTTATCAATATTTTTATAGTAAGCAGTCTGCGGCATAATTATTATTCGATTTTGAGGAAAGGTAATTATTATTTTTCTGACAAAATCTTCATGTACTTTCCATTCAGAACCGAGCCAACCACCTCCCGAAATTGCAATCATATCTTCATTCTTAATTTTCTTCTTAATTTTTGATAAGAATACTCTCGCAAAACGCATAGAGCATTCAACAACTTTTCTCTCTGGAATCCGAGACCGAAAAAACTGCAATTCTGATTCCGTAATAAGATGATCACCTAGGTTACCATGATGGGGTGTTCCAATAAGATATATTTTGTTCCCTGTACCTCTAATTGCTAACGCAGTAATTAATGACTCTGGTTCTTTAACAACTAGTGCTACCAATGGTTTTAAGTTAATTGCTCTATTTCGCGCTTTATTGAATATGATAAAGACGTCCGGTATCTTTTCACCAAGCATTATTAAAGGTGAATAGTATTGCCTATGTCTTTTTTCTTCGTGTAAAAGAGCTTTAAGAGTTTTCTTATTTGCTTTTCTTTCCTCTTTATCTAGTTCGCTATATAGTTTAAGCAGAACAAGCATCCTGATTTCACAATACTTCATGCATATTTTTTTTTCTTCAATAAGCCATTGACAATTGTCGAAAAAATGACTTACTTGGCGAATTGCATACCCTTGTCCTTCTAGTATCTTATAATACTTGCGTGTTGCTAAAATTGAACCGCCCCTGTGTCTCCTATTATATAATTGGTCTGGTATAATTTTCGTCCGTTCCGCTTGAGCATAAGAAAGGAAAGAAACATCTTCATCTTCATGAATAATACTTTCATTGAATTTTAAATTTAACGACCGAAAATACTCAAGATTATACATTCTAAGGCAAACAGAAGTAATGTATTCATTATTCCGCTGTGCATCTGCTATTGCATCTCTACCACGTTGTATAATATTAAAACCTTTTGTCCTTCTATAATAATCTCTTTGAGGCAGTTCTCCATCATCTGAAAAAGTACGAGTTCCATAAAGAAGAATTTCCAATCTGTCTCTGTCAGCAATATTTACTAACTTACAGAGACAATTAGTCTCTAAATAATCATCACTGTCAATAAAAATAATATATTTCCCATTAGCTGCATTAATGCCAGCGTTTCTCGCACTTCCCAAGCCGCCATTTGTTTTATGAATCACACGAATATTGTCATATTCTAATGAATAATCATCACAAATACTTCCTGATTCATCAGAAGAACCATCATCTACTAGTATTATTTCATAGTTTGGAATATCTTGCTTAAGAAGACTTTCTACACATTCTCGTAAATATATAGCCACATTGTACACTGGAACTATAATACTAATTATTGGATTATTCATGACATTTAAATATCCTCTCATGAAAAATAGTTTTCATCAGTATAATAAGTGTAGAAGGTAATTTTAGAATTATCAATATAGCGATCGGTAGCATAATCAATAAATATGCGATATCGTGAAAATGTTTTTTTGTTTCATTTTATTGCTGAACATTACTAAAAAGAATTGACTCTGCTTTCAAGAATGTTTTTGGCCATGAAAAGTGTTCTCTTGCAAATTCTCTCATGATGTTTTGAATTTCCATATGATTTTTGACTTTGTCATAGAATTTTATAATTAATTCCACATTAATAGGGTTATCATTTGATTCACACTTTAATACAAAAGGGAAATCATCTGGGACCAGTAACTCTTGCCCAGCAAAGAAGTAGGGCAGACCAATAGCAAAATATTCTTTTGTTTTAATTCCTGTTCCTTGTTTCCCACCAATTCTATGAGGAGCCAACGGTCCTACACCGATATTACAATCTTCATATATTTGTCTTAATGATTCACCAGTTTGATATCCATGAAATATTACTTTTTCTTCAAGCTTTAACTTCTTAACAAGATTGATGGTTTTATTGCTCATTTTACCTACAAGATGAAGGTAAACCTCTCGATCTCCTTTATACTCTGAAATACCCCTAATAATTCTGTCATATCCATGATATGACAGTTCATTTGCTACAGAGATCATATGTATTTCATTTATTTCACCCTTATATATATGAGGAAGATATGCATCCACATCGATACCAGTATCAATCGGCATAGCTGGAATTCCCCATACAGCATTATCCTTTGCTTCCAGAAAACACAAATCAATATACTGATGCATTTTATCAGAATTTAGATTTGTAAAAACCTGAATATATTTCCCTTTTATAGTATGTGGATTATAGCTTGGATGATAACCATGACAGTCCATTATTATCTTTTTGCATCGACTGTCCATAGCTCTCATAATTGTTATGAATTTGTTTGTTAAGGCATTCCAACGTACAAAACCCAAATCATAGCTTTTTCCCCCTTTTTCAATATACTTCCGACAAGCATCAAGCAATAATGTATATCGATAAAGTTTTATTAATTTAGGAGGTATATGGCTTTTGTATCTGTATGAATCCACTAACTTATCATTTTCAAAGATTTCTATTCCTGTATCTGAATATGCTGAATACGTTACATCATATCCAATTTTCTGAAATGCTTCAATTTGTGTATGTATTTTCTTAGATATCCCTATCGCTGGATTATACTTTGGATAATTTACACACATAAATACATTTTTCATTAGTATCCCGCCTAATCATTAATTTTGCTCATTTATAATTCACTAATAGCAACATACTTTTCTGCCATTCCGCACACAATAGCTATAAGAACCCAAAATATAATTCGCCTCATAACAAATCCTGCAAGACCATAAGCATATAGTGCTACAACAATTGGAATTAAAAATCTAGCCTTTAGTATTTTTCTAAATAAAACTATTGATGACCAAATTAATGCGCTGATTCCAATAATGCCCCCTGCAGCTAATATTTCGAGATATGAATTATGATATTCCTGATTATAAATTGAATGTGTGCCTGGTCCTAATCCAAAGATAGGACTTTGTGAAAACGTTACTCCGATATTTGAAAATAATTCTAGTCTTCCAACTCCATTGTCATCACTTTGTATCCATTCATAAGCCACCATATAGATTTGTCTTGAAAAGAATATACAAAGAATAACTACTAATCCAAATAGTCCTACGAGAGAAGCATATCTCTGTCTTTTATCTGAAGTAAAAGAAGATATTAGACAAACAGCAATAACCATCGTTCCGATAAACACTGATAAATATCCAGTAGATGATTTTGTTGCAATTAACATTATTCCATTTGCTATAATTCCTGCTATCGATATAATCATTTTTTCTCTTCGAATCAGGAAATATGCAAAAGAGAAAATCAAAGCACAATTCAATGCTGCTAACTGATGCGGATTGTTAGCCCCTCCTGTGTATCTGTAATTGTGATACCATAAAGGTATATTATATATAATTTTTGATCTATAAATACTATAAAAGTACAGGCCAAAGAACCATAATGTGGCCGTAATACTTAATAGAAAAAGAATTTTTGCACAGTATTCAAAACTTGCATCTGAAAAATAACGGTATGCCACTGAAGCAATTACCGCAAGGTATAGCCAAGTATAAAGATCAACACTTCTCAACTCATCTGGTGCTACATATTGACATATAAACGCACCAATAAGCATAGCAGAATAGAACAAAAGAAAAAAACGCAATACAAAAGTAAGCTTTATCTCTCTAGTCTGTAAGTATTTTAATGACCACAAAAAGCACATCACTTCTCCCGGCCCTATTTTCCATATGCGGAGAAGCGTCATAGGTGCAAATGTAGTTCCTAGTATCAATAGCCAATCCCATTTTCTGATTGCAATTGTACTATGTTCTTTCATATTTATCTGAATACCTCATCAGTATAAAGTTTTCACCTAAATCAAAATCGAAGCTATCCGGAGTATACTGCACATATCCACTCCACGGATAGAATGTCATCTCTCCAAAGTATATACGTCCATTTATATTATATAAATCCACTCTCACATGTGGAAACGGTTTTGATAATTTTGCCGCAATCTCCAACATCTTTTCAAGATTCTTTGGTTTTTGAATGTCCGGTTCAAAATTTCTATGATCGCTAACAGCGTTGATTCGCTGCCAATCTGTTGTATAGAAGTTTCTTCCATGATCCGTAAATCTTCCGACATCCACCACTACACAATAGACATTTCCTGCAAAACATATAAATTTATAATCATTGATACCTCCGTATGGGTTTTCCGGATCTTTCAATAATTCTTCGACAATAATCGAGTTTTCAACATCATTGTATGCCCATTCACGTCCTGCTGATATTTGGGGACGATCCATATATTCTTTTAATTTGGCTAATGTCTGTAACCATGAAATCTTTGATTTATCATTACAAACTATATTTGTTCCACTGCCATTTGCAGTTTTGATTATAAAAGAATCAGGCAACTCTTCCAGTTTTATTTCCTCTGGTCGTTTGACTGTTTGATATCTAATAGGAAGTATTTCTGACAATCCCTGCTTTATTATATAATCACGTACTTTATTTTTATCGACACAGGTTGTCATAACCGGATTACGATAAAAAAGCTTATACCATTGGAGTTTCTCTGTATATCGTTGTGGATTCTCTAAATTAAGGTGCCGTTTCAACTTAATCCAATATTGGAGCTTTATCATTGCTTTATCCGGAATAAAACTTAATGCTTTCAGAATAGCCATCCTAGCTTTTTGACTCTTAATGATTTTTTTATAACCATCCATCACTAAACACCTTCCAAAGTATTATCCTTAATGCATTATCCTCTCGATTTCCTCAAGATATGCCTTTACAATAATCTGTCTATCAAATTCCTGCTCTATCTTTGCTCTTCCGGCAAGCCCCATATCACGGCGCTGTTCACATGTCATTGACAGGAATTTTTCCAGTGCTTCAACAAGTGAATCTTCACTTTTGATTGGAATAATAAATCCGCTCTTATTGTCATCGATAGTCTCGCGGCAGCCTGCCCGATCAGTAGCAATAATTGGTCTGCAATGGGCTGCTGCTTCAAGTAATACGTTGCTCATGCCTTCCGGATAATAGGAAGGGTGCACAATACAATGAGCCATTTTAAAGAATGGAACCATATCTTTCTGTTCACCGTGATAGGCGATATATCCACTCTTTTCGGCTTTTTTCAGCAATCCAATATACTTCTCGTCATCGCACTGACCACAAATATGAAACATTACATTTTTATGCTTTTCATAAATACGTTTTGCTGCTCCTAGATACAGATCAATCCCCTTTTCCCGCATAACACGAGCAATAAACAAGAAATTAATTTTGTTTCCATCTTCAGGATATTCCATTGCTTTGTGCATTCTGAGGCTGACGCCTGATCCAGGAATAAGACGTGTTTTGCAGCGTTTTCGGAGCATATTGTGTTCCTCAAAGAATTGCCTGTTTTCTTTGTTTTGAAAAAAAATACAATCTGCCCTAGCAACACCAGCTTTATATAGTTTTATTGAAATCTTTTGCATTATTCCCGGATACTCAACTGCTGTTCCCAGACCAGTAATATTAGGAAGATAAGGCGTTTTTGTCATTCGGCAAGCTATTCCACCATATGCATTTGGCTTAATATTATATGTGAGCGCTACAGCTGGTTTTTCTTCCATAAGTATTTTTCGAAACTTCAATAAAAGCCCAAGATCCGATAGTGGATTGGTTCCATGGCGATTTGTTTCGATATTGATCAGCCGGCAACCAAGTGCCTTCAGTTCGTCCTGAAGCAGAAGTAATTGACACACAACAATGACCTCGTAACCGTCTGCTACAAGACGTTCAATAATCTCATTACGAAGGTTGTATGTGTAGGTTGAGTCATTTGCCATGATTATTACTTTTTGTTTTTGCACATTCCCGTCTCCCATAAGCTATTATACTAAATCTAAGAAAACGCTAACCAACTTCACAGAGCATGATGATTTCGTACATGGTCTTCATGCTTTTCTCGATGAGATGCACGTAAAACACCTTATCTTTTTCTGAAACAGTAAAACCACTTTTGGCAATTTCCTAGTCACGCTCAAACTTGCACATCAGATCAAATAAGTCTTTCGTTCTCTAGTAGAGTTGAACATATCCCCATTTTTTACCCTATTCTTTTGGCCGTTAAGTTTTTTAATTCCTTCATTCCTCCTCGTAATCCATCGCTGTTATGCCTTCAACACCTGCAGTACTTTCTTTGCTGAAAAGAATGCCAAATGTAGCAAAAATCATTCTTAAATCAGTAAGTATATTCATTTGATTAATATAGAGCAGATCAAATTCCAATTTTTCATAAGGATCCGAATTATATTTTCCATATATTTGCGCATAGCCTGTAAGACCTGCTTTAACTTGCAGGCGAAGCTTGAAGTCCGGCATGGTCTTGTAATACTGTTCAGCTATTTCCGGTCGCTCTGGACGAGGACCTACTATACTCATCTCACCTTTAAGTATATTGATGAGCTGTGGGATTTCATCCAGACGACATTTACGGATTATTCTGCCGATTGGTGTGATCCGATCATCCTGATCACCAGTACTAAGACGTGCAATACCATCTTTTTCAGCATCCGGCCGCATGCTTCTGAATTTGATAATTCTGAATTTTCTCCCATCGCGGGTCAGGCGCATTTGTTTATAAAAAACCGGACCTTTGTCATATGCTTTGATAGCGATAGCTGTTATCAGAAAAACAGGAGAGAGAAGAATTAGGCCAATTGCTGATCCTATGATATCCATTATCCGCTTGATAACCCGGTATTCAGGCTGAACTATTTTTCTTCTGGCCATCAGCACAGGAGAGTCAAAGGACTGGATATGATCTGCACCCTGCAAAATCACATCACCTACATGAGGAAGGAAAAATCCGCGAATATTATGATCCTGACAGTGCTTCAGTATACCATTGCGGCAGCGGGAATTGATACCTGCGACAAAGACGGCTTCAAATCCTTCTAACTGGTCTATGATTTCATCAAAATCACCGTCAAATTGCAGTTCTTTTGTGATTTTATATAAGCGTTCTGTAGGTTTGCCCGTAATGATACCGAATCTCCGCTTATCCCTCTGATTGCGATAAATCAAGATCGTTTTTCTTGGCGGGTTCAACTTACAATAGTATTTATTTGCTTCTATTGACCAAATAATATTAATGGGAACAAAAACAACTAACAGTAAGATAAAAATCAAAGGGCTTCGAATACGGTTCCATGCTATTGTAACAACAATGTAGATAATTCCAACAGAAAAAAACTGAGATAGGAATTGGGCAGATACCAGACCCCTGATTCTTGAATAACCTAAAAGGTAAGAGTTGTATGTCCGGTTAAAGAAAGCAGTCAGAAAAATATATAAAAATGCAACAAAATAATTATATCGGAAGCTGGCTTTCCGCTCCTGTGGAAACTCACTGTATCTGAACAGAAGAAAAGCGCAATAAAACAATGCTGCACAAATCAGGAAATGAGCTGTTTTTATTAAAAACAGCTTATTTTTTTTCTTGTATTCTAATTTTGTTACATCATTCATTTTTCTGGCAACTCCTTAAGCGAGAGATGAAATACCATTCTCTTTGCCATTTTTCTAGTTTATACTTCTGCTTTCCACAGCCCGTGCAGGTTGCAGTATTCATACGCTGCCAGAACTTTTTCCACGGTTTGAAAGGTGGCTTCCGGTTTCATGCCGGGTTTCAGATAATGAATCTGGAATCCTTGTTCAGTCTGCAACAGAATCCATTCGATGTAGTGAGCTTCCACGCTGGGATGTTCCACGGAACCGACTTTAATTGTCACGGTGTTGTTTTCCTGTTCAATGACCGGCACATGTTTTTCATGGGCGCCGTCTGTCGTGTTGGCAGTCAGTTCTTCTCCTATTGTGAGAGCCTTGTCACTGATAACAATCTGGTTTTCAAGCTTATAGAATTTCATAATGTTTTTCTCCCTTTTTATAATATTATTTTCTGTTTCCTGCTTTTGTTATTTATTCATAAAAAGTGATGTCGGTTTATCCGGCATCGTTGGAAACAATCTCGTATTCCACCCAGGTCTGGACTTTGTTGCTTGCAAAGAGAATCTCGATCTTCATTCGTCTGTTTCGGCGGTCCACCTTCAGGATTCCTGCATGAAGGTTCCGGAGCGTTTCGTCCGCGATTTCAAAGCGTCCGTCTGTTTCGGTTACCTGTGTTTTGCCGATGACTCCGTCTTTTTGGTAGATCATCTCGGCAAATTCCGCGTCCGAGCCTTTCAGTTCATAGTCCTTATTCGTATCCCGAAGGCAGCGGATAATCCGGTCCACTTTCTTCAGTTCCAGCGGGAACTGAAGAGGATCTTCAAAGTATAGAAAAACATACCCGGGAAGCAAATCATGCACCCGGTCAACAACTTCACCTTTTGTCCATGTATGCTGGATCTGTTTCGGGGAGATCGCCCGGCAGGGAAAAGCCTGCATAGCCGCCCGTGCCACATAATCGCACTTTCCTGTTTCACAGAACAGGCAGTAACTGTACATTTCTGTTTCCTCCCCATTTGGGGCAGAGTTTCACCATCGAGGCATAGAAAAATACACCTCGCTCTGCCCTGATCCAGCAACCCGGCAAGTGCCTCGGTATTACTGCGTCGCAGCGAGAACCGCACAGACGTCTTATTGTATCATTATATTTAGGAAATAACAACCATGACCAGAATGGGGTGAAAAAATAATAATATTGGTCATTGTAATATGCAATCAGCACTATAACAAAATCGCCGGAAAATATATCCGATGACTTAAAGGATTCCATGCCTATTATTCTGGTTTTGCATGGCAAGAATCAGCAACAAAATCAAAGCCAACTTTAATCATAAATTAGAAATCTGCGCAATGGTACCATCCATCATTCTTTTTCCTTTGAACTTTAGGGCATCCAGGCCCGACACCGTGCTGATCTCCACCAGAAAAGTCAACGGATCCTCCATAAGAAGGACAAATGAAAGTATCTCCACCCGTCATTTGAAATGCTTCTCCACACACATTCGCTATTGCAGCCTGATTTATCGAATTTGCAATAAAATGAACATCATCAAACTGTATCACTTCGGCTTTTGATAGTTACGCCTTTTTGTTTTTAACTAAAGCTTTGGAATGCATTATCATAAGAAAACCTCTGATCACTTACTCAGAGGCCCAAATCTCAATTCTTTTTCTTTTTAGTTCATTGATACAAATCTATCTGCAATTAAAAGTCATGCACATAGAATATGGTACATGTTCCATTACTATAAACATTACAATTACCACTATTGGCTTTATTACCTGTATATGGCGCACAACATGCTGTATACACATTACCTGAATGTGTAACACTAATATTTCCGTCCGACTGTTTTCCGCCAAAGTAATCATATGCTGCTGCTTCTGCGGCCGCCTGTGCTTGTTCAGGAGTTGCATTTGGGCTCGGTGTAAACGCAAAAAAAACATCATTTGCATTAAATTTTATTATTTCTACCGTTGCCTTCTGGTACTTCATATCCCAAGTCCCCCCTTAATCCAATTTATACCTTCTTGATATCCGATTTCCAAAGCTTTCCATACCGAATATTATAATACTTTGCTTAAAATAATCCCCGAAAAATGGACACTTGAATTAATGTGAAACCCGTTCTACAGACACTGAATTAATGAGAATCCCATATTGTGGACAAACAAATACAGTGACAGTAGAATACAAGTATCCATCAAGGGGGCACATTGTGATGAAAAGGAATCCTTTCACCCCGGAACAAATCAAACTACTGGAAGCAAATCCTTATACCTACCGTGTAACAGAACACCGTCTTGCACTTACTGTTGAAGCCAAACAGGAAATACTGAAAATGAAGGAAGAAGGGCTACCTGCTTGTCAAATTGTCAAGAAGTTAGGATATGATCTAGACATCATAGGTGAATCACGTGCATATGGACTTGTCTTTGGCGCGAAAGTACAAGCAAAATCAGAACGAGGTCTCCATGTTCTCCCGACGAATCCCGAAACATTCGCAAAGCTCATTAATGAAGTATCCTACTTGAGACAGGAAGTCGATTTTCTAAAAAAAATCTCTCAAATAGGCACTTCGAAAAAGCACGAAGAATAATCATGAATGAAGCAAGCGAAGTGTTTGCCATTATTCATGAAACCCTACATTCTCCGGAACCCCTGCTATCTGTAACAGAGCTTTGCCAGATTGCAGGTGTATCCAGATCCGGATATTACAACTGGGTTAATTCAGAAGCTACCAGAAAACAACGAGAGGAGCATGATAAGGCAGAATTTGAACTCGTATTGGAAGCATATTGTTTCCGCGGCTACAAGAAAGGTGTTCGCAGCATTCATATGCGTTTACTCCACATGGGAATCGTTATGAATGTGAAAAAGATTCGTCGCCTCATGCATGAGTTTAATCTCTTTTGCCCGATTCGAAAAGCAAATCCATACAGGAGAATGGCTAAAGCACTACGGACAAACAATGTGGCTGACAATCTTCTGAACAGGGAATTTGAATCGCATGGTCCACGGATGGTGTTGCTGACAGATATTACTTACATTGGATTCCAGGATGGCTTTCTGTATCTCTCAACGATTCTGGATGCTTATACCAAAGAAGCATTGGCTAATGTACTCAGCAACAGCCTGGAAGTTGATTTCGTACTGGAAACGGTAAGGAATATGCATCGCGACTATGGTGTGTCGCTCAAGGCTGAAACGATGATTCATTCGGACCAGGGATGCCATTACACCAGCGTAAAGTTTATTGAAATTGTTAACGATTTAGGACTTCGTCAAAGTATGTCCCGCCGGGGGAACTGCTGGGATAACGCTCCGCAGGAAAGCTTCTATGGCCACATGAAAGATGAATTGGCTGACAAGATGGCAACCTGGGACACCTTTGAAGATGCTAAGCGCGATATTGATGACTGGTTCGATTATTACAACCATGACCGGTATCAATGGCAACTGGCTAAGCTGTCGCCCAGTCAATACTACCGTTTTGTTACTGCCGGGGAATATCCTCTCCCTGGAAAGCCTCCGGAGATAGAAGTTCCAAGGGGCCCTGCCCCTTGAACCCCGAGGTTTATCGCTTTGTTCCTCAGGGGCTCAACCACCGGTATTGCTTTGATCCGTAAGCATGCAACGGAAAAGAGCGATACCGTATGGCATCGCCCCTTCGGAAGCCAGCTGGCGCTCGGGTCGCTCCTCAGCGTTGCCCTATCCTCCTTTTGCTGGCATCCAAAGTATATCACGGATCCTTAAATTCTTTACTTCGCATTAATCTTTTGTCCTTGACACGGGGAGCACATTAG
>ONPL01000095.1 GCA_900319705.1 uncultured Pseudomonadota bacterium | reverse complement strand
TTCCTATAAAAAGTTAAACCTTATTGAAAAAAGAAAAGGTTGGATTGTTGATTTTAAACAATCTTAAATAGCATCAAAGGTTATTATGGAGCGTTTACCTGCAGAATGTTAGTTAACCAGACTGTTCAAATTGAAGTTTCATAAAAATTTAAGCTTAGAAAGTGAAACTCAGCCTCTACTCAGCTCATATGGCACCTGACAGCCGGTACACTAATTTTATAATTCCCGTTTTCTCTTCAGTCCGGCTGTCAGTTTTCATATACATCCCAGATATTGCCGTTCGGCAGAACATCCTTTTCATGAGCAAGATTGCGCACAGCGGCAAGCACCTGAACCAGTTCACCGTTGACATATTTCGACGGAATGAAGGTAAGATGGCACCACTCGCCGGCAGGATTAAGATAATTAATGTAGAGTTGCTTTTTATCTGCAATACGTTCCCTGAGAGTAGACAGATCGGTAAAACGGTAAACCATCTCCTTATATCTGTCGTCGACAAAATTCTCCAGGAACATATTTCTTGCCAGATCATAAGGCTGTTTGGAGAACCCGGTTCGCTCCAGCATTGCAACCGGCATTACATACGGGATAAAGGTGCGATCTTCAAGATTAAAGGCCACCAGGGCTGAATAAATATGTTTAAGCGCGTGGGTAACAGTCTTGTAGTGATCAGCAGTAACCAGATCAGGATCTACCGTTCTGGTGGTTGTCAGAATTCTGGTTGCATTGCCTTCAGAGTTTCTCTCAAGTGAAAAGATTTCCAGCCTGATATAGGATTCATCCAGGGAACTCTGAAAATCGGTGGAAACCGAGCTGCAGTCCTTAAGTCGAGCCGAAATGGTTGCAAAATCCAGAAATCTGATCATTTTATAGTGGTATTCAGGTTTTACCAGTGCCATAACAGCATTGTAAAGTTTTTCTCTGAGATCCTTTGAGCCCTGATTGAGAAACTTGTGCATTTCATAACTTGAAAGATATTCCTCCCAGCTGTTTTGTACGAGATCGATACCGATAATTGTTATAAACAGCGAAGAAACGCTGCCCAGGATCCGTTCCAGTTCATCCCTGTCTAAAGATCCGAATGTGCTCTTTCCCTCCGGCTGTTTTTTGGCGGAACCCTTGGAATAGATCATGCTTGAAGTGCGGTGAAGCAGCTGTTCATAGTTTCTAGTCAGTCTGCGGTGTGTTTCCACAGCCTGCTCGTATGGTTCCGGTTTACCGAAATAATATCCCTGAATCATTTCACAGCCGATTGATTTTAGAAAATCCAGCTGTTCCTGTGTTTCAACACCTTCGGCAAGAGTATGGATCCCGAGAGCCTTGGCCATGTTGACCATCGGTTTGATAATAGCCCTGGAGCGCGGACTGAAATTACGCATAAATCCCATATCGATTTTGATTTCATCAAATTCGAAATCTCTGAGCGTACTGAGGGACGAATAGGCACTGCCGAAATCATCCATCAGAACATCAAAACCTCCTTCATGGAAACGGTTGATCTCCACTTTCATCTTGTTGATGTCCGACATCACGGTAGTCTCGGTAATTTCAACCTTGAACAGTTCACGGGGTAGATTGTAGCGTTCCGCGATGGCAATAACCTCGGAGAAAGGATCACATTTTTCAAAATCGGTACGGGAGAGATTGAAGGATACCGGAACCACATTGAGTCCGCGTTTCATGGACTCAACCAGATCCCTCGCCACATGTTCAATGATATACAGATCCAGTTTGTAGGTGAGAGAATAATCGTCAAGAACCGGAATAAATACTGCAGGTGACAGCATTCCCAGTTCCGGATCGATCCACCTTGCCAGCGCCTCAAATCCGCACAGTTTGCCACTCTGTGAAACAACCTGCGGCTGATAGTAGACTGCGATGTACTCCTTCTCCAGTGCTTCATCAATATGGCTGATGATGTAGTCGCGGTTGAGGATTTCATTGCGGATCTTTTTATCATAGTATACGAAGCAGGATTCATGATGTCTGCGTTCGTAGTCACAGGCGATTCTGGCACGATCGCAGGCACTGCTGGAGCTGCGGTTCTCATCATCCGGCTCCATAATATATATTCCCGCCCTTACGGAAAGAGTATTGCCGTCATTGACGCGGGACATTTCACTGAAAATGTCCCTGATTTTATCTTCAAGACCTGCTACCGGTGTATAGGCATAGAAATGATCCTCACCGAAACGGGAGCAGTTCACGGCACCGAAATGTTTTTTCAGAATATCGGCAAAGCTGACTATCAGTGCATCACCTCCGGCAATACCGAACTTTTCATTAAACATCTTCAGACCGTTGAGGTTGAAGGAAACCATAGCCATGGATCCGTCAGTTGCTTTACCTTCAGAACTGTTGGCAAGATTAAGGAAACGGGACATGGAAGGAAGATCTGTAAGCAGATCCCGCTCATCCCTGGTGAAAACCACGAAAAAGTAGATCAGTCCGCCCAGGGTTACATCCTGAATAAAACGGTAGAAGAATTCCACATCCAGCATTCGTCTGCCGAGGGACGGACAGCATCCAAGAAAATGAAACTTGCTGCTGGAGGTTATTCCGGTCTCATTCCATTTAACCAGCCTCTCACAAATCACTGCGGTATCGGCTTCGGATGCAAGACTGCGCCAGGTTCCTCCGGTAATTTTCAGAAATTTTTCCGTACTGAAACACTCCATGATTTCCATCACGGCACTGTTGGCATAGAGAATTTCACCACTGCTGTCGGCACGACAGATCAGAAGACCGCCCGGCATATCTGAATAAGGGGAAAAACGCTCAACAATACCTGGAATTCTGTCCAGATCTCCGTTTATATATTCGAATCTGTTTTCTGAATCAGCAAAAGTCATATGAAAAATTCCAAGAAAATAAATACCGCCACGCCTGACTCGAACAATTTTCTTTCTCTGTCCCGTCAAAAATCTCCGGCCGGCAGGCAGCCGCAAAATAGCCGAGAATATTATATTATCCGGTTCAGGAAAAACCGACGGTCAAAAAATCATATTGAATAATCAGTCACACTATTGAGGTGAGTTGCGTTGAATTTCGTGATGGAGAACAAATTAACAGGATCGGAGCATGATCATGACGCGTCTGATCAGATTATTAAAAAACGGAAAATCCGGCCGGCCGCATGGAACCGCACCGTCGCCGGATCATAATTCCGGAAACGGTTCGGCAGTTTTTACGGCGGTACCGTCACGGATTTAGGCTGCGTTAAGCCTGTTTCGGACGGGAAAGCAGACGATCCCTCACCTGGCGGATCATTGCGTCGGTTTTTACCGCAACCGCGGTAAGTGCCAGCGTTACCAGCCATGCAGACACCGCATAGGCAAGATTTGAATCTATCACCCTGTGGAACGGTTCATACAGATACAAGGCGCATACCAGCGGGATCGGCATATGGTACATGTAGAAATCCATAAAGTTGCGATCAAAAAACTGCACCGCTCTGAAACGGTAGAGAAAATCCATCACCGGATCTGCAAACAGACGCGCAAAACACAGCGCGCAGATACATATGCTTCCGGCAGCGATCTGCGACAGAAGCTGGGAAAGCATCCCCTTCGGAACCTCGTAGTTGTAGGCAAAGAGAAACAGGGCCCCGCTGACTGTCAACAGCATCAGATTTCTGACCGGGGTAAGAAGGCCGTAAATACGGTACACGGCTCCGCCGAGGACAAAAATGAACAGATTGTCTGACATCGACTGCAGGCTCATAAAGAAAATGCCGTTAAGATAACGGTTGAACACGAAAGTCATAAGGAAGGAGCCCGCCAGCAGCAGCCAGAAGAATCTCTCGACCATGAAATTAAGCAGCAGGCAGATCACCGTGATAATCAGCATGATCTGAAGAAACCACATATGTTCACTGAACCGCAGAGTCACAAACTTTTCATAACCCTCCAGCAGGGTGTCATCCGCAAGATGCAGACCGCTCGGTACACTGAATATGGTATACATCGGTACAAAGAACAGCATACCTACCCAGAAGTACGGGATCACTATTCTTTTGACACGTTTGACAAGCTGCTCCCCGACTGTCCTTTTTCCCGACGACATGGTCATGAAATACAGGAATCCGGAGCAGAAGAACAGACAGTGCACATCGAAAATCTTATTGAAGTGCAGCAGCCATGACAGGTAATCGAGATCTGAATCGATCACCACCTTCCAGTAGGTGCCGGCTCCGAAAAACGGACGGTAGCAGTGAAAAAACAGCACTGAAAGAAGTGCCAGCATTTTAAGCAGGGTTATTTCATTGATTTTTTTCATTTTGAAACCCGAGTTAAACAAACAAACCACCGGAGCAGGTATGTTCCGGCGCTCAGACAAGATTACGCTGCAGCACATGCTCCACGGCTGCCGCCAGCTTTGCAATCTCGCCGTCACTGATAATATACGGTACCATTACGTAAATCAACCTTCCGAACGGTCTGATCCACACCCCGTCATCCACAAAGGACTTCTGCAGTACCGCCATATCAACCGGATTTCTGGTTTCCACCACCCCGATGGTACCAAGCACCCGTACATCCGCCACACTGTCATAACGGGCAAGCGGCAGCAGTTTATCCTTTAGAACAGTCTCAATATGATGGACGGTTTCGCGCCAGTTCATTGCAAGCAGACGATCCACCGAGGCACAGGCAACCCTGGCCGCCAGAGGATTTGCCATGAACGTAGGGCCGTGCATCAGCACCCCGGCGGAACCGTTGCAGATCCCCTCCATGATCTTCTTACTGCACAGCACGGCTGACATGGTCATATATCCGCCGGTCAGCGCCTTGCCCACCGCCATGATATCCGGAGTCACACCCGCCCAGTTGCAGGCGAACATCTTGCCGGTGCGGCCGAAACCGGTGGCAATTTCATCGGCAATAAACAATACATCGAAATGACTGCAGTACGCCCGTACCCTGCGCAGAAATTCGGGATGGTAGAAATACATTCCGCCGGCACCCTGAACCACCGGCTCAAGGATCACCGCCGCAATCTCTTCATGATGGTCACGCAGCATTTCATAAAGCTGATCTGCTGAATCCGGATCCCACGGATCTCCGAAACGGCAGGCGGGCTGATCAATAAAGTAATTCTGAGAAAGAAAGTCACGGTAGATTGAATGCATTGAACCTTCCGGATCGGTTACGCTCATCGCTCCGAAGGTATCACCGTGATAACCCTTTCTTAGTGCAAGAAATTTTGTTTTGGTTTTGACTCTGTCGCTGTAGTACTGCAGCGCCATTTTGAGTGAAACCTCCACCGCCACCGAGCCGGAGTCGGCAAAAAAGACATAGTCAAGGCCGGCCGGAGTCAGTTCCACCAGTTTTTTTGCCAGCATAGCAGCACCTTCATGACGGATCCCGCCGAACATCACGTGGGACACCCGGTCAAGCTGCCCCTTTGCAGCCTCGTTGAGTTCCTTCACATTGTAGCCGTGAATACAGGCCCACCAGGACGACATGCCGTCGGTAAGTTCACGTCCGTCATCCAGCACCAGGGTGCAGTCATGAGCCGACACCACTTCATAGGTCGGCAGCGGATCTGTAAGAGATGTATAGGGGTGCCACACATGCTCCAGATCAAATCTGGTAAGTTCCGAATCCATAAAATCTCCCGGAGAGTAAAATTATTCCTTATCTAACAGAAGCCGCATTTTATAACGGTTTGAGGGATAAGCCGGAGATTTTGTCCCTTCCGGACCGAACTTCAATTAACTTCTGAACAATTAATACTCACATCTGCTTATTATATCTTACATTTCGCACTTAAATTACGACAATTATCCTAAGATCTAATAAAAAGTAACACTATATCATTCTCGTCTTTCTCTGAAGAAAATCTTCAGCAGTCATTCATTAGATCCCAACAATTCATCAATGTATGTTGTTAAGTCAAGTTCTCCAGGAACTGTTATTCCAAAATTTTCATAGCACTCTCTTACCTGTTTGTTAGGCTTCTCTATGAACACCTTGTTGGTCTTGGAATCCTTAATACAGAAAAGAGACTGGCACTTTCCTATTACACTGCTCATGGAAAGTTCTGACGACTTACGCATCTGAAGCATGTTCAACTTTACAATTGCAGTAATCACATCGCTTAATATTTTTCCTCTGACAGTTGTGTCACTCCATTTGCATAATGGAAGCAGTTTTAAATATTCCTTGCTGTTTTTGAAAAAGCTTTCAATACGGGAACGGCCAAAATAATCGTCCAATATCTGTTGCGGTGTTTTGCGATAGTTGCACATAAGAACAAAAAATCCGCATTTTACCTGATACCATGCCTGCTCGCGAAGTGTCAGTTTTTCATATTCATCAGAATGTGTTGTCATAAACTGCGTATAACCTTTAAGAGCATTATATTTGTCCACAAACACATAGCACTGAACATCCCTGTCGAAAATCGTCTTGACAACTTCTTTTCCAAAGTACATATGCCCTTTGCGTACAAACTCGTATTTTGGTTTCCACTGATATTCTTTCATCTCAGAGTAAAGCTGTTTGTATGGAAATCCTTTTTTAGCAGGCATCCGCACAAGATAGGTCCTATCCGGAGCCGGTCCATAATCCTGCTGACTTTCAAAATTCTGAATCAACTCTTTTGACGCATATCCTGCATCAAGTGTATAGTTGCTCAGATGTAGATCTAAACTAATCTCAACATCTTTTGTAACTGTGGTCAACGTGCTCAAATCCAACAGATTACCTGGAATGATTTCGTACCATACAGGATAAAGACTTGTCTCATCAAGAACCAACGCCAGTCTCATCTGTACCGATGTTGCATCAAGTCCGTGAGAACACAGTGCGTTAAACGGAGAATCTATCGCATTCGGCAACGGTGTAGAATCTACATAGCAAGCTCTGCCGAAAGATTTTTCCTTCTCCCGCATACTGGCGGCATATGCAGTAAAGAAAGCCTGCTTTAGTTTATCCTCCCCCATCAGCGTAAAGAATCTTGTATCAGATTTCAAACTACGGGGTGGTATATCTCTTGTCAGATATGATGCAAAAGACTTTGATATAAAATCCTCGCATGAAATCCTGCTGCCGTCCCGTAACAGTCCGTAGAGTATATGACACAAAATTCTCTGTCTATCAGCTTTATCCTGAAACAGCCCGGATATAATTTTCCATATTCCTGATTTCTTCATTACCTCAATCAGCAAATATGTATCTCCGAATACTGTATGCACATCTGGCTCAGGAAATACACCTCCTACCTCTTCGTATAGTTCATTTGATGTTGATTCATGTTCGTTTCCAACACCTTGTTTTTGGTTTACTTCTTCGGAAATATTTTTTTCGATCTGAGAACTTCTATATTCATCACGCGTCATCTGTGAAGATGAGAAAGCATCGGCATCAGCATCGTAAACCACAAGACCTCTGGTTGGAGATTGAAAAAGTCCTTTTCGTTTTCCGTACATCTCAACAACTCTTCCGAGCCTCTCCCGAACGGTCTGCTTTGATTTGTATTTCTCTCCTCCAGGGTTGTATGTAACATCTATTATCGAAGCCGATCCGGAAACAATCCTACCGGCTTTATCATACACCAGCTTCTGAGTTCTTATAAACGGCACAGATAAGCTCCTTTATTATATAATAACACTATATAGTGTTATTATATAATATTTAAAAACCTTATTCTACCCGTATTTATAACTATAGTGCTACTTTTAGTCAAATCCTAGGTTTAAGATCAACATTCATAATAAACGATAATTTGTGTCAGCAAAATATTTTTGCTAATTTAAAATTTCGTTTATATATATATTCTTTTGATTTATAAAGATTTTTTTGTCATTACGTCATTTTTAACCATTTTTTAACAAGTTTTTTACTGCAAAAGTATTGCTATTTTTTAATAACGAGCTAGAATTATTCGTGTTTTTTAATTTTATCAACAAAATTTTCTACAAAGAGGAAACAAATGAAAAAAGAATTGTTATTAGCAACAGGTCTGTTCCTGGCAACATCAGGTGTTGGTTTTGCAGATGATACTCAGGTTGGCGGTTATGTAGGTTTAAAAACCGGTGTTTCAAACATTCACGTTAACTTTGACAAACATTACCATGGTTACAAATTTTCAGACTTCAGTGACGGTACAGGTCATTTAGGCATTGCAGGCGGCGCACTCTTCAAGAACGGCAGCATCGGAGGAAGAGCGGAACTTGAATACCTCCACTACTTTGAAGCTGAAGACAAAATCACAGTAAGT
>ONPL01000075.1 GCA_900319705.1 uncultured Pseudomonadota bacterium | reverse complement strand
TATTTTAATCATTTTAAAATAAAAAAATCATGATCTGCTGCAGATCATGATTTTGAAAAGAATTTTTAGTCTTTTATTTATTTAAAAAGATACAAAGCCAGTATATTTATACCCAGACACATTACACTCACGATTCCTCCACCCAGCATCATGTCGCGGTTTTTAATCAAGCCTGTGGCATAAGCAAGGGAGTTAGGCGGTGTACTGATAGGCAGAGTCATGGCGAAGGACATAGCCAGAGCGGCGGCCATAACAATAGATGATATTGAGAAGGTGCCGAGTGTCTCCGGATTGGTTGCGCTGATTGTACTGAGCACTGCAAATATGATCGGGATCATCAGGTTGGCAGTCGCAGTATTTGAGATAAAGTTTGAAATCAGCCAGCCGATAGTGCACACTGAAACAATGATCATGAAGATGTTCAGTTTGCTGTAGTCAACAATGTGTGCAAGTACTTCAGCCAGTCCGGTCTTACTCAGGGCGTCACCAAGGGCTATACCTCCGGCGATCAGCCAGATAACATCCCAGTTCATGGTTTTGATATCCGGTGCTTTCATAACACCGGTGGTGGTAAAGGCGATAATCGGGATCAGCGCAACTACATAGCTGTTAACACCGTGCCATTTTTCTGTCATCCACAGAAGAATTGTTACAATAAAGGTTGCGTAAACAGTGAGAGTTCTCCAGTCCTTGTTGAATTCAGACTTGATGGTAACTTCGATTTTCTTTTCCTTGAACGGGAAGATTACATTCAGAACTATCCAGGTTGCTACGATACAAACAAGGGCAATCGGCAGTGCATAGACAACCCACTGGCCGAAACTGATGGTGTTATCACCGGTAAGATACGCCAGTGCGATTGCGTTAGGCGGTGTACCGATTGGAGTTGCGATACCGCCGATATTGGCGGCAAACGGAATGGACAGGACCATAGCCTTGATACCGCGGTCGCTTTTATCGATGGAGGAAAGCACCGGGGTCATCATTGCGAGCATCATAACAGCGGTTGCGGTGTTACTCATAAACATTGCAAAGCATCCGGTGATGGTCATAACTCCGAGCATAACGCGACGAGGGCCGGAACCGAAAGGTTTCAGCAGTATTTTTGCCAGGGTAACGTCAAGTTTGTACTTACTTGAACCGATAGCAAGAGCAAAACCTCCGAGGAACAGAATTATGATCGGAGAACTGAAACTGTTCAGGATCCCCTTGTATGAGAGCAGATCTCCCCCGTTTGATTCAATGATGTAATTTCTGATCGGAGTTATTGACGAGTCAGAAATCAGCAGTGTGAGAGCTCCCATAATTGCCAGAGAGGTCGCATAAACCGGGATCGGTTCGCAGAGCCATGCTGTGGCGGCAATGGCAAAAATAACCAGCAGAGTGTGCTGTACCATATTGAGCGGAAGCACCTGCGGATAAAGAATCGGCAGCAGTCCCGCAATAATGCCGACTACTATAACGGCAAAAATTTTATACAGTGATACTTTCATTAAAATACAGATCTGAACCCCAGATCTTCCCCCTGTTTCCTTTTTAATTATTATGCAGTAAACATGTTGAGCTGGCGGCAGCCTGATCAACCACTAGAATAATATCACTAGATAAATGTATGTTGGTGAACGGAGATTTATAATTGTGAACTGTACTGTGAAACAACAGTAATTCCTGTCGTTTTGCAAAGTTGCTATAATATACGCATCTTAACGGGTTGGATAATGATGGAAAAAACAGATAAGCAGCTGAAGAATTATTTTTACAGTGACTGGCAGAAATTCTATGCGTCGCTGAAATCTTCAGACAGACCCGGTGTAAAAAAAGCCGCGTTTAATATTCTGCGCGGCTGGTTTGCAGAGCGTTTTCCATCCATTCTACCTCCGAATGACGAACAGGCTGCTGCCATTATGGATGACAGTCTCAATACTCTGATAACCGCCAGAGCAGGTTCGGGGAAAACAACACTGCTGATCTACAAGGTTCTGTTTCTTACCGAGCACCGGAAAATTGAACCATCATGCATTCTGCTGCTGGCATTTAATAAAAGTGCCTCGGTACTGCTTCGTGAGCGGCTTTTCAAGATCCTGGCGGGGGAAACTGCCTACCGGTCGTTTCTTGATTATCTCAGTCAGCAGGGGAGCCTTACCTATCAGCAGAGGGATCGGGTACTTAAAAATGCTCTTTGCTTTTACGGGATCCGGATCCCGCAGATCATGACCTTTCATGCACTTGCCTACCAGATTGTAAAACCGTCCTCTGAGCAGTTTTTTATTACCGATGACTGCAGTTCTCTTAACAACAGTGTGTTTTTCAGAGTTCTCAACCGTAAAATAAAAGATCCTGATACATTAAGAAAGTATGTGGAACTGATGCTGTCCTCATTTTCGGACCGCGAGCAGAAAAAGGCGGATTTCTTTTATACCGCGGACGGGAAAATCGTATCGGATGTTCGTGATCAGAACCTCGGCAATCTGCTGGTTTCCTACAATCTGCCGTATATTTATAAAAATTCACATGCGGAGGGACGAGGTTTCTTTCAGATTGTTAACGGTACGGAACCGCTGTTGAACATAAAAAGCTGGAGTGATGCGCTGTATTCCCATGAATCACAGGGAAAGGGTGTGATAACTCTGTCAGATGCAGATTTTGATTTTTCAGATCGGATAAAGCCGGAATCGCAGGATGAAATGATCCGGGATCTTGAAAATATATTCGGCTGTGAAATCAGAAAATCTGAAGATCTGGATATTTTTTCCCGCGCCACGTTTGCCAGGGAGCGTATGCTGAAAGCCTTTCAGAATCTGATCCTGATCTGCAAACAGAAAAAAATTACTCCGGAAAAATTTAACCTGATTGTGAAGGATTATGTGGCAGGCTGTGATACTGAGAGGCTGTTCGACAGTCTGTTCAAAGATCTGTATGAAAGTTATGAAGAGGAACTCGACCGCGGAGACTGCTACGACTTTCTGAAACTGTTTTCGGTTGCTGAACAGAAACTGGCCACTGATTTCGGCAAATCTTTTTTTACCCGCGGACTGAGTCATATCTTTGTTGATGAATTTCAGGATTTCTCGACGGCATATTATGAACTTCTGAAGCAGATCCGCCGTCAGGCCTCCGGTGAAATACACCTTACCGCGGTTGGTGATAACTGGCAGTCAATCAATGGTTATTCCGGAGCGGAACTGTCCTACTTCACCTCGTTTGAAAAATATTTTGAACAGCCGAACCGTTTGAATCTTCTTTCCAATTACCGATCATCTCCTTCGATTATTTCGATCAGCAACGAACTTATGAAAGGCCGCGGAGCCGGCGCACGGGCTGTTGTGAAGAGTGCAGGAACAGTCTGCCTTGTTCATTCTACAGCTATAAGTTCGAAAATTGATGTTCCGGTAAAAATTGCTGAAATTGCAAAATATCTCGATCAGAAAAAGGAAAACGGAGAGTCTGTGATTGTGCTGGTGCGGACCCAGAGTGAAATTGCCAAACTTAACCGGCTGTTAACCGGTAAAAATATCAAAGTCCAGACAGTGCATTCCTATAAGGGCGGTGAAGCTGACTATGTAATTGTTAATGTCAGTTCATGGTTCTTTCCTCTGATTCATCCTGATTCGGTATATCTTAAGGTGGTGGGGCTGTATGAGAATGATCTGGTTGAGGAGGAGCGCCGCCTGCTGTATGTTGCCATGACCAGGGCAAGGAAAAAACTGTATCTGCTGGCTCCGTCTGAAGAAAAACTGTCACCGTTTGTAAGCAAACTTAATTTCAAATTTGATCCATTCAACGAGCAGGAGGTGCTCAAATCCATCAGCAGTGAAAGTTCGGATGAACGGAACTGTATTACAGCGGTTATCAGCGGAAAAACCTATCCGGTTAAGGAACAGTTGAAAAGTCTGGGATACAGGTTTGATCCTGAAGAGAAAAGCTGGAGCAAGAGATTTGCAGATCAGCATCAGTTTGAAATGGAACTGTGTACCTCAAAAATAGATCGCAGCCAGCTGCAGATTTCTCTTTATAACTATTGCAATCAGCCTATCAGAGCGGGAAAAGCCAAAAGCAGGCCGCAGAGAGGTAATAAAAAACGGCGGTAATTTCCGCCGTTTTCAAACATTTCCTGTAATTAGCGTTTAATCCAGGTATAAATCTGAATCATTTAAATTTGATCTTGATGAATTCCTGGATGAGCTGTTCTGCTGGGAATAATTGTTATCGTCATAATACTGCTGGTCGTTCACGTTGTATTTGCCTGCTCTAACAGCGTTCTGCTGCTTTACAACAAGCTCATATGCTTCCTTGGTGATCGGGGTAAGCTGGGTATATCCGTTTCCGGTAACGTTGATCTGCACATAACTACCTGAAACAAAACGGCTGTCTTTAGGAACATCGATAGTGAAGTTCTGATCATCAAAGGTAACAATGTTTACTCTTAATCCGTCTACAGTATTGGCACTGTTTGATATCAGGTTTCCGATCAGCAGACCAGCGCCGAGACCGACAAGTCCTCCGATAATTCCGCCTACATCGGAGCCGGTGTGACCGCCATGGTGCCACTTGTAGCTTCTGCTGTGGTGATGGCTGGAATTATACCCGATGAGACTTCCTGCCACAGCACCACCGATAGCGGCAACGGCACTAGTTGTTCCTTTATCAAGGTTTTCCTCCTTGATCTTAACCGGATTGGAACTGATGATAATTCCGTAGGTTGTCTGGAATGTTGTGCCTTCATCTGCAATTCTGCGGTTCTCACTGTCATAATTGTTGGTGCAGCCGTTTAAACCGACTGTGGTTGAAGTTGCAAGAGCAACCATCAGAGCAATTTTGAGAAATTTATTCATTAGGCGTTTATCCTTAAATTAAAAGTTAATAATCATCGTTCACTGATGCTTAGCCATAGTGCATAACTTTAGATGCAAAAACTATTCTAAAGTTCATACAAATCGGCATAATATCATATGTGTGAACTTTTTTTAATCTTTGTTAATCATGCAGTTTCCACTGTCATTGATAGTTATTTTCTTCTGCGCGATCAGTTTGTCCAGAACCATCTGGAAGTATTCGTTGGAATTTTTATTCGAACGTTTAATTCCGAGAATTTTGGATGTTTCTTTGATCAACTCGCCTGAACTGATGCCGACCATGTTTTTAACCACGGTCATGATGGCGGCGGTAACCTCCTGAGACGCAACATCAGTTCCGTTTCTGGTAAGACCGTAGTAGCCGGTCCGGTACGTATTGTAGGTATTCGGATCCTGGCTTCGTTTCCAGTAGTACAGCTCTCCGTTTACGGTGTCGCGAACCTTGACAGCATTGATCCTGATGGCGATTTCACCTCCCAGTTTAGCTTCAAGTTTCTTGTTGGTTCTGCTTATTCCGTAGCATTCCAGCAGAATTTTGTGCAGCAGTGTCCTGGACATCGGAGCGGCAACCTCGATCAGCCGGTTAGCCTTCTGAACCAGCGGTTCGTCGAACTTGCTGGTCAGCAGGGAATCACTCAGTATGTCGCGAGGGTGTCTCAGCTCCTTGGCCAGATCCACATCCTGGTACGGATCGTTTACCACTGCCAGATTTCTGGCGGGTACAACCGGTGCCTCAACCGCAGTTCTTCTTGAATTGATTACGGTTCCGGCTACAGATCCGGATCCAGGATCAGCGGAAGTGACAGGAGGAGGTACCTCGACAGGTCTGGGTTTTGCCGATTCCATAAGTTTTGCTTTCTGTTCCGGATCCTGAAGTGCTGTAAGCAGCTCCAGCAGGCGGTTGATTTCCTTCTGACGGTTGTTTTTCCAGTCAAGAGACCATACTCTGGTGATATACCAGCCGAGTCCCTGCAGAACGGATATCTGACTTACCTCTCGATCCCATACACTGTGAGCCTGCTGATAGGAATAGCCGTCGAGCAGAATACCAAGAATATATTTATTAGGATCATTAGGATCCAGAACTGCCAGATCGATATTGAATTTTGATTTACCGATGTTGCGGTCAACCTTGTAGCCCAGATCAACGAGCATTCGTTCAATATTGGCGGCAATATAGTCCCTGCGGCCGGCAAACTGGGATGCACGGTTTTTGTCCATAGCCAGTCTTCCGTGTTCAGCATATTCGAGGAAGTTTCTCAGTGCCTTGACTCCTTCGGCTGCTGTTCTGTTGAGATCAATGTCCTCATAGCCGATGGAACTGAAAATACGCATTTCCTGGCGGGCTCGGGTAACTGCTACATTCAGTCGTCTCCATCCTCCGTCACGGTTAAGAGGACCGAAATTCATGGTCATTTTCCCGTCCCGATCCTTGCCGTATGCGATGGAGAAGAAGATTACATCGCGTTCATCACCCTGAACATTTTCCAGGTTCTTGATGAAGAGCGGTTCTTCTGAAGTGTTGATCCATTCATCGAGATCCGGATCTTTTTTGCACGCCTCGAGGAGCAGATCATCTATAAGATTCTGCTGGCTGATGTTGAAGGTAACAACACCGAGAGACTGCTTTCTCCTAACAGGATCTTTGCAGCGCGCGATGATTTCTTCAACGATGGCCTCTGCCTCTCCGCAGTTGGTTCGTTTGCCGCCGCGTTCAAAATATCCGTCAACTCTTCTCATGGTAACCAGTGATTCACGATCATTGGTTGACGGGAAGGTATACAGATCATTGCCGTAGAACTGCTGGTTGCTGAAGGCAATCAGACTTTCGTGACGGCTGCGGTAGTGCCACAGCAGGTGACTCTGAGGCAGATTGATGGCCAGAGCGTCATCCAGAATACTTTCCAGATCCTCCATTTCAAGGTTGTCCTCATCCTCGTTTCCTGACATGAAGAAACTTGTAGGCGGCATCTGTTTAGGATCTCCGACAATAACCGCATTGCTGCCGCGGGCGATTGCTCCCACCGCTTTGCGGGTTGGCAGCTGGGATGCCTCATCGAATACCACCAGATCAAACGGTTCGCGGTTCGGATCGAGATACTGGGCTACCGATATAGGACTCATCAGCATACACGGGCACAGTTTAGGAAGAAGGTTAGGGATCTGTTCAAACAGTTTTCGGATGGTCAGACCTCTTCCCTTGTTTCTTATGGCTCTCTGCAGAATTCCCAGCTCGGAACTCTTTGCTCCATCGATATTAGGATCAGGAAGCTGTGCCAGCAGTCTGAAGTAAATTTCCTGCTGGGCAAGTTTCTGTACCTGCTCCGACATGCTTCTGAACATGCGGATCTGCTCGTTGAATCTGGCGCTGGAGAAGTTCTTCAGTTCGTCGCTGCCGTCGATGGCAAGTGTTACCAGAGCCTGGTAGACTGCATGGCGGTAGTGATCAAGCACCTCATCGTTGCTCAGTTCTGTCATGTACAGATCAATCAGCGGTTTAAGTCCGAGTTCAACTGCATGCTTTCTGCTGTTGTTGAAGAGCATCCATTCTCTGAGAATTTCAGGGTGTGAATCCAGGAAGGACAGCATGCTGTGGTTTGCATCAAACCAGTTGCCGGCGGTATTGTCGCGGGTGAGCTCAAGTTTCTGATCCAGACTGTCAAATTTTTCCAGGTATCTGTTCCATGCCTTTTCTGCATTTGCGCAGTTTGTTGCAAAATCATCCTCGGCCAGTGCCGCAAAATTCAGTTTCATACTGTTGAATTTGCGCAGAATTTCCTGAACCTCCTTGGCAGAGCTGTTCAGTTTAGCCAGATCTGTTTTTCTGCCTTCATACAGTTCACCGAGATTCTCCGACTGCTCTTTAAGCAGTGTATAGGCTTTATCGCAGTCGCTGTCGCATTTTTCAAGTTTTGAAATCAGCTGTGAAATATCAACCGAGGTAAAATCGGAACCCTTGAAATATCCCATGTATTTCTGGGTCAGCTTGCGGCTGGCAAAGAAACGGGGCAGGAACCACTTTGACATGACGGAATCGTATTCACTGCGAAGCTGGGATGAATCCTGTTCAAACAGCTCATCCTTCCAGTCTTTATGCAGATCCGCTTTTACCTTCTGGGCATTTGTATACAGATCTGTCAGATCTATGAGATCGGACAGGATCCGTGAACGGTTGGCGGAACTGTACCACTGTTTCGGTGACGAGGTGAGTACGTTTGCGCTGCGGATGATTTCTGCAAGTCCGGTCAGATCTTCATAATTATCAACCGGCTGATTGAATTGCCGGTTAACCTCTTTGAAAGTATTCTCCATTTCATTGAATGATTCGGCATAGGAATCAAGTTCATGCGGAAGTTCCGTACGCAGCTGTTCACTGTAGTTTCCGCCGCTGATAAGAGCCAGAGGATGATCTGAAATTTCCCCGAGTTCTCTTCCCATTGCCACCAGCTCCTGGATCACCTTTTCAAGTTCTGCCAGTTTTTCCTTGGTGAGACTTTTTACGAAATCTGCAGGGAAGGTCAGTGATGTTTCCAGATCTATATTCTGTTCGTAAAGATTCAGCAGTTCATAGGTACTGTATCCGCATGGCTGGATCTTTTTCAGTGCCCTTACATAGCAGGCAAGGTCCGAACGGATCTTTGCAAGCTGGTCCGCCTTCTCGGTATAGATGGATCTTCCGTTCTCCTTTGCCAGCTCCAGTGTCTGCTGAAGCTGCTCGAGAATAGAGGATTTCTTTGCCTTGTTGGAGTGGATTTCAAGACAGAATGCGCCTAGACCGATCTTTGACAGCCTTTTTTCAACCACGGACAGAGCCGCCATTTTTTCGGCAACGAACAGTACGGTTTTCCCTTTACCCAGTGCGTTGCCGATCAGACCGGTGATGGTCTGTGATTTACCGGTTCCCGGAGGTCCGTGCAGTACAAAGCTTTCCCCGTTGGCTGCCGCATTGATGGCGTACAGCTGGGAAGCATCGGCGGAAATAGGCAGAATGGCTGAAGATTCGTCAACCTCCTCCGGAATGTTGGTGAAATTGGAATCCCAGCTGAGTTTACCGTCGATGAGACTTTTAACTATTTTATTGCGGCTGAGATCCTCGCTGCGGTTGCGGATGTCATTCCACATTACAAACTGGGTAAAGGAGAATATTCCGATATAGCCGGATTCAAGAACATCCCAGCGCGGCTGATCAACTATCGCCTTGCGCACAATGTTCAGAACCAGACGCAGATCTATGCCGTGTTCGTCTGACGGAAGCGGATCCAGACCGTTGATTTCGATTTTGAAATCCTGTTTGATTTTTTCCAGAATGGTGAAGTTCATCATCGGATCATCATCTCTCAGTCTGAGGGTGAATCCTGAAACGGCGCTTTTTCTGATAATTTCAACCGGAAGCAGTACTATAGGAGCATAACGGGCCTTGGTGCTGCGTTCGTTTTCATACCATTTGAGCAGACCGAGCGCAAGGTACAGCGTATTGGTTCCGTTTTCTTCCAGAGATACCTTGGCAGCTCTGAACAGTTCCTTGAGTTTATCCTTCAGTACCGCATCGGTAAGAACGGATCTCAGTCGTTTGTTTTTGAAATCCTGATCTACTATATCTTTGAACTGAGGCAGATTGTGAAGAGTATCAAAACTGATATCCTCATTTTTGAAATCGATTTCTTCAGGACGCGGCAGAATGACAAAACTTTCACCGTCGGCAAGGTTGTCTTCAAACTGATCAACGCTGTTGCACAAAACAGGAATGAGAACCTTGTTGAGACGCATGCTGATCAGTGTATTGCGCAGACCGAGATCAAGCAGTTTTCTTTCCCAGACCTGTTTTTTGGTAAGTTCGGCTGTGCTGCCGCTCAGCACCACCGTATCCGACAGGCGATCGGGAGAATAGGATTTGAGATTGTCAAGCTGCGGACGTTCAATTGTCCAGCCGCTGTCGCTTTTAATTCTCATCGGCAGAGGAGAGTAGCCGTAAACACGGGCGCATTTTACATCGATGATGTATTCCACCGCATCAAGATTCTTGAGATTCTGCAGAGCCATCTGCTGCGCTTTTTTGAAATCCGAATGACTGAGAAGAGCAGTGGCTTCCACTATGGCTATTTCGTTGATTCCGTCGGCAATTCGTTTGGTTATGTTCGAAGCGTCAGCCTGAGCAACATTCGGAAAGTTTTTCTGCTCAAGCCAGAAACCTACAAAGGCATGATCTCCGGTTAGAATGAGCAGCGGGTTGATTCCAACCGCTTCGAGCAGTCCGGCATACAGCAGGGATAGATCAAGGCAGTTTCCCTGTTTCTGGTTTAAAACCTGATCGCAGAGTT
>ONPL01000076.1 GCA_900319705.1 uncultured Pseudomonadota bacterium | reverse complement strand
ATAAAGAATGTTTGGGATCATCAGAAGAACCAGCATTAAATTCTTCAAAAATAATAGTCGTTCCTGTCTGTTTAACTATATCCATGGGGCTTAAACTCATAGCATCATTCCTCATCATCAACACTGTAAATATAAAAACCTGTAAAATCACTGTCACGTAACGCAGTAGCAATTCTTTCCGAAATTATTATTTCCGGGTTCACAACTCCGGCTAGTTTAAAAATCTCATATCTGCCTGTTTTATCTTCTTCAATCTTTATACTTTTAGCTTTGCGCCTAGCATTGATTTCACTGTTCTCCTTATCAAGACAGTCAATTCGTTCCGGAACCGTCAACCAGTAATCTTCTTCTATACCGATGTTTTTCTTTGTTAATATAACTTTTTTATAGAACAAATAATCAATACCAAGTGAATCAAACAAATTCTTTAGTCTGTCAGATATCAACAGAACGCCGGACATATAAACAAAATCCTGGAATATCTCACCGCTATCTTCATCAACCTCAACGGATATAATGCTATGATCCAGATATTGGAATTCAGATTTAAGGCAGGCCAACCAATTGAATTCATCCAGACTGAATTCAATTTTTATGTAATCATCTCTACTGAGAACAGAATCAATAACAAAAAATTTATTCATAGCACCACTCTTGATGAGCTAATCGTTACTTACAGTTCCATCACTCGCCAAATCGAGATCCAATTTGAATTTTTCAAGTACATCTCGGTATGCATAATAAATGGCAAGTTTTGAAACAAAAAAATACTGTCCTGCATTTCGGTTCCTTTTCCTACTGATATCAATAAGTTCGGGCCTAATTTCATCTGCCATACCATCCATGATCTGTTGAAAAAATTTTTTATTATCGTTTTTTTTCTGGAGAATACAGCATTTAACCTTTTCTTTACTAAAATCAAGAAAACCCTGTTCATCATCAGTAACGAGCACTTCATTAATCAAATCCTTAACCATTCGTTCATAAGGTTTAACAGAATTAAGTAAATCTCTAGCTTTTTCCATCTGTTTCTTAAGCTCAAATATCTGATCTTTCAAGCCCTTGATTTGGTCAAGACGGTAATCATCATCTTTTAACGATTGACAGGTAGAACGGATTAATTCAGTCAGATAGACGAAAGACTTGAACTCCTCCAATATAGTCCGTGTATCTTCCAATTGTTTAATTACTTGCTCTTTTGGTGATATTTTTTCTTCTTTTGTTTGAGCGTGCTCCAATTTGGATACAGCCCTATCCAATTGTTCAATTACGGAGTCTTTTGATGATTTTTTTTCTTTAAATGTCGCAGCGTGCTCTAATTCAGAATCTGTTGTTTCATTACTAGATTCCAACCTTTCCAATGCTTTATCTAGCTTTTGCAATGCTTTGGTGAATTGATAATTATGATGACCTAAATGGAACTGAGCTTTGGTTTTGTTCATCATGTCAACTGCTACATCGATTATATTTTCGGCGGAAAGATCTTCGAACATAACAAAAGTCGGAAGCCTGACAAGATTACCTGAAGAATTTATATCGTAATCAAAAAAATTTGCAACCCGCCGCAATATAATATTTGGTGTCTTAATATCTCTTTTGTTAAACCCCTGATTTATAGAAATTACATGATGAATTGCGTCTGTAGTGTTAATGTTACTGCTGTTATACGCATCGATTTTTTCATTTCTACTACAGTTTTTCTCCAACGTAGATCTCAGCTTCCTCACTTGTTCAACATCAGAAGTCTTTAAAAAAGCACATCCGTCACATTCCTTTCTTGTACCGCATTTTGCACAAAAATCATTATTTTGTTCTTCTTCTTTTTTCTCATCACCAGAAACAACCGCATGTGTATTCTGGCTGTTTTTTACCTGCACCTGATTGTCAATTTTGGAACTATCAGATGATCCAACTGAATCTTGCTTTGATACACTTTCCCTGTTTTCCGGTTCTGTTGATTTAAAATTACCTATATCAGATATCCCAGAAATTCTAGCATCTGTGTTTATCTTCAAAAGCGAAACAAAAGAAGGGGAAAACGGACTCAATTTTCCACCTCTTTGCTTACACGTATTTGAACAATCGCGAACTAAAGCATTACCGCTTGGCAGCTTTAAATTTGATTTATTGATCCAACTACCTGATATTGTATAACATTGACAGGGACCGGGAGTTCCATTTGGCAACGGATTAAGTATGCACTGACCAGGAACAGGTGGCACAGCCAGACGAAGTTTTGTACCGGTTGTAAGGATAGGACTGCCTTGAATTTTTAAATGAGGATCGCCTCCAACTGGTTCAAATATAACATTATTGCCAATGGCACAAGCAAACTTAACACGTTCATTCAAATAACATGGTTCCATAGCAAATCACAATCCTAGCCAAAGGTTATTACCTACTGAAAAAGTTTACCGCTGTTTTTTTTGGGGAACAATCAGGTTCTCTAATTCTGATTAAAATTTGTGATCAATTTTAAACAATATATCAGAACGTTGATTAATGTCATGTTTTAAAGTTTTTTTTGAAGTATTTCACAATTGTGTACTGAAAAATATGAACTTTTGAAGAAATTACGAAAATTCCTTTTAAAATTCTGCACTTCTTTGAAATCAAGGTAACAGCATTTATATTAACGGATACAGCGGGTAACCAACCATACAAATTTCTGAAAATCAGCTGGTAACACCGCTACATTATTCTGACATATCAGCAGGTAATTAAACCTGCTTTCCGATCCAGCAGTCTAGATCTGAGAGACAAAACCAAGTTACTCAAATAAAAAAATTGTATCGTAATCGGAGGAAACAGAATTTTTCAATGTGATCTTTAAAACCCTTAAGGTTTATCATCGACCTTTGTGATTTCCAGGATAAAGATGCAAAAAAGGCGATAGATATCAAGTTAGGCTAAACCAAGGCAACAATCTGGTTCAAAGAAAACCTTAAAGCAAAATTTCCAAAACCTTCTGAAGATCATGATCAAGCTCGTGAATATTCCAATGTGAAGTTTACAGAACACAGTGAAACATTAATAATTAGGAAAGATAGATAGGAAAGATAGAAGGATCTTACAGCAGGAATAATTATGGACGAAATGGAACCATATGCCATACTGATGATTATTTTTTCCGGAGCACTGATGCTGTACGCCGCATGCCTGTACATATCCGGGGATCATCACATGATTGTCCGCAACTATGCGGTAAAAATGAAAAATAAAAAAATCTACGCCCGCCAGATGGGAAAGGTTATCGGTTTGGTCGCCCTGGCGCCGCTGTTAGGCGGACTGACCTCTCTGGTGGCCGGGGGGATCTATCCGGTTCTGGTTATGATTGTAAGTTTCATCATTTTTATCCGGCTAGGGATCAGGATGATGCGGGGGCTGTACTAAAAAAGTACAGCATGAGTTCCTTCAAATGCTGGTATCGGCGTTGATTGGAGTGTTTAATCGAGTTTTTCAATCAGACACTGATGTTCCTTCGTTTTAGGATCGTAGTTAATGCCTATAAGCAGTACATCGTTCGGATAATCGCCGTCCCGGTATCTGCTGAAATATTCCTTTTCCTTAATCTGTTTCATGGCTTCTTCAGCGTTCAGACCGTATTTGAACTCTATGAGCAGGATCGGAAGATTCATGTTTCTCTTAGGGGCATAAATCAGATCTGCACTTCCTTTACCGGACTGCAGTTCACGGAAGCATTCGTATTCACGCTCGGTGCGCCACATAAGACCGGATATAAGGCAGAACACCATTGATTCTTCACGATTGTAATTAAGCAGTGATACATTAGGAGAATTGTGGATCTCGGTAATAATCTGCGCTGTTTTATTGCCGTCGAGAGAGGTTATGGCATTAAAAAGCATCTCTGAACGCTCAATAATCGGCATAGAGTTAAACCACGGCTGAGATTTTACCAAAGCGGCAAGAGCTGTTTTAATTTCCTTGTTTGGAACGTAGGCTGTGCGATCATCACCGCCGTCATCCACGCACCCGAGATAACCAAGACATACCAGCAGTGAGAAAATATCGTCTTTATTCTCAATTGATACCATATCATTCTGGAAGGTTCTGCAATTGAACTGTATAGTACTGCCTTCAACAAGATGGATGATATCGTCCTTGATTCCGTCAAAATTCATGTTTATCAGATGCACAACTTCTTCATTGGATGACGTTCCACTCCAATAGCTTTTGCACTTACCGTCATTAACAGCAGAAACTACTGAGTTGGGATTATAAATATCGATGCCGTTAAGCTTATAGCCTTCATACCATTCTTTCAGTTCTTGTGAAGATATGGCACATGACGGACTCTTAACAATTTCTGCAACTTCATCTTCTGTGAAACCGAAATATTTCTCGAACGGCTCAGGAGAAAGCATATTGTATTCTTTAAATCCGTTTAATGCGGATTGAGAGTTGTATTTTTTGATAGGAAGAATACCGGTGAGATAGGCTAAAGCAAAGCATGCCTGTCCTTTTTTGGTTTTAAACAGGCCTCTCAAAAAATCAATATAGGATTCTTGTAGTTCAGTATCATGACGATAATCCCTATAGATCAAATCCCACTCATCCATAATGAAAATAAATCTTTCTTTAGTATGATCACATATTACCTTTAATGCAGATGACAGATTTTTTTTGCCTACTTTCCTGCTATTACTGAGTAATTCTGCATAGCTTTTATTTTCTTTAAGTTCTTCGATTACTGAGTACTGCAGATAATCAACAATCGTGGTAACACCTTTTATCTGCAAATCTTCATCCTCAGTATAGGCAATATAATCATCTCTGATGGAGTTCATATCGATGTATATTACATCATACTTGTTAAGGTGTATTTCGTAAGTGCCTTTGTATTCCTTTTCTGTTATTTTGAGCTTATCAAAAATATTCTGACCGGCATAAGCTTTTGAGTAATAAGCCAAAAGCATGTCAGCTGTTACGGTTTTCCCGAATCTGCGGGGACGGGTGACAGCAAACTGACGCTTATTTTTATTGATATTTTCAGACATTTTGGCAATAAAATCAGTCTTATCTACAAAAATATCCTCGTCTTTGAAAGCGACCAGATCAACAAAGGAATTGCCTTCAACAGGATTCAGAATATTGCCCATAAAACTCAACCTCCCCGAACTTCATGACATCCTCATTTTAGCACAGCACTAAATTTTGATCCGTGATATGCAATTAAACTTAAAAGGAGCAGATGTCAAAACCTTACTTTCTGCCATCTAATTTAGCGGCTATACGCGGATTATTCAACATTTATCTGACGTTTATCCGCAAAGTATTAAACCGATATGCATTTCATGTCATCGATTTTTTTCCTCAGGATCATCATCATTCTCTTAAACTGCCAGTTCCTCCAGTAAGAACATACCGGCACGTGACCTTTCATGCGGTTCGCTCGCAGTACAACTTCTGAAAATACACCGCGACATTAGACTATTATGCTGGTTCAAATTCATGAATTCTTTCTGCCTGCACTACGTAAAACATCAATCGGCTGAAAATGATTAATAAAACTATTAATGTTCATTGGCAGACACTTCCAAAATTTATTTCAGATCACATTTTTCGCCGATTTGTGATCGTCATATTGAATTTGCGCAGACAAAGTCATATAATTCAAATAGTTTGAATCAGGAGTAAATAAATCATGTTAACCAATTCCGCATTAATTTTCTGGTGGTGGCGTACTTGCATGTAGCGGGTGCGAAGGTTATCTATTGCATGATTTGTTAAGATTTACTTGAGACCCGCAATTTTTGCGGGTTTTTGTTTTTGAAAAATCGGATTCAGTAAAAAATGCAGGATCATTCAAAAACAAAAACCGGACTGGCGGCATCTTAAAAAGGACGACCGGAAGGTTCCGGTAAAAAAATAAAAAAAAAAGAAAAGGAAAAAATAAATCATGTGCGAGATCCAGGTGTTCCGATGGCGCGGACATAACAGCAGACCTTAAAGAAAGTGCACCGCAGCACAGGCTGAACGGTGCGGAAGATTTAAAACAATACAGGCTACAAGTATTATGTCCGACAATATTAAAATTGATGATTTTATAACATATTCAGATTACGTTAATGATCCCCAGGAACTGTTCGAACAGCTGACATCCCGCTTTGACAACACACTGCTGCTCGAATCTGCGGAAATCGACACCAAGGCCGGAACCAAATCAGTACTGATTACCGGATCAGCCAACCGCATCACCTGCTTCGGCCGTACAGTTTTCTCCCAGGCTCTCACCCCTAACGGTTTCAATGTAAACGATCAGCTTTACGAAATTTTAAAACAGAACAGCGAACTTGAAGTTTCACTGAACGGCAATGTGCTGACCGTGGAATACCCTCCTCTGCCGTCAGATCTGGACGAGGATTCAAGACTGAAGGCCACCACCGTGCTCGATTCTCTGCGCGCAGTGCTGAAGAGCGTCAAATGCGACCAGGGTTCCAAATACATTTTCCTCGGCGGCTGTTTCTCCTATGATCTGATTTCAGCTTTTGAAAACCTGCCGCAGGTTAAAGTCAGCCCGAATGACTGTCCTGACTTCTGCTTCTATCTTGCAGAAACACTGATCCGCATTAATCACATTACCCAGGAGACCAAAATCTACGGCATGACCTTCAGCGGCCGTAACAACTGCACCGAATATGTTAAAAACAAGGTGCAGAGTATCAAGGAGCACTGTGATGCTTTCAAACCGGCGGAACATGAAAAGCCGGCACCACTGACCGGAAAGGTTGAGGTGGATCTTCCTGATGAGGTATTCTGCGACATCGTGGAACAGCTCAAGGAGAATATCCGCAAAGGAGATATTTTCCAGGTGGTTCCGTCCCGCACCTTTGCCGTTAAATGTCCGTCAACCATGGCCGCATACCGTCAGCTCAAAAAGGCAAATCCGAGCCCGTACATGTTCGTTCTCAATGACGAGCAGTTCACCATATTCGGTGCATCTCCGGAAAGTTCGGTTAAATACACCACTGAAACCAATGAAGTGGAAATGTATCCGATCGCAGGAACCCGCAAACGCGGCTTTAAACCGAACGGTGCAATCGATCCGGATCTGGACGGCCGCATAGAACTGTTCATGCGCAACGATAAGAAAGAGGTTGCCGAACATCTGATGCTGGTGGATCTGGCACGAAACGATCTTGCCCGCATCTCCCAGCCGGGAACCCGCTATGTCAAAGATCTGCTTAAGGTTGACCGCTACAGCCAGGTTATGCATCTTGTTTCCCACGTGGTCGGACAGCTTCGTCCTGATCTGGATGCAATCCACGCCTACCAGGCCTGCATGAACATGGGAACCCTCACCGGAGCTCCGAAAATCAGAGCCACCGAACTTATCCGCGGGGTTGAAAAGAAGCGTCGCGGCAGCTACGGCGGAGCAATCGGCTGGATCAGCGGCAGCGGTGACATGGACACCTGTATTGTCATCCGTTCCGCCTTTGTAAAAAATTCAGTGGCATACGTTCAGGCCGGCGCCGGAATCGTATACGACTCCGTACCGCAGAGCGAGGCAGACGAAACCTTCAACAAGGCCAAGGCTGTACTCAGCGCCATCGCCACCGCCCACGGAACCACCATCAAGGAGATTATTTAATGAACAAAATGGTTTATCTTCTCGACAATTACGATTCATTTACCTACAACCTGGTTGATCAGTTCCGCAGCATGGGCATACCGGTAAAAATCTACCGCAACAGTATTGATGAAAAGGTTATTTTTGAAGAAATGCAGCAGTGCACATCCCAGCCGGTGCTGGTTCTCTCCCCGGGTCCTGGCACTCCGTCAGAAGCAGGCTGTATGAAGAAACTCATAGATCTGTGCCACGGCAGATTCCCGATCCTGGGAATATGCCTCGGTCACCAGGCCATCTGTGAATACTACGGCGGCACTGTAGATCGCGCAGGTCAGATTGTACACGGCAAAATCTCCCTGATTAATCACAGCGATGACGAGCTGTTCAGAGATCTTCCAAACCCGATGCCGGTGGCAAGATATCACTCGCTGGTGGCTACAAAAGTTCCTGAATGTCTCGAGGTGATTGCAGACTATGAAGGTCTGGTAATGGCGGTACTGCACCGCACCGACCGCGTGCTGGGTTTCCAGTTCCATCCGGAGTCAATCATGACCGCCGATGGAGCCAGACTGCTCAATCAAAGCCTCGAATTTATTACAGAAAAGAATTAATCCAAAGGAGAATTTTATGGACTTTCATGATATCTGTGAAAAGGTTTATTCCGGACAGTATTTAAACTATGACGAGGCAAAATTCGCCTTTGATACCATTCTGACCGGTGAAATCAATGATATTGTAATTTCATCATTTCTGACCGCCCTGAGAGTTCGCGGCCACCAGCTTGATGAAATCTACGGCGCCGCTTCAGCACTGCTTGACGCGGCAAGACCGTTCCCTACCCCGTACTACGACTTCTGTGATATTGTCGGTACCGGCGGTGACGGTTTCAAGACCATCAACATCTCCACTATTTCAGCCTTCGTGGCGGCAGCACTCGGCCTCAAGGTGGCAAAACACGGCAACCGTTCCATCTCATCCAAGACCGGTGCCGCAGATCTGCTGGTTGAACTCGGGATCAACCTGGATCAGACCCCGGAAAGAGCCCGCAAATCACTTGATGAAAACAATCTGTGCTTCCTCTTTGCACCTTACTATCACTCCGCCATGAGGACAGTAATGAATGTGAGAAGAACCCTGGCAACCAGAACCGTGTTCAACGTGCTCGGTCCGCTGATCAATCCGGCACACAACACCTTCCAGCTGCTTGGTGTATACAGTGTTGACATGCTTCAGCCGATTGCCGAGGTATGCAGAAAACTCAACAAGAAAAGAGTCATGCTGGTAAACGGTCAGGGCATGGATGAAATTACCGTGACCGGAACCACCAACGTATGCGAACTTGACAACGGCATTATCCGCTCCTATCAGCTCAATCCGAGCGATTTCGGTCTGAAGACCTATGAGGTTAAAGATCTGGTGGGCGGAGAACCGAAGGAGAACAAACAGATTACTCTCAACATTCTGTCCGGCAAGGGTACCGATGCGCACAATGCCGCCATCGCCGCCAATACCGCCGCACTGCTCTATATGGATCACAAGGCTCCTAATCTTGCGGTGGGCGCCGAGATGGTGCTCGACTGTCTCAAAGACGGCCGCGCCATGAATACCCTGGAGAAAATGGTTGAATTTGCAAAACACGACAACGAAGAAAACGCTGCATAAGGACTGCTGAATGTTACCGCTTAATGAATCCTCAATCAGTCAGAATGTTCTGGGAAAAATAATTGAAAAGAAAAAAATCTGGCTTGAGAAACGAATGAAGGAAGAGCCGCTGGAGACCTTCAAAGACGGTCTGCAGCCGTCTGACCGCAGTCTTGAGAAGGCCATGCGTACCAATAAAACCAATTTTATTCTGGAATGCAAAAAGGCCTCTCCATCAAAAGGACTGATCCGTCCGGATTTCAATGTCAGGGAAATCGCCTCCGTATACGAAAACTATGCCCAGGCTGTTTCAGTGCTGGCAGAAGAGGATTTCTTCCAGGGGAATGTAAAATTCATCGCTGAGGCCCGAGAATGTTTCTCCGGACCGGTAATCTGCAAGGATTTCATCATCGATCCGTACCAGATCTACCTTGCCCGCCGCTACGGAGCCGACGCGGTTCTGCTGATGCTGTCAGTACTGCCGGACGAATCATACCGTCAGCTTGCAGATCTGGCCTCGTCACTGAACCTGGATGTGCTTACTGAAGCATCCAACAGCGAGGAGATTGACCGCGCCATCGCCCTCAATGCAAGGATCATCGGGATCAACAACCGGGATCTGCGCAACCTGACGGTAGATCTGTCACGTACAGAAAAGCTGGCCGGCCTTATTCCTGACGATCGTGTTAAAATCTGCGAATCCGGGATCTACACCCATCAGGATGTACTGCGTCTCGCCCCTCATGTAAACGGTTTCCTGGTAGGCTCATCACTGACCTCCAAACCGGATATAACCATGGCCTGCAGAGCTCTGATCTACGGCAATAACAAAGTGTGCGGTCTGACCAGACATTCAGATGCAGCAGTTCTTTCAGACTGCGGCGGTTCCTACGGCGGACTTATTTTCGTGCCGGGAACCCCGAGATGCGTAACCCTGGATCAGGCGGAACAGATCATGAAGGATACACATCTTAAGTACGTGGGTGTCTTTATGAACGCGACCAATCAGGAAATGATTGCCGCCGCCCGCAGACTCAATCTGTTTGCACTGCAGCTTCACGGATCTGAAAGCGTTGAACAGATCAAGGAACTGAAGGTATTTCTCCCGCACACCAAAATCTGGAAGGCGGTTCCGGTTCAGAGTGATCTCAGCCTGACCCAGGAAATGCTCAGAAAGTACATTACCTGTGTCGACAAAATTGTACTTGATACCAAAATCGGCGCTAAATGCGGCGGTACCGGTGTAACCTTTGACTGGACTGTAATTACCCAGCTTAAACAGGAAATTGAAAAATATCTGATTGAGCTTAACAAATCCACCGCCCTGGTGGCACCGCAGAAAATCGACAACAGCGAATCCTATGCCCAGAAGGCGGCCAATATACTGATCCTTGCCGGCGGACTTAATCTGCAGAACGCCTCAGCAGCGGTTGAACAGCATACCTTCGGTCTGGATTTCAACTCCGGACTTGAATCAGCCCCGGGACAGAAAGATCCGCAGATGATCAAAGATTTATTTAAAATTTTAAGAAATTATTAATTATTGAACATTGTAAGGAATAATATATATGACTATATTGAATCCGTTTTTCGGTGAATTCGGCGGTCAGTACGTTCCACAGCTTCTTATTCCGGTTCTTGATCAGCTGGAAAAAGCCTATGTGGACGCAATGAACGATCCAGAATTTAAAAAGGAACTCAACGATCTGCTGGTTAACTATGTAGGTCGTCCTACCCCGATTACCCTCTGCCAGAATCTGACCAAAGGCACTAAAACCAAGATTTACCTGAAACGCGAAGATCTGCTCCACGGCGGTGCCCACAAGACCAACCAGGTTATGGGTCAGGCTCTTCTGGCCAAACGCATGGGTAAAACCAGAATCATCGCAGAAACCGGTGCCGGCCAGCACGGTGTGGCAACAGCTATCGCCTGCGCTCTGTTCGGTTTCAAATGCCGCATCTACATGGGTGCCACCGACGTTGAACGCCAGAAGCCTAATGTTGTAAGAATGAGACTGATGGGTGCCGAAGTTGTTCCTGTAACAACCGGGATCGCCACTTTGAAGGAGGCCTGCAACGAGGCTCTCAAAGACTGGGCGGAAAATTTTGAAACCACCCACTACATGCTGGGTACAGCCGCAGGTCCGCATCCGTTCCCAACCATCGTTAAGAATTTCCAGAAAATCATCGGTGAAGAGGCCAAGAAGCAGATCCTAGAAGCTGAACACAGACTTCCTGATGCAATCATCGCTGCTGTAGGCGGTGGCTCCAACGCAATCGGTCTGTTCACTGACTTCATCAAGGAAAAGGATGTCAAGATCTACGGTGTTGAACCAGGCGGATGCGGTATCGAAACCGGCAAGCACGGTGCTCCGCTCGGTCACGGCACACCTGGTATTTTCTTCGGTGCCAAATCCTACAACATGCAGGATGAATACGGTCAGATCAAGGAATCCCACTCTATTTCCGCCGGTCTTGACTTCCCTTCAGTTGGTCCGGAACACGCCTACCTTAAGTCCATCGGCCGCGTTGATTATGTAAACGTTACCGATGAAGAGGCACTCAATGCATTCAGAGAGCTGTCCAGACACGAAGGGATCATTCCTGCACTGGAATCATCCCATGCGGTGGCATATGCAATCAAACTGGCCCGTGCAAATCCTGACAAGGAGCAGACTCTGCTGGTTAATCTGTCAGGACGCGGTGACAAGGATATTTTCACCGTTACCAAGATCCTGGAAGAAAGGGGGGAAATTTAATTATGTCCAGATATCAGAAACTATTTGAAACACTGAAAGCTAAAAATGAAGGTGCTTTCGTACCGTTTGCAGTATTAGGCGAACCTACCCTCGAAGACAGTTTCGATGTTATCGATACCATGGTTCAGAACGGCGCAGATGCTCTTGAACTGGGAATTCCTTTCTCAGATCCGGGTGCCGACGGTCCGGTGATCATGACCGCAGACAGACGCGCTCTGCAGAACGGTGCCAATACTCCGAAATGCTTTGAAATTGTAAAAAGACTCAGAGATAAATATCCTGATCTGCCGATCGGTCTTCTCATGTATATCAACCTGGTATATGCACCAGGCATTGAAAACTTTTTCAAAATGGCGGCTGATGCCGGCGTTGACTCCGTGCTCATTGCAGATGTTCCGGTTGAAATGTTTGAATCCGACGGTCTGCCGTGGAAGAGTGCTGCTGAAGCAAACGGGATCGATCTGATATTCATCGCTCCGCCTAACGCAACCGATGAGGCTCTTGCCAAAATTGCCAAATACTCCAGAGGCTACATCTATCTGGTAAGCAGATCAGGTGTTACCGGTGCCGGCAACAAGGCTGGTCATCCGATTGCCCATGTGGTTAAATTCCTTGAAGATCATAATGCGGTTCCTACTCTGCTCGGCTTCGGCATCAGCACCGGGGAGCAGGTTCGTGATGCAATCAGAAACGGAACCTCCGGTGCCATCACCGGCTCTGCTCTGGTAAACATCGTT
>ONPL01000081.1 GCA_900319705.1 uncultured Pseudomonadota bacterium | reverse complement strand
CCTGGCTGATTAAATCATCAAGATCGTCGTTGCTTACCTTGTCATCCGCCTTCGGTGCCGACTGTACCTGACTGATTAAATCATCAAGATCGTCATTGCTTACCTTGTCATCGGCTTTAGGTGCTGACTGTACCTGGCTGATTAAATCGTCAAGATCATCGTTGCTTACCTTGTCATCCGACTTCGGTGCTGACTGTACCTGGCTGATTAAATCGTCAAGATCATCGTTGCCCGGCGTATCACCGGCATCAGAAACTGCAACAGAATCAGCTGCTGCAGGACTGTCTGTTCCGCCTGAGGCTGCATCAGCAGGCTGGTTGTCATCCTGCTCACCGATCGAATTAAGAATATCGTCAACAGTTTTTAATTCCTTACCGCCTTCAGCCTCTGCATCCTTGCTCTGAAGTTTCTGGATAAATTCATCAAGTTTTTCAGGGGTATCAAGGTTTTCAGCAAGATCAAAACTGTTTTCATCCCATACGTCGAAATCAAAATCGAACGCATCAGGCTTTTTCTCCTGGCGTGCTATAGGTTTTTCGTCGCCAAGTTCGTTTAAATCCAGCTCAAGCTTCATACCGGAACCTGAACTGTTTTCCTGCACAGGTTCACTGTCCTCATTGAGATCCGAAGGAACAAGTTCGCTGCTCTGTTCCAGACTGCCGTCCTCGAGAATGAACTCCTTCTTCTCCTGATTAACCTGATCAGTCTCTCCGGTATTAAGATTAATCTCACTGCTTGCATCAGATGTTTCAGGTGATGTTTGCTCCAGATCTCCGAGCCCGTCGCCATTCATGGCGGTATTGATCGTCATTAAACCGTCAATTCCGTCACTGATATCCTCGCCTTCATCATCCTCATCTCCGACATCATCGTCCGGCTGCATCTTTCTGGTTTTACTCATGATATAGTAGGCGGCAACGGACATGATACAGAGAATTATTGTAACCACAACCACCCAGATCTTGAGATTTGAATCCTCCTGAACCACAACCTGCTGGGCCGGGGACGGCATCTGTTCCGGCAGTTGGGCCAGTTTTTTCTCTATTTCGGCAGAAAGATTGTCGATTCGCTGATTCAGAGCCTTGATATCCTCCTGCAGCTGCTGATTCATGGTTACCTGGTTCTTATTAAGCTGAATGATTTCCCGTCTGAGCTGTTCAATCGGCTCACCGAATTTCTTATCCAGCTGGGCATTGAGCTCACGATTGTATTTGTCGAAGGAATCCTGATCCAGCATTGAGAGGGAGGTACCGTCAATATTTTCACCGTTTTTACCAATCAGGACATTCTGTTTAGCTCTGCCGTTCTCATCCACCAGTTTGATATCAAGCTTCTCAAGCTTGGCATTTTTGAGATCCACATCAGTTGTAGCAGTCTTCGCTGCGTTGCGATCCTCCTCCTTTACTTTAGCTACGGCAATACTCGGGGTTTCGCCGGCAGGAGCAGCAGTCTCACCGCTACCGGAATCTTTTACAGACTGATCCTTCTTGAATTTGCAGATCCCGTATCTGCAGTTTTCAAGAGCATACTGATGGCGGGCACTGTCGACTCCGGCAAAATACAGAAGATTTCTGCCGTGTTCCTCATATTCGGCCTCCGCCTGCTCCCGGGTAGGAAGTACGATTCTGCAGCCAGGGATTATTTCATTGATATTGCCTTTTACAAAGCAGGCCAGATTCTTGCGGTATACGGCTGACATCTGTTTGTAAAGCGGAAGCCCGCCGCGGGTGTTCTCAGCGATCCTCCATAAACCTTCGTTGCCGTTTCTGTTGTAAACTCTGCCTTCTGTCGAAAAATCAACAGTATCAGGGAAACTGCGGTCAAAATAGTCGTTGCTGAAAAGTTCTAAGGTTGTCGTTTTTTTAACACTGCCGGCTGACGTTGTGTTGTTTTTTCCCCGTGATGAGACCTCGGTCCATGGTACCGGTTTATGTCTGCCGCTGTTTTTTGCCGGTGCCGCGGTGTTCGGCTGCGGTTTCAAAGCATCTCTGCCTGAGCGGGATTTGCAGTTGTCGCCTCCGCAAAGAGGGGTGGTATAAACTTTTGATGAATCCAGTGTCTGTGCCCTGCTCTCAACGCGATCACTCACTGTTGCGGCCGGTGCCGGCAGCACGGATACTGCTGTAAGCAGTAATAACAAACATCCAACAACATGCAATTTCATAGTTACAACCTTAGTTTTAACAAATCAACGACCGATAGCAATTCATGCATTTTCTGTTCCAACCGGTTATTGAAGTTAAAAAACAGCAAAATCAGGATAATTATAACAGAGGGCGGGCCCGTGAACAATTTACGTCAGTCAATCTGCCGGACCTTCCGAAAGAGGAGGAGCGACGCAGGGCAAAAGAGCACTGCAGCAGGATCTGAAGAATTCAGCATATGCAGCCATACTCTTAAAAAATTGGACACAGCACGCTTTTAAGATCCGCCTTCACAGTAGTATAATGCTCAAAAAAAATTCTGTTACTGCTCCCTGGAGAATATCCGCCGTTGAATAATGATACTCTGTTTCCCGTAGCCACACTGATCTTTGTGGTTATCTACATCATCTCAAACTTTCTGGACATTCCAATGTTCAAGCGTTCCATCACTGATCACTCACTGAAGGTATCAGGTGTCGAGGACGATTCCAATTTTTTAAAAAAGATGGTGTCATACTTTCTCCACCGCAGGAAATATAAAAAAATAAGAATGACCGCCATTGCCACCGGCTATTTCTATGCACAGAACAGCGGACTGAACAATACTCTGATCTACAAGCAGATCTGGGACGATATTTACGATCAGGAACTGGATGACAAACAGGTTGCTGAATTCTTTACATACTTTAAAAAAGGAAAAACCTACAAATTTCCGCAGGTGGCGGAGCTGTTTACCGAAAACAGAGGCATCTGGGACAGTGAAAAGGACAGAATTGCAACATTCACCAGGATTGTATCCATTTTCTTCATGGACAATCTGCTGAGTCCGAAGGAGATTGATCTCTACTACCGCTTCGGTAAAACCGTCGAACTTTCAAAACAGGTGCTTGACCGGCTGTTTACCTCTTTTATCAATAAATACAGTTTTGTCAAAGATGAAGATTCAAACTGCTACCGCTCCTATCTGTTCGAGGAGGATTATTTTGCCGATGGCGCATGGGCAAGAACCGACGGAGGCCGGCAGGAACAGCAGGAGCAGGAACAGCAGCAGGGGCAGAAACGCGGATACTACTGGTACGAGGACGGCTACACCGATTCCCGCAGAAGAGCACAGCAGGAAAACAGTTCGGGCAGTTCAAACTCCGGCAGTCAGGGTTACAGCGGCGGGAAATCAGGCGGAACTTCATACAGCGAGGAGAAACTTGATCAGGCATACCTGCTTCTCCAGATTACCATGGATACCCCTGAGGCTGAAGCAAAACGGGCCTACCACCGTATGATGCACCGCTACCACCCGGATCGTGCCTACGGTAAAAAACTCGGAGAGGCGGAGATCCAAAGATACAAGGAACTGTGCCAGCAGATCCAGGATGCATGGGAGACTGTCTGCAAGGCGCGAAACTGGTAGAAATTCTGCAATCCGGCAGGTTCAGGAGTGTAATCATGTCATTTGGTTATTATATCTTTCTATTTTTAGTTGTAATCTTCGTGGCCAGTCTGTCCATTCAGATAAAAGATCTGAAGAAGGGGACGGTCAGGAAGTTTCTGCTGTCGTCATTTAAAAAAATTGTCTATAAAACCGGTTCCGACAAAAAATGTGAATTTCTCGGCTACAGTCTCGGATATCTTACCGGGAAAAACAGCAGTCTGAACAACCACTTCATCTATAAATACGTCTGGGATCTGGCCTACCGCCAGGAGTTCAATCAAGTTCAGATCGAATCCTTCTTCAAATTTTTCAACAAAGGCAAACAGATGCAGGAGGAGGATATTGCGGCACTGGTGCATAGTCACCGCGGGGTCTGGGACAGCAGAACCGTCAGGATGGGTCTGTTCAATACCCTGGTGGGAATTCTGTTCTTCGACAATGTGCTGACCATGCGTGAAAAAAATACTTTTTTCAAGTTCGCCAGATGGATGAAAATCAGCAGCACCGATGCGGAAAAACTGCTGAAGGTGTTTCTAAAAAAATACAATTTCGTGTACCGGGAGGAAACCGAAACCTATATCAGCACCTACAATTTCACGGGGAATGTCGGCTCGGTTGCCAACCAGTATGAAAAATTTTTCACCGAAACGGACGATGCTCCGGCAATGCCGCGGGAAATCAGCAATGCCTACCTGTTTCTGGATATCGATGTCAACGCCGCACCTGCCGACGCCCGCAGGATGTACACAGATCTGGCGGAACGCTATAAACACGGCAGCGACAGTTCCGGAAAACTTGACGAAGAGCAGAGAAAGCTGCACCGGGAGATCTGTGAACACATCGACAGAGCCTGGAACATCATCAGAGAATACAGAAACTGGTAGTTATCCGGATTATTCGTGCAGATCCGGAATATCCTTCAGTTCATCAACTCTCACAATCTCAACCCTGTCAATAACAGGACCTGCGGATGCGGTTACATCAATTCTGTAGGTATCGGCGATTTCGCCGCCCTTCCAGTTGCGCATGTAGGAGAAATAAAAAGAGGTCTGTCCCTCTTTGAGGATCTGCAGCGGATAACTGCCTTTGGAAGGAGCTCCGGCAGCAGTCGGATCAGTGGAGGTTGATTTGTATGACGGCTTCATAATTTTCACAGACGAATCGTCCGTCTTTTTGTAATACCAGTCAAATCCTGTACTCGGATTGGTTTTAACATTGATAGTTACAAGATCTCCGCCGTAACTTATTTTCAGACGTTCATAGCTGAAAGTTTTCTTTTTCGGAGCTCTGGCATCAGAAATACTGATGTCGGTAACATTGAGTCTGTCATCGGCGGTAATATCAAACCTGTAGGTTGAAGCAACTTCACCGCCCTCCCAGTCACGCAGATAGCTGAAAATGAAGGAGGTGTTTCCAGGTTTAAGGATCTTCACCGGGTAGGTTCCGAGAGAAGAAGCTCCGTCAAGTTCACGATCCTTCTCATCCATATAATAGCTTGCAGGGAGGACACTTACGGCAGTAGCGTCATAATCCTTTACCTTGTAGTCAAAACCGGTACTCGGATTGGTCTGAGCAGTAATTTTTATCAGCTGTCCCTCATAAGTGACAGTCAAATCCTGATATCGTACCGTTTCAGCATGAACCTCACTGCTTAAGTTCCCGCAGATCCCGAGAAGTGAAAGAATCATTCCAAGAATTGCTCTGCCCATAACCGATCCCCCTCTTAACACTGTCTGCGATACCGCGCAGGTACCGCCGCGGGCCTACTGATGCCCGTCAACCTTTGATAAATCGACCTTTTCCACCGTATGACTGCTGAAATCCTGCTGAACCAGCTCGGTATCAAATACGTCAACAGACTCAACGGTTGAATTCTGTCCGAACATCATGGAATCGACAATATTTTCATTTTTATTGACGATATCCTCCTGCTTGCGCTGCTGATCTTCGATTTTTGCCCTGGCCTCGGCGATCACCTGTTCGGTATTATCCTCACCGATCTGATTCACAATCAGCAGAGACTGATCATCGTCATCATCCTCAAGTCTGGAATCCTGACCGTCTGCACTTTTGCGGACTTCAGTTTTCACGGATGCTGCAGAATCCACGTCAGACGGTTCTCTCTGTTTTTTAACATTCTGACGGTGCTTTCTCGGTTTTTCTTCAAAATCCTCCAGCAGATCATTAGGACGATCCTCCACAATTTTGTCGAGGACCATGGTTTTGTAGAACCACCAGAATCCGCCGGCACCGCAGATCACCAGAAGAATGGTAATCAGTATATATTCCAGCACGGATGTTTCTGATTTGCTTTCGAGCTGTCTGATTTCAATCGGACGGGTGGCATTCTCCCGCATCAGCTGTTTAAGTTCAGACAGTTCGGCCCGCAGAGCCTGCAGTTCACGCTGGGTTTCAGCAGAACCTCCCCTGCTGCTTTCTGAACTCTGATTCAGTTTCTGTTTGAGACGTTCAAGCTGTTCATCATAGTTCTGCACCACCTCAGACAGAACCTCTCCTTTCTTATTGGTAGCCCTGACCGTCTGATCCCGGCTGGAGAAAGTTAGGGAGGATCCTTTGGCAACCACATTGTCCGATACCGGCGGTTCAGGGTTCTGCCGGCGGGAGCCGCGGCTGTTTTCATCACGGGAATATCCGCCGTCGTTCTGAACCTCCTCCTGCTCCACGGCGGTATTGTCCACCAGATTGATAGTTGCGCTCGGTGCAAGAGTTTCACTGATTTGATCCTTTGACGTGGATGTCTTCTCCGGTTTGTAGTACTCAACACCGCCGGAGGATGCGGTTTCAAGTTCTATTTTATGTTCGGTTTCCGGTTTCTTTTCATCGGAAGCTGCCGCCGACTCCTTTTTAAGCTGCTGCTGTCGGCATACGCCATAGATGCAGGTGTTGAGAGCATAGGTATATTCCGACAGAGCCACACCGCCCTGCTTGTTAAGCTGGTTGCCAATCTTCTGATCCTCCGCCCTTGCCTGTTCGACAGTCGGCAGATCAAGCAGACATCCGTTCAGAAACTGCAGTTTACCCTTTGGGAAACAGCGCAGATTCTTTCGGAAAATTGCAGCAAGCTGCTGATGAATGGTGACATGTTCATCCTTGGTGGCGGATGCGACAGTCCACAGGTTGTCGGTGGATTTTACGATCCTCTTCTCACCGTGTCTGCTGAAATCCACATCACCAGGGAACTCATAATCAAAGAAAAAACCGCCGGAAATTTTCAGAGCCTCAGGATCTGTTCCGTTCTGTTCGTTGGGATTTAAAAATTTACGGTTCGGGAAAACAACAGTTCTCGGAATAAAGCTGTGTGATTTGGTACTTTCACCGACCACTCCGCTGGGACCGACTATCTGCACGTTGAAAATTTCCAGTTTCGGATCGGTATATGTATTTTTCTCATCATTTCTGGACTGTGCCGATGCGGCCAGCGTCAAACCCGCTAACAGTACGGCAAGGGTCTTCAGTCCTTTTCTGCTAACTATCACTTGAAATCCTATATTTTTAAAACTGTTATGAACAGATTATAAGTTAAAATCCCTATTTTATAAATCAGAACAGTCTGATCCGTTATCAAATTGAGATCCCGCCGGATCAGCCGATATATTCAATAATTTTTTCAGCGATCTGAATGCAGTTGAGCACCTCCCCCTTGAGAGAGTTGTCAATTACAGAAAACAGATTGAACTGGTTCTCACCCGCTGTGCTTCTTCTAAGTCTGGTTACCACCGGAAGATCACGGGATACACCGTGTGTCACCGGAGTTACCACCTCTCTGTCCACATAGCTGATCATACTGCTGTCTGCAAGCACCTGTCTGATTTCCTCCACGGAAACCGGCATCGAGGTTGAGAAGGAGAACAGGGTGCTGTGGCCGTAGAATACCGGAACAAAAAACGAATTTACACATACCCGGCCGGAAATCTGCGGCAGGAAATTTTCAATCTCGCCAAGGATCTGCTTTTCATGCTCCGAGTATGATTCACCGGATTCAAAATCAACCATGCTTGGTATGGTGTTGAAGGCAATCTGCACCGGAAAATGACGGTTGACCACCGGTTTGGTGTTGAAAAGGGAAATTGCCTGGTTCGCCAGCTCGGTTACAGCAGGCTGACCTTCACCTGAAACCGCTTCAAAGGAGGTTATATCAAGTGACTCCAAACCGAACTGACTGATAATCTCATTCATTGCAAGAGCGGTCTGAATGGTCACCGCATGAGGGGAACGGAACAGTCTGGTACGGCATCCGGCAATTTCATCACCGTTGATTTCAGGAATAACGGTCAGCACATCATAATCAGGAACCTCAGCACCGGTATCATCTATTACATAACAGCCGGACTCCAGCGCCCTGGTGATATGCTCGGAAATATTTTTTCTGCTTCCGGTAAAGAAAACAAGGGAGACACTGGTAAAATCGAAATCATCGAGTTTTTCGATCAGACAGGTCTTTTTTCTGAAACGGATCGATGAATAATCCTCCGGAAGTTTTTCCAGCGGATAAAGAACCTCAATCTCCATGGAACTTTCTTCAAGTTTCTCCAGCAGCAGTTTTCCTGCAGCAGTATCGGTACCTACAATAGCAATATTTAAGTTACTCATCTACATCAAATCCTAGTTTCTTGAGTTTATTTCTCTGACTGTCCGCCGCTTTTACCTTCAGCGAACTCCATTCTCTTCTGACCGGGTAATTTTTTCTCATCCGGTCGAAACTTTTTTCATCAGTATAACCGCATCTGAAAATTCCGTCATCGCGCTCGACATTATATACCAGATGGATCAGTTTCATGAGCCTGCCGGAGGTAATCTCACCATCAACCGTGATTTCACGGCAGTCTGCAGCAGGAAGCACAAGGCGCGGATCCGGCAGCGTCGCATCCAGTCCGAAACATTCGGAAAGCCGGCGTGCAATCATTGCTGTGCCGTTGAGTTTACCCTCCAGACTGTACCCGGCAATATGCGGTGTTGCAAGTTCCGTATAATCAATCAGGCCCGGGATTATTTTAGGTTCATGCTCCCATACATCGAGCACGAAGCGAAGTTTCGAACCCCGGTTCATCCGTTCGAGCAGCGCCCGGTTGTCCCATACATCTCCTCTTGACGCATTGAGCAGGATCTGGGAATCAGAAACACTGTCGAGAACATCTTTATCAAGCAGATGATATGTCGGATATTTCCCGTCACGGGTCAGCGGAACATGAAAGGTTACAATGTCACAGGACAGCGCCTCCTCAAAGGAGGAAAAGATGCGCGGATCAGTTCCGGCCTCATCAAGATACGGATCATACAGGCGTACCTTCATTCCCAGTGCAAGTGCCTTGTTCATCACCGACGTTCCGGTATTACCGGCACCGATGATTCCGATGGACAGCTCAGCAGGATCAAAACAGTAGCGCCGGGCCAGAACAAAAATGGCCGAAATAATATATTCACCGACACTGTTACGGTTGCATCCCGGGGCACTGAAAAATTTAATACCGCGATCTGCAAGAATTTTCTGATCTACATGATCGGTTCCGATGGTACAGGTACCGACAAAGGACAGTTTATCAGCACGGCAGAGAAGCTCATCACTGACCCGAGTGACAGATCTGATGATCAGTGCATCCGCATCCGCCAGTTCCTCCGGACTGACCGTACGTCCTGGAACCCGGACAATACAGCACCCTCCGGAAAAATATTCGTCCGCAAAGGGAATATTCTCATCAACAACTACTTTTATCATAATAAAAAAAACCTAAAAAATTCAGCAGGCATATCGTTAACAGACTTACTGCAATTATTTAAAGCCATGAAGCGGAACAACTGCGTTCTTGGCTATATGAGTCTGATGTGCCGTAAAGCAATGCAACATTATAGCAAATATAACTAAGAATTATCCGAAAAAAAGAATTATGAATTTTAAGAAAAAAAGATTATGTCTAACTTGATCGGTTTGCACCGTTCAAGTTGCTTTTGATTTTGCAGAACAACAAAATGAACCAAGGCTATCTGAACGAATAGTATGTGTAGTTTGATGTTAGACAGAGTTCCATTTGCCCGTCTTTACGTTATTTCAGCTTTTTCCCTTCAACGGCACATTCTTTTTTACAGAAGCAAATACCGTATGAAATAACAGCTTTGACGTCGTTCCTTTTAATATACGGATCAGCATATTTCTTTCTGATTATCTGTTCAACGGCTCCCCGGGCAGTAAGCACCTTATCTTCGTTTTCATCTGAAGTCTGTTTTAATTCCAGAATGACGATAACTCCTATGCTTCTGACAGACTTGATTATCAAATCTAT
>ONPL01000177.1 GCA_900319705.1 uncultured Pseudomonadota bacterium | reverse complement strand
CGCGTTTGTGCGCACATGCATTTCAATAAGTTTAGGTTAAATAATGAACATAAAAAGCACGGCAGTTAAAGCGCTGCAAGGCACTTTGCAGCCATGCAGAACCAATAAACTAGAGCCAAAACCACATACAGACATTGCCGAGATGAAACCTCCGTCAAATCTGACCAAAGGTGCAAAGCAGATTTGGAAGTTCGCAGTGTCGCAGATGCCAAAGGGCATGTTAACAACCTTGGACGGTCCGCTGTTATCACAGTGGGCGACAACCTTAGACCACTACAACCGCATAAACGCTCAGATTGAGCAGAGTGATTTGTGTGTTTACGATGAAGCCGGAAATCTGGAACCAACCAAACTGCTGAACATGTCGCTGAAGCTTGTACAGACGTTGCGACAGCTTGAGCAGGAGCTTGGATTCACTCCGGTCAGCAGATCACGTGTTCAAACTGTAGGTAAGAAAGAAGAGAGCACAAACGGATTTCTTGATTTATGAGTAAGTACATAGATTTAGCGAATCAGTACATTGAAGACGTTCTCAAAGGCCGTGTTGACGCTTGCAAATGGGTAAAATTAGCCTGTAAACGACATAAAAAAGACCTTAAAAACAGCTCTAAAAGGGATTATCCCTACAAATTTGACATTCAAAAAGCTGAAAAACCATGTAAATTCATAGAGTTATTAAAGCATGTCAAAGGACCAAAGGCCGGAGAAAACATCGTACTAGAGCCGTGGGAATGCTTCATTTTGTGCTGCATCTTCGGATGGGTGAAGAAAAGTAACGGTTTTAGACGTTTCAAGGTTGCTTATATAGAGGTTCCGAGAGGCAATGGTAAATCACTGCTCTGCTCCGGAATTGCTCTTTATATGCTATGTGCTGACGGTGAAGCCGGTGCTGACGTTTACAGCTTTGCAACAACAAGAGACCAGGCGCGCATTGTATTCAATGACGCTCAGGCGATGGCACGAGGCAATAAAGATCTAAGAGACGCTTTCCATCTCCAGGTATTGAATAATTCCATGCTGATAATCGGTACCAATTCCAAATTTATGCCGAAGTCAGCTGACGCAAGTACCAACGATGGCCTTAATACCCATTGTGCCATTGTGGATGAACTTCACGCACATAAGACCCGTGACCTGTATGACGTTGTTTATACATCAATCGGTAAACGCAATCAGCCGCTACTGTTCGCTATAACCACTGCCGGTTTCGAGCTTGACGGTATCTGCATGGAAAAGCGCAGACTGATTATCAAAATTCTCCTGGGAGAGATTGAAATTGATGAAATGTTCGGTGTGATCTACACAATCGACGACACTGACAATTGGCAGAAGGACGGAGAAAAAGCACTCAAGAAAGCAAATCCTAATTGGGGTGTCAGTGTCGAACCTTCCACAATTTTGAGTTTGTACAAAGAAGCTTTAATCAATCCGCAGGCAGAGAATAACTTTCTGACCAAGCATCTGAATGTATGGTGCAACTCAAATCAGTCATTCTTTCAAATGGTTAAATGGCGCAAGTGTTACAGACCGGATTTAGAGCTTGCAGATTTTCGAAACTGTCCTTGTATTTATGGGTTAGACCTTGCAACCAAGACTGATATGGTGGCTCTGATCAGACTGTTCTGGAGGAGCGAAAAGAACAGCAAAGGTGAAGAGCAGATCCACTACTACGTATTTCCGGAGTTCTTTCTGCCGGAGGCTACAATCCACACTTCTCGCAACTCACAGTATGAAGGTTGGGAAAAACAAGGCTTGATTCATGCGACTGAGGGCGAAGTCGTGAATTTGGTTGATATCGAGCAGTACATCATTCACGACACACAGCAATATGATGTTCTGGCATTCGCTTACGATCCGTGGCAGGCAACACAGCTTGCACAAAATCTGATGAATGAAGGTCTGCCGATGGTTGAAATCAGAATGACAACCTACAACTTAAGTGAGCCGATGAAACAGGTACAGTCGCTTGTTTATCAAAAAAGACTGCACACAGACGGAAATCCAATTCTGGAATGGCACGCAAGCAACGTAATTGCACATACTGATGCCAATGACAATATATTTCCAAGAAAGGAACAGAACGCAAACAAAATTGACGGCATTGTAGCCTTAATCATGGCTATGAATCAGGCTATTTTTCTGAACGTTGAGGAAAACTATTCAGGTGCCGGATCAGATATTGATATCACAGATTTAGTAATTTAGAGAGAGAAACTAGAATGTTCAATTTTTTCAAAGGATTGCTCGGATATTACAAAGGTTATCAGAGGACCACACCGCAGATCGCAATAACCAAGAAGACAACCGTGCCGCTGGTTGATAACGTCATGCAGATCCCTGGTGTATGGTGCTGTGTAAACAAAATTGTAAATACAATGGCAGCTCTGCCATGTGATGTGTTGAAGGTAGATCAGAATGGCAGAGTTACACCGGATAGAGACAGTCATTTATCCTTTCTGCTGCAGGAGCACCCAAACGCTTTAATGACTCCGTTCGAGTTCTTCCGCACTATGACGCTATATTATCTGATTTATGGTAATGCCTTCGCACGAATTGAGCGGGCCAAAGGTGCTAACTACGTGGCAGCACTCTACCCTCTTAATCCGACACAGATGAAGGTCAAGGTAGAGAATAATCAGATAATCTACCAATACTACAACATTGACGACCGCATAGAGGAAATTCCATCCAAAAACATTCTGCACTGGAAGAATCTTGGTAACGGCATAACCGGTCTGTCATTAACAGACTTTGCACGGGCCACACTGACGGAAGCTATCAGCGCTCAGAATGCCGCTGTAGACATGTTTGAGAATAAAGGCAAACAGAACGGTATTCTGACAACAGATTCAATCGTTAACAGCAAGCAGAAGGAAGAAATTGCCAAGGCTTTTAATAACATCAGAAACGGTGAAGGCATCGGAGTAATTCCGGCCTCCATGAAATTTCAATCATTCAATCTGTCACCGGCAGATACACAGTTGCTGGAGACAAGAGAGTTCATTGTTAAAGAGTTCTGCAGATGGTTTTCAATTCCATATCAGCTTGTTCAAGGTGATAACGGTACCGACTTTGACGGCATGAACGCATATTTTTACAAGAACACAATTCTG
>ONPL01000083.1 GCA_900319705.1 uncultured Pseudomonadota bacterium | reverse complement strand
TACAGTCTTTTTTTTTCTTTGCAATACTTTTTTTGATCTTTTTTTCTAATCTTTGATCTTTTGCATAGTTTTTAACCATATTTATGTGATCTAGTTCAAATTTGTTTATTTATTAAACTAAATTAATACCAGCTTTTAGAAATTATTCTCTAATTCTTTAGATTTTTTTCCTAAAAAACTAATCACTTATGTTGATATTCTGTATATTTTTTCCTCATTCAAACAAAAATCTACTGTTAATTAAATGTTTGTTTTTTATACATTATTAACATATTTAGATACATTAAAAGTTTCACAATTCTACGGACTATACTTCTAATTTTCAGTGTTTTGTGAGACTGTAACCTTTCTTGGTCTCCCCCTCGGTCTACGAGGTGTTGTTTCGGACTGTTCTTTTACCTTGGGCTTTCTTCCTCTTTTCTTTGGTTCAGGTTTTGCTGCAGGAACTGAAAGTCCCAACTTTTCTAATGTTTCCATTACTGTATTGAGGGTATGAACCCAGTATTCGTCATCTGATGATGCCGGTACATTTAAAGGCGCATCAGTCATTCTCCATGCGGATGACAGATCATCCATCATTTCGCCGTATGACATTTCTTTTAGAACTCCAGACTTCTGAGCCTTATTGATAATCCTGCAGGTTATCAAAGTAGAAATGAAGTTCACGAATTCACTTCCTATTACAGCAAAATCTCCCTGAACCCTTGTTCTGTCCAAATCTTCATCCATCTTGTAATACTTAAACACCATCTCGAGTTTCCATCGTTCTTCATAGCACGTATAAGCAACAACAGGAGGCAGATCCTGATCTGATTCTAAAACAATCAGACCGAATTTATCTTTTTTGTCACAGTATTTCTCATAATCAAACTCTGAATCCTGCTTAGCTTTAGTTAGAAAGGTTTTAGCTTCAAGAGATGACTTTGACTGATCAAGGAATGCATACAGATACCTTCCGCCCTTGATTTGTTTTTTACAGTAAAGAACATTGGCTGCAATTCCAGAAAGAACCCCCTGGAATGACAACATGTCATTATCCTTTATTCGTACGTCATTCCGTTTTATAGGAGTAAGGAAATGCAGGTTCGGTCTGCTGTTGAGCTCATTTTTAATTTTGCTTGGAGGAAAACCTTTGTCAGCAACGATGATACCTTTATCGATATTGTTGTTTCTTATGAATGTCGAGTAAGCACTGGCATCAATACAGTTACCCGGAAATACCTGTGCGCAGACCGGTTCCATTTTTTCAATATCGTATGCGTATATAACAGAGATGTCTTTTGTGTTTTTTACTCTGGCTTTGTAAGAGAATGCTGACAAATCATTGACCGTGCTGTTATCCTGCTTGAGTGTCCCGTCAATCGCAATATGATGTTCTGCCATCACTGAACTGATTCGTTTCAAAAAGAACGCTTTTCTTCTGTCTTCATCAACTCCAAGATAGTCAATCAGATTGCCAAGAGAGTTCTGTGAAACAGCAGCTCCCGGAAAAAAGACACTGGTAAAGGTTCGCCGGTAGTGAGCTGATACACGGCTTAAAGGTGTAGACGGTCTTATTACTCTTATGATTGCCAGCGACATGATGGAATATACTTTTCCAGCATCATATACCGCGAGTAAATCATCTGTTATGTCGTCACATACAGATTTTGCCAAAGCTACAGAACCGTAGGATAGCATCTTAGGTTTTGCCTCTGTCGAAGCTTTGTTATCAACTGGAACAAACTTAAAATTGATGATATGTCCGACAACTTTCCCATTATGCGGCTGAGGATTTTTTCCCGGTACGTATTTAACCGCACTCCGCTCACGTACAGAATACCTTTTAGGACCATCTCTGCCAGAGTCTTCAACAATAGTATTAACCGGTCTTTTAACCTTTCTGATTTCTTCAGGAACCTTCATAAAAACACCTCTTATATATAGTCCGTATTATATCATAAACGGACTAATAAAGACATAAAAAATGATAATTTTGCAAAGAAATCACTAACTTTTACGATAAAACAGGAGTTAAAAAGGCAGATTATTTCCAAAAAACAGGGGGAACAGATGAATTTTTGATATGATTTGAAAAGAAAAGACCTCAGAACAAGAAGGTTTCTATAGTCCTGAGGTTTGTGAAAGTTTTAATACATTACATTTAGTTAAAAATCTGGCAACCGAAACAGAATTATAAACAGAATATCAGAACACTATTAAGCAAAATAAAATGGGCAGATCTACAGATCTGCCCACAAAATATGAGTACGTTCTACGGCTTATTATTTAGCTGGAACGATATTTACCTTAACATCAGCTGTAACATCAGCATGTAACTGAATAACAATATCGTATTCACCAACAGCTCTTAATACACCGTTGTTCAGGTGAACTTCACGTTTTGCTACAGCAATACCAGCATTGGTCAGTGCATCAGCAATATCTTTGGTTCCAACAGAACCAAACAGTTTGCCTTCATCACCTGCCACAGCTTCAATAGTAACAGAACCTAAAGCGGTAAGCTTTTCTGCTCTTTCATTTGCAGCAGCCAATTCTTCAGCAATCTTCTTTGCATAAATTTCTTTCTGTTCTTCGAAGTGCTTGATATTAGCTTCTGTAGCCATAACAGCTTTCTTGTTAGGGATGAGATAGTTACGTGCATAACCATTCTTAACTTTAACCTTGTCACCTAAGCTACCTAAGTGAGCAAGTTTATCTAATAGAATAACTTCCATTACCTTTCCTCAAAAAAATTAAATACGAGTTAGACCTTCCGACCAGCTACTGATTACCTGCTGTGTAAATCAGTATATGGAAGTAAAGCCAAGTAGCGGGCACGCTTAATTGCACGTGCTAACTGTCTCTGATACTTTGCACTAGTACCAGTAATACGACTTGGAACAATCTTACCTGATTCAGTAATATAGTTCTTTAAAGTATTAACATCTTTGTAGTCAATTTCGTCTAAACCGTCAGTTGCGAAATGACTTGATTTGCGATGATGATAAAAATGAGCCATGATTTAAACCTCTCAAACTTAGTTAGCTACAGCTTCTTCTGCTTCAGCAGATTCTGTTACTTGATCCTCAACGTTAGCCTGAACACTTTCATTTCTACGCTTGCGATCTTCTCTTTCCTGTCTTGCTTTTAACATTGGAGAAGCTTCAGTAACAGCTCTCTTTACGTGCATAATCATATTACGGATTACAGCATCGTTATAACGGAAATTAGATTCTAATTCGTCGATAACGCTCTGATCTGCTTCAACGTTCATTAAAACGTAATGAGCTTTGTGTAATTTATCAATTGTATAAGCTAACTGTAAAAGACCCCAGTCTTCTAAACGGTGAATCTTACCATTTGATTTTTCGATTAAAGCTTTGTAGCGTTCAATCATACCGCTAACTTGTTCAGTCTGGTCTGGATGAACCATGAACACAATTTCATAATGACGCATAAATTTTGCCCCTTATGGATAATAGAAAAGCCTCTTAAGGGTCAGTCAACCTACTAAGGCAAGGAACTCACAACGACTGACAGAGTGCTATTCTAATCACTAATGGATCAAAAATCAACCAATTATTTAGCAAGTCTTTGGCGAACAACTTCGTAGAGGAAAATACCGCTTGCAACCGATACATTCAGACTAGAAACACTTCCGTTCATCGGAAGTTTAACTAGTTCATCGCAGTTTTCTCTTGTAAGGCGTCTCATTCCAGTTCCTTCAGATCCCATAACTAACGCTATATTTCCGGTCAAATCAGTGTCGTACACCAATTTTTCCGCTTCACCGGCAGTTCCGACAATCCAAATTCCTTTTTCCTGTAAAGTTTTAAGCGTACGTGCCAAGTTTGTAACCTGAAAAAAAGGAACCTGCTCCACTGCACCACTTGCAACTTTACGCACTGTTCCAGTAATTCCAACAGATTTATCCTTAGGAACGACAATTGCTGTAACACCTGCAGCATCCGCATTCCTGAAACATGCACCTAGATTCTGCGGATCTGTCACGTTGTCGAGAATAAGAAGAAAACACCTATCAGTTTTGTCCACTAAATCGTAAAGTTCATTATCACCCTTGGCCGGCTGTTCCCGGATTTTTATCACTACACCTTGATGATTTGAACCGTCAACCATAGCATCAAGCGTCTTCTTCGGAACATACTGAATCTTTGTCCCTATTTGTTCCAGAAGTTCTACAACCTCGCCAGTTTTTGATTCATTACCTTTTTCAACCCAAGCAGACAAAACATCTGTCGGATGAAATTCAACTGCAGCCTTTACGGAATGAAGTCCAAAAATTAAATTATTATCCATTCACTTGTGTCCATATCATCAAAAATCAGATCATTATAAATAAAGGTGCCACTGTTCACTAGCTTTTTTTAGCACCGGATTGCCTATTCTTCTTGTTATCAAAAATAAAGTTGATTCTCTTATTGGACAAATCTATATCCTTAACAATGACATCCAGCTTATCCCCGATCTTAAACACCCTATGGGAGAAAGTTCCTATCAATGTCTGTTGCTGTGCATCATACTCAAAGAATTCCCCGCCCATGTTACCGACATATACCAAGCCGTCAATATGCCACTTTTCAATCATGACAAACAACCCGAAATTAACCACGTTTACGATGATTGCCTCAAAACTCTGACCAATCTTATCCTCCATGAACTGGCATTTAAGCCATGCAGCAACCTCAAAGGTAGCCTCGTCAGCTCTCCTTTCGGTGTCTGAACAGTGTTCACCCTTGTTTGCAAGTTCATTATACTCATAATGCTGTTCCCCAATATTATGAAGGTTTATCTGGCGATCCTCCTCAAGAAGATATTTTATTTCTCGGTGAAGCATTAAATCAGGGTATCTTCTGATCGGAGAGGTAAAGTGAGCATACTGTTTAAGAGCCAAACCGAAATGACCGCAGTTATTAGGTGAATATACAGCTTTTGCCAGAGATCTCAGCATTACCATGTTCATGGTGGTACGATCAGGGCGATCCTGGATCTGTTCAAGAAATTCTGCATAATCCTTGGTAGTAGGTTCGTCCCCGCCAGCAAGAGAAAGTCCGTACCTTGCAATGAAATTTCTAAAAATACCAACCTTCTCATCAATAGGATTCGGATGAATTCTGAAGACAGTCTTCTGCTCATGATCCTCAATAAACTTCGCTGCCGCCACATTGGCAACTATCATGCATTCCTCTATCATCTTGTGTGATTCATTGCGCACCAGCGGTTGAATGTCTTCTATATAACGATTCTGGTCAAAAATGAATTTTACCTCTTCCGACTCAAATTCAATGGCATAGCGTCTCTTGCGGGCTTTGTCTAAAGCCTTGTACAATTCATAAAGATTGATAATATGGGAATATATATCTTGATATTCAGCAACCAGTTCCTGTTCTCCTTCGATAATGCCGTGAATTTTTGTGTAGGTCATTCTAGCTTTTGAATGCATCGTGGCAGGATAAAATCTGTATTTCTCCAGTTCGCCCTTATGATCTATGATCATTTCACATACCATACATAAACGATCCACATTCGGATTCAGCGAGCACAAGCCGTTTGACAGGATCTCAGGGAGCATCGGGATCACAGTATCCGGGAAATAAACAGAATTTCCTCGTTTAAAAGCCTCTCTGTCGAGGGCAGTTCCCTGCCTTACATAGTGGGAAACATCAGCTATGGCCACATACAGCTTCCAACCTTTTTCCTTGCGGTTCAACGGTTCACAGTACACCGCATCGTCAAAATCCCTTGAATCTTCACCATCAATAGTAATTAGAGGCAACTCGGTCAAATCAACCCGATCCCTCTTCATACTCTCAGGGACCACATCAGTAAATTCACTGCTTTCTGACTTCACTTCCTCCGGCCATTCACTAGGAAGTTCGTATTTTATTATGGCAGCCTTAACCTGAGCCGATACATTATCAGCAGAACCAAGTATTTCCGCGCATTCACCGCAATAATAATTTCCCTCGTCACTGGATTGTTCGAGTAACTTAACAGCAACCAGTTCCGCGTCGGAAAACGAGGAATCAAGATTATTAACAAATATTATCAAGCCGGGATATTTTGTACTGTTCTCCGGAACGCACAACATGGTTCCAGAACGGTCACGACTGACACGGCAAACTATAAGTTTCTCGGTTCGTTTTTTTAATTGAACAAACAAAAACTTACACACATCGCCATTATCGTAAGTAAGTTTCGAATCATTACCTGTAAAGCAGTACCATACTTCATCTCCGTCAAACAGCTGATACGGTATATTGTATACACCGGCATAAAAGCTCTCGCCAGAATCTGAATCTTTAACAAAAAACTTACTTCCGGAGCTGAATACTTTCCCAACTTTGATTTGTTTATTGCCAAATGAACTGTATCGGTCCAGTCCAGCTCTGAAACATTGATTTTTGGAAGAAAGTTTCTGCAGATAAGCCTTGATACTTTTTTTAATCGATTTGCTTTCATCAGGATTTAATTGAAAGGACAGACAACCAAGTAGATAGTCATACAATTCCTGCACAGTAAAAAACTGTTCCTGAGTCCCCATAAAATTATCTATTTGTTCTGCAATTTCTTTACATTGTTCTTCAGACAGATTCTTATTTACTAAAATACTCATATTATTATCCTAATCGATGCATATGACACTGTGCACTTATGCCTATTGCCAATAATTTGCCAAATTGTATTACTTATTACAGATTTTTAATGTGAAGGGAATGACAGATTAAACTTGTAAGCAGCGGCGTGGTGCCGGCTAACGGATTCGAACTGATGACCCACTGATTACAAATCAGTTGCTCTACCAACTGAGCTAAGCCGGCGTAACTGGTGCCCGGAAGCGGGATCGAACCACTGACACGGGGATTTTCAATCCCCTGCTCTACCAACTGAGCTATCCGGGCGAACAAAATGGTGCCGGCTAACGGATTCGAACTGATGACCCACTGATTACAAATCAGTTGCTCTACCAACTGAGCTAAGCCGGCAAACTGGTGCCCGGAAGCGGGATCGAACCACTGACACGGGGATTTTCAATCCCCTGCTCTACCAACTGAGCTATCCGGGCATCGCTTAATTGTTGCGACGTGTGCTATTAAACTATCTTTAGCATTTTAAGTCAAGAAAAATAATCAAAAAAAAGCACCCATGGCTTTTTGTTGTTTATTTTATACGCAAAACCATTTAAAAACAGCTCTGTTTTATATGTCAGTTAGAAATTCTACATACTTAGCGGCATTACTCTATTTCTTCCCAAACGTTTGGCTTCGTAAAGAAGTTTATCCACACGTTCAATCAGTTCTGATTCATCATCACCCTTCTGATACTCGGCAACACCGAAAGACGATGTTACGTTATTTATTTTTGTTCCTGTTTCTTTTGATAGGATGGACAGTTTCTCCACTTTTCTGCGCATTGATTCAGCAATCTGTCTTGCAACAACCATTTTAGTATCTGGTAAAAGCATCACAAATTCCTCCCCTCCGTACCTATATGAGGACGAACCGTCACGATTACTGTTAAGGAAAATACCGGCTACAGCTTTCAATGCCATATCACCCATCAGATGACCATAATTATCATTCAGAGATTTAAAACGATCTATATCACCCATGATAACGGAAAAAGGACGTTCAATCATAATCAGATGGGCCAATTCCAAGTCAAAAGCTCTACGATTCAGAAGGTTGGTCAATCCATCAGTATTTGCATCTTTCTGAATATCCGCAATTTTCTGCTTCAATCTATTTATTTCAGAATCGGCCTTTTTCAGTTGAAGGGAAAAGACGTCAATATTCTTTGCAATCTCCTTGGAACTCTTCACAACTTCACGCAGCACAGCCATGGTTTCCTCCAAAGACATTTCTCCGGATTCAACGTTTGACAATTTACCGAAAGATTTCTGCAGTTTAAGTTGAAATACATCCGTACCCCTTGTGGTATCATCAAGGTTTGAACTGATATCACTTATAAGTGTCTCTATCTCCCTTTTCATGAGTTCCAGTTTCTTCTCACCTTCACTCGCTATATACTTTTTGTAAAGAATTTCACTCTTAATCTCAGAGCAGCCGCCTACATTCGCCACGGTATCATCCATCTCGCGAACCAGATCCAAATTATCCTTGGCAACATATGAATACCAGACAGAATAGTGTTCAGGACTGGCTGGAATACGATTCTGCACCATCATCGGTAGCGCACGCTTTAGTATCTTTGCTGATTCTTCAAAATCATCTTTAATCTCTTTATTATCTTTACGTTTCATCATCCTTCACTCTCGTGAAAACAACAAATTTAGAAACAGTACACTGACTCATGATAATACTTTTGCATGATACATTTTGTTATCTAGGCACGATATACAAAAAAAATTTCATTAAACAATAATATGCTATCCCTTTCACACAAAAAATGATGCTTTTGGTCTAATATAATCAATCAACTGAATATAAAAGACTTACGGACATAGAAGATAAAAACAGAAGAATTCATCATGAAGTATCCATGTATTGATGTGGATTCTCCGTATACACAGGACCAGTTTTTAAATTGGATGCATTCTCATGAGCAGGATGCAAAAGAACGGAGAAGTACAGTTAAAGCTGCTTTTTTCCCACCGGCAAAAGCGGCTCAGCTGTCTGATCTGAATTTATATGCCTTGTCTCAGTTAACCAATACATCTTACAGTTGCGTTCTTGTTATTGGAAATCTAGCTGATACTACGGAACAGAACGGGATCTGTCTGCCGGAACAAGATATAGAAAGTTTCGATACATTGTTCAGAAAAATAGATGTTAGGATCCCTCAACAGATCGCCCGCAAGATCAAATCCATCAAGTACCATGATCAACTTATACATTACAAAGCTTTAAGTTTGCTGGAACATTCCGAAATAGGATATTCTTTGCCGATTATTGCAGAAAAGACCCCTATGATTCCGGTTATCCCTCTGCTTTACAAAAAGTGCGATCCTTCGCTGTTAGCAAAAATAATCAACATATTCTACAATTTTAATACTCTCATAATTATAATAGGAATGATGAGCCATTCTCTGTCAATAATTGAAGCAAAGTCCATGGATTCATCCACAATTTCAAAAATAATTGCATTGGATGATTCCGTAAGTCACCTTCAATCAAATGCATATGTTGCGTTGAACGGTCTCCTTCAGCTTTGTGATACTAGATTCCTTAGACCAAAAGTTCTTACCTATCAGATAATTGAAAGCGACCAACAGTACATAAACAAGTCCGGCTGTGCGTCCATAGTATTTTACAAGTAGTTAGAACAAAAAATATTCCGACGGAATTACGTTCCTTACGTGTAAAGTTGTCTGCGGAGGATGTTAATAAGCAGAAATAGTCTTTTTAGATGATTACGAATAGATAGTTCACAGTGAATAATCAGAGTATGATTACTCCATTAGGAGTTTTGGATACAAGTAAACGATCCATAATAACCTTTAAGGCAATTATGGCTTTTGCTTAGTCTAAGTGATTTCACTGAAAAGTGAATGAACTACGTTATGAGAGAATGAATTTATGCAAATAAATTCAAATAGTTACCTT
>ONPL01000126.1 GCA_900319705.1 uncultured Pseudomonadota bacterium | reverse complement strand
AATTCATTCTCTCATAACGTAGTTCTTTCACTTTTCAGTGAAATCACTTAGACTAAGCAAAAGCCATAATTACCTTAAAGGTTATTATGGATCGTTTACTGAAATTCCCCTTTTATTATGAAAACATTATCAACTGACCGGCTCAGGCCGTTAAGAACACATACGGCCGGACTGAATAACCTGACAGTCCCTGCATTACCGAAGACCGCTCGGAATATCAAAATTGCGGTTTTCAATTTCCCCTTCAGTTTCCACCACCTGAGCATGATATTTAACTTTAATGAAATTTACAACCTGCTCAATCAGAACATCCGGCGCGGAGGCTCCGGCGGTAACCCCGATGTTGACCACACTGTCGCTGAACCATTCATCCCGGATCTGCTCTGCATCATCTACCAGATATGCAGTGCATCCGTGGGATGATGCCAGTTCCCGCAGACGGTTTGAATTGGAGGAGTTAACCGAGCCGACCACAATAAACAGATCTACTTTTTCAGCCAGGGTGCTGACTGCATTCTGCCTTGCCTGGGTGGCATAGCAGATATCATCCTTGCGAGGTCCCTGGATGTTGGGATAGCGGTTCCTTAGTGCATCTATAATTTTTTTGCTCTCATCTATGCTCAGAGTGGTCTGAGTTACATAGGAAAGATTGTTTTCATCCCTGATCTGCAGATTTTCTATATCTGAAATATTTTCAATCAGATAAATACCTTTACTCTCATTGCTGTACTGTCCGAGCGTTGCAACCACTTCAGGGTGACCGCGGTGGCCGATCATTATCACTTCACTGCCCTTCTTTGACAGAGAGCGAACCTCTATATGAACCTTGCTTACCAGCGGGCAGGTAGCATCAAAGACCGTCAGCGGCCGGCTTTTAGCCTCATTCTCCACCTCAAGGGTAACACCGTGGGCGGAAAAAATAAGGATCGAGCCGTCCGGAACCTCATCTAGAGATTCTATAAATACGGCTCCACGCTGACGCAGATCTTCAACCACATAGCGGTTGTGCACAACTTCATGGTGAACATAAATCGGAGAACCGAATTTTTCAATCGCAGCCTCCACGATGGAAATAGCCCTGGAGACTCCCGCGCAGAACCCGCGCGGATTAGCAAGATATATCGTTCTTTTCATCAGATTTGTCAACCTCTATGTCCGGATCTTTACCGAAGATTGATATTACAACAAGCAGAAATGCCCCCACGCAAATCGCACTGTCGGCTACATTGAATGCCGGATAGTTGAACACCCCGTCAACATGAACAGAGATAAAATCTACCACGTGGGAAAGAAAAACACGGTCAATCGCATTTCCGACCGCACCGCCGAGCACAAGATTAAGGCTCACCGCCATAACTGCCGACTTTGCCGGCATTTTTGCGAGAACGGAAATAATCACAACCGAAACCACCGCGGCAATGCCGAGGAACAGATAACCCTGCCAGCCGGGCTGATCGGCAAGGAAACTGAATGCGGCACCGGTGTTATACACATGCGTCAGGGAAAACCAGGAAAAAATATCAATACTTCCCATGTACGGAATATTTTTTACCACTAAATCCTTGGTTATCTGATCAGCTATAACCGTCAGCAGTGCCACCCAGCTGTAGAACAGACCGCTTGAAGATATTTTCACTGATAAACTCCGAAAATTAATACAAAAAAGGATCTGTGAATACTCCTCACAGATCCCGCAGCTAAATTCAACTAGGCGAACTTGCGAACTTCGCCGTCACCGTCAATATTGGTAGCGCAGCGATCACAGATCCCCGGTTTGGTATGACCTACAGATTCAACATAGTGCCAGCATCTTTCACACTTCTGATGTGCAGAAGGAACTACGCTTATTGACAGTCCGTCAAGTTCAGATTTAACTGCACCGTCAGCCGCTTCACCGCGAACAACCTGAGCTTTGGAGGTAATAAGAACGAAACGAAGTTCATTTTCCAGTTTCTCCAGTGCGTCGGCAATCTGATCAGAACAGTACAGAGTAACTTCAGCCTGCAGAGAACCGCCGATTTCCTTGTCATTACGCTTGTTTTCTAGCTGCTTGTTAACCTCGTCGCGGATCTGCTTGATCTGTTCCCAGTAATCATTGTTCATGCTTTCTGAAGCTTCCAGTTCAAACAGTCCCTGGTACCACTCTTCAGTGAATACAAATTCTGAACGTTTACCCGGCATCTGTTTCCAGATTTCATCAGCGGTAAAGCTCATAATAGGGGCCATCCATCTCACCATCGCCTCACAGATCAGGTAAAGAGCGGTCTGGCAGGAACGGCGGGCAATACTGGTGCTCTTTGCGGTATACTGGCGATCCTTGATGATATCAAGATAGAAGGAGCCCATATCGATAGAGCAGAACTTCATCAGTTTCTGCACCACCTGGTGGAAATCATAGCTTTCATATGCAGCCAGAATTTCCTGCTGGCAGTGATATGCACAGTCAACCGCCCACTTGTCGAGAACAACCATCTGCTCTTTTGAAATCAGATCTTTTTCCGGATCAAATCCGTTCAGATTAGCCAGGAGGAAACGGGCTGTATTTCTGATTCGACGGTATGCATCTGCAGATCTCTTGAGAATTTCATCAGAAACAGTCATTTCTCCGCTGTAGTCGGTTGAAGCAACCCACAGACGCAGAATATCGGCACCAAGTTTCTTGATCACGTCCTGAGGACTTACCACGTTACCGAGTGATTTACTCATCTTGCGACCCTGTCCGTCCACGGTAAATCCGTGAGTCAGAACCTCTTTGTAAGGTGACTTGTGATTGATTGCCTGGGACAGCATCAGAGATGACATAAACCAGCCGCGGTGCTGATCTGAACCTTCCAGGTACATATCGATTTCATGGCCGTTGAACTCTTCTCTGTTTGCTACTACAGAAGTATGTGTTGAACCTGAATCAAACCAAACATCAAGAGTATCAGGAACCTTGGAGTAACTGTCAGCCTCATCTCCAAGCAGATCCTTCGGATCGAGATCCCACCAGGCCTGAATTCCTTCCTTCTCAACACGCTTTGCAATTTCTTCAATCAGTTCGGCAGTACGCGGGTGAAGTTCCTGGGTCTGCTTGTGTACGAACAGAGCTATCGGAACACCCCATGTTCTCTGACGGGAGATACACCAGTCAGGACGGTTGGAAACCATCGCCTCGATACGGTTCTGTCCCCAGGAAGGGATCCATTTAACACCCTTGATGGCATCGAGAGCCTGCTGTCTGAGGCCGGCCCCGTCCATGGTAATAAACCACTGCGGTGTAGCTCTGAAAATAATCGGTGTCTTATGACGCCAGCAGTGAGGATAGGAGTGGGTAATGGTCTTGGCCTTTACCAGCGCGCCTTTTTCCGCCAGCAGTGTAACAACCTTAGGATTTGCATCGAACACATTCATACCGCCGAAAAATTCGGTATCAGGATAGAACACACCGTTTGCATCCACAGGGTTGGCAACTTCCAGATGGTACTTGGAACCAACCACATAGTCATCCATACCGTGACCAGGAGCAGTATGAACAGCACCGGTACCGGAATCGGTGGTAACGTGTGCTCCGAGAACAACCGGAACATCAAAATCCAGGAACGGATGTTTGAAACGCTGCAGTTCAAGATCACTTCCCTTGCAGCGGCCGATGATCTGATAGTCGGTAATACCGGCACGTCCCAGTGCCTCCTCGTGAAGAACATCTGCATAAATGAGCTGTTCAGTGTTTTCACCGTTGATCTGAACCAGTACATATTCAAGATCAGGGTTAAGACATACAGCACGGTTGGCAGGAAGAGTCCACGGTGTTGTGGTCCATATTACGATTGACAGAGGACCGGTTCCGTGAGCCTTGAATATATCGTAGATTTTATTCTCGTCAACAGCCCTGAAGCGAACATCGATAGAGGTTGACTTCTTATCGTAGTATTCAACTTCAGCCTCTGCAAGTGCAGATCCGCATTCGCAGCACCAGTGAACCGGTTTGAAACCTTTTACAAAGTGGCCGTTTTCTATAACTCTGCCGAGACATCTGATGATTTCAGCTTCGGTTTTATAGTTCATGGTCAGATACGGGTTATCCCAGTCTCCGAGCACACCGAGACGCTTGAAATCCTCTCGCTGGGCATTCACCTGAGACATGGCGTATTTGCGGCATTCCTTTCTGAATTCAGCGGCACTGACCTTCTGACCAGGTTTTCCAACCAGACCTTCAACTTTCAATTCGATCGGCAGACCGTGACAGTCCCATCCCGGAACATAAGGAGCATCAAAACCGGACAGAGTTTTGGACTTGACAATAATATCCTTTAAAATCTTGTTTACTGAGTGACCTATGTGAATATTGCCGTTTGCATATGGAGGACCGTCATGAAGGATGAAGGATTTTCTTCCTTTTCTTGCTTCACGGATCTTCTGATACAGACCAGAATCATACCAAGCCTTCAACATTGCAGGCTCTCTCTTTGCCAAATCCCCTCTCATTGGAAATGCAGTATCAGGGAGATTTAAAGTATTCTTGTAATCACTCATTTTATTCGATCTATTCCAAATTTTTAAAATAAACTTATATGAGTGTAAATTATAATGTTTTCATGAGTGATCCGCAATATTAAGCAAATTGAATACCCAGATCACACAGTTGATAAACAAAATCTGATAAGAACGCCAGGATATACGGCACTTCTGAATAATATAATCGGGCATGAGTTTCATCACAGCTTCTCCGCACCAGGTTTGTGCGTTCTGCATGCATCGGTCGTTAAAGACAACAACACAGTGATAACTGCCACTATATAATAAAGGCGGTTGGCGAACACAGTTAACGGGATGGGAATATAGAAATACCCATGCAAATGAAAGTTCGCAGGATATGTAAAGGTTCTCCTATTATAAGGAGTTAAAAATAACTGGCGGCATGTGAATAGCCGTCCTTTGGAAAAGGCTCATACCCGGCAGACAAAAAAGGCATCCACAGCGGGATGCCTCATAAATTATTCTGACTGAAAGATATTAGGCAAGAGCCTTGATCTTTGCAGAAAGGTTTGACTTGTGACGTGCTGCGTTCTTCTTATGAATAAGACCGTGGCTTGCCATGCGATCCAGTACCTTCTGAGCAGTACCGAAAGCAGTCTTGGCAGCTTCCTTATCGCCAGCTTCAATTGCAGCAACAACTTTCTTCATATAAGTGCGCATCATAGAACGAGCGCTTGCATTTGCCTTACGTGCCTTTTCAGAAGTGATAACACGCTTCTTTGCAGATTTAATATTAGCCAAAGTATACTCCTAACGTTCCTTAGCAATTGTTAATCAGAGATCAACATCTATCAATAATTAAAAACAAATAATTTTTGCAAAAATAGTCTGAATTCATTATTAATTTAGCTGAATGCTAAAATATAAATACATTCCAACTCATAAGTTGTGAATTATACAGATCATTATTTAATAAATCAAATTTTTGTTCTAAATTATCTATTGGCCGGTTCGCAGAGAAAAACAGTTTTTCAAGAGGAATACTACGAGGCGCATACGGATCTTCGGCAGTTGGCGTAATACAAATTTCTCCAAAGCCTTGCCCCGCTTAGCTTAGGAAGAAAAATTTTTAAAATTCTACTCGCGTGACATTGCGTAATATGTTATATTATGAATAACCATCTCTAATTTACGGAGTTACTTATGCGACTTACCAGAACAGGCAAACCGGATAATTTTTATTATTATGTGATTGAAGATTACAAGAACGACAAGGGGCAAAAGAAAACCAGGACCGTTGAGTCTTTAGGTTGTGCCAGAGTCATAAGAGAAAAGTTCGGCGTGGATGATGCTGAACAGTGGTGCCGTGAATATATCGCCAAAAAGAATAACGAAATAAAGGAATTC
>ONPL01000090.1 GCA_900319705.1 uncultured Pseudomonadota bacterium | reverse complement strand
GGATTGCATCGAGAAAAATTGACAGATCCGGGTATTCAACCTGAAGAGAGAAATGCAATTCTTGAAAAGGCTATGCCTTGGAATTTTAAGAAGGTCTAAACTTGGATTTTAGACCTAATACAAAAATCTTAAAATCAATCAATAGAAACTAAAGAACTTCATGCCTGATAATTACCAGAAAGATGATTGCCGCAGCATTCTAATGTTGTATAGAATGTTACTTAAAACATGAAAAAAAGAGGTCAACAAGGCAAGTCCACCAAAATATTTATTGATCCACTTATTTATCAATAACAAAAATCCATTCACTTACTTTTGGATTATATAATTCAGGAGTGAGAGATCCTTAAAAGAGATACAACTGCACAAGCTGGCATCGTAACTCTCAACGCTTTTCCTGTTATCATAGGTACTGCAGTTAATGCTAATACGACAATAAGTATTGAACCAAGAAATGTTCCCACAGCAAGCGAGCCTCCCCCCATAAAGCCCCGGGCAGCCATTGACGAGGTAGCCTGTGATGCTACTCTAACTCCAATATAACTTAATATTACTGACGCAATAATCGGCGCAACTTGTTTACAAACTTCTTTTGTTAAAGCTTTAGTTAATTCAGTCGCAACAGTTTCGGCAGAATTTTTAATTATTTTTATTAAAAAATCTAAAGCTTCATTCGAAGCTTTTTTCGATTTAGCCAGTAGTTCTTGAGCAAAATCTTTCATATTCTTTTCTAAGACAGAATTATAAACATCATTTAAAAAATCTCTCTTTTGCTCTTCTGAAAAATGTTCAAATGCTTTAGGTAAAAGAATTGATAGGTATTCTCTTTCCAGTAATTCTACTGATAAATTGGTATCTATTTTACTGTCTAAACAATCAAGTGCATCCGTTAATATTTCCCTATAAAGAACGCCTGATCCACGAAAAGTATTAACTATAGAATCTCCGCCAAAATATTGAAACTCCGCAGCAATTCGTTTCCAATATTTATCATATTGATCACCGTATTTTTTGTATTCTTCACTTGTTGAAAGGGTTTCTGAATGTCTTTTTTCTTTATCAGAAGGATCATAGATCAATATATCAGCCAACCCCTTAAGTTCATCATTGCTAAGAGAACCTAAGAATTCTAAATCAGGATCAAATCTATACATATTATAAACTCCATTGCCAAATCTCTAAAAAAATTTCTTCAGCAGAGACTGAGCCTGCTCATCAAATCTGTTCCAGACTTCAAGCAGGGTGAGAATAAATTTTTTGAGAGTCTTTTCACTTCCGGCAAGCTGCCTTAAGGCGTCATTGGCAACCTTGAAATGCGGCACTGCACCGCTTCCGGAATTCACAGTTGAATCCCCGTTGACGGTTATGTAGCGCCAGCAGATCCATCCGTCCACCGGCTCCTGCTGCGCCTCACCCTGAAACTGCTGCAGCACATCCCTAAGTTCACCGGAAAAATCCAGCGGTGCTTCATCTATGCTGTCAGCCTTCAGTCCGACATAGATTTTTCCCGGGGCGTACCAGTTGATTTCCGAGCACAGCCACAAATCAAGTTTCCGCCCGGCAGCTTCAAAGGAGCCGAGAAATTTTTTAATCATAGGACTGCTCATTTTTTCAGGATCATCACTGAAATAATTTTCATCCGGTTCAAGAGCGCGGGCCATCACCGGGCGTCCGCCGTTTTTAAGATTCTCCAGCACGGTTTCATAAATTAGAACAGCAAGTTCCGCAGCTGTTCTCTGCTCTCCTGATAATTTAGCCATGATTGTTTTCCTGTTTGCAAAATTCTGTCAATTAATCGTTCCGGTGCCGTCAGCTCTGCTTCAGCTATTATTTTCCGGTACAGTATTCAAGATCCAGTACCACTGCCCTTACCGGGATCCCCTCGTACTGGTATACAAATTTAATGGTATTGAATCCGGCATCGCGGAACTGTGCTGCATTGATCTGTCCGCAGAACTGCCGGCGTTCCTTTTCATTCTTAGCGCTGAATCTGCTCTCACGGTACACCGCATCTTTGAATTTAGGATCATTCACATTGTAGCGGTAATAGATGACATCGTCACGAAAATCACAGCCGAGACTGCGGATTTTCTCAGAATTCATCTGTCCCGAGGCAACCTGGCACTGCTCCAGCAGCAGCTGACGTTTCATCTCATCGTCAATCACCAGACTGCCGGCCGGTTTTTCACTGCCGGTACATATTTTTCTGGACAGGTTGAACTGAACCGTTTTCCGCTCCCGGTAGTAGGTGGATGATTCAACGCTGTAAATTTCCGGATTGGCATTGAAAATACTGCAGAATAAATTTCTGGTCTGGGGCTGAACATTGCTTTCGTCATAAACCAGAGTCTGCTGCCGCTCATCCACAATGGTATCTGTGGAATAACGCAGATGGATGGAAATCCCGTTGCGGTTTTCCTCTGTTCTGCAGTCTTCAAGTTTATAAACATCACTCTTCAGCGCATCAGCCAGAATACCGCAGATCCGTTCCATACCGCCGGCAGCGGATGCGGAGGAGCACAGACCCAGCATCAGCATCGTAATAACAGAAAGTTTTAGTTTCATAGGATCTCCTCAGGTAAAATTCAAAACGCAGCTCACTTAAGATAACCGGCGCAGTCATCACGGGTTACGGAGACTCTTTCGAATTCACGGCCCCTGACATAGGATACCGACTCAATGCTGTAGAGCTGTTCCGGTTCAAAAACACCGGGACAGAACTCCTGCTTGAATTCCGGTGTCATATGGGTTTTATCCGTAACAAAGGGACCTGCGGCAGCACTGTCGGGATCGATGTCCAGATCATACTTGATATACAGACTGACACCCTTGCTGCCGGTCTCGGTGCGGCATTCCGTAATTTTCAGACCGTCACCGGGTTCACCTGCCCGCAGTTCAGCACAGAATTTTTCAGCACTGTTTTCAGTTACCCCAACAGCTGCACCGCACAGAAACAGCGCTGCTATGAAAGAAATAAGTTTCACAATAATCTCCCCCTGTTCAGACTCAATAATAGTTTTTGACCTTGCCGTTACGGTATTCCACCAGAGTATTACCGTCACGGTTAAGTCTGAAAATTATATCAAAAAGCCTCATCGGATCGAGGGTATCGATATTCTCAAGCGAATACATGTACTGATCTGCATAGGCGGTACTGATCAGCAGTTCATAGAAATTATTTTTTTCGTTCTTTTTACGCTTGTTGATCAGTTCCACCAGCGCCGGCGAATACTTGACCCGGCCGTCGGTGACGCACAGCACGTCGGAACGGAAGAAGGCGGGATCGTTCTCCATCAGGTACAGGCACTCGGTAAGAGCCTCATCCAGATCAGAGCCGCCGTTAAAAGACTTGCTGAGAAATCCGCTGATTGTTTTTTCCGGATCTGCAGTTTTACGGTTCACCAGCAGTTTTTCAATACTTACGGAAAAGTTGATAATAAAGCAGTCTCTTTTAGCGGAAACACATTTGGTGGCAAGACTCATCACCACCGCCTTGGCATAGCTTTCCGGGGTCCCCTGCATGGAGGAGCTGGTATCTACGCACAGAATAACAGGTCCGCGCTCATGGGACGGGGAACTTGGAATTTTCTCCTGACCTTCATTTAAATCTGCAATACCTTCGAGGTCAAAACGGATCAGATTTCGTTCCAGATAATTGATATCAAACAGCGGCTCCACCACCGGATCATTGATTTTAACCAGTTCCTGGGGCAGGACATAGCTGATTTCATTGCCGAGGGTGATACCGGAAATAGACTCCGGACTGTTAGCCTTGTTTTTATTTCTGGAGGAATTGAAATCCTCCCTGGCCCGATCCTCCTGGGAGCGATCGAGATCCATACATCTGCCGAGACGGTTGAGCAGTTTCTGCAGTCCGGTATTATGCTGGATAATTCCGAAGTAATGAATAAACTGATCATCGGACTGACGGATGATCCCTTTATTTTTCCCCGCACGGTTGAAGGATTGTTTCTTGGTCTGAATATTACTGCTTAGAATAGATTCAACCAGTTCGTTTATAAACTGTTCGTCATCGTCATCATCCTCAAGATCCTGCTCATCAGTTCCGGGTTCGGGCTGCTGCTGATCAGGGGCATCCGGTGTTTCACCGAAAGGTGACTGCGGCGGCAGATCATAGGCGAATCTTCCGCCAGGTTTAGGAATGTTCCAGTACTGGTACGGCCAGAAGTAGGATGGATCTGCTCCGAAATCACTGTTGTATCCGAGTTCCTTGAGGTAGTCGGCAATGGACTTGACACTCTCCAGATCAAAATCCTCCGCCGGCTGTTCACCGCCGCTCCCGGCAGAGGAACTGCCCGCACCGGAGCTCTGACCGTCCGCTTCACCGCTTCCCGAACCTGAGAACTGCTCATCAGAAAAATCCGCATCTCCTGATTCAAGAAATTTACCGAGATCATATTCTGCAGGAGCATCGATTTCACTGCCCTCATCAGACATGGACGGATCCAGATCTGCAGCCATCGCATACTGACCGGTACCTTTTGCCCCCTCTGGTACATTATCCTGAGTGACAGCGGCGGGACGGGGCATTTTCTGATCCGCAGACATCCCGCCCAAAGCCTGGGAGAGTTCCTGGATAAATCTGGTCTGACTGTTGATCCCGGAACCGAAACTATCATTTGCAGATTTATTTTCCTGATCTGAGCTGCGCTCCCCGGATTCTGACTGCTCCTCCCCCGGGGGATCTGCGTCCGCCTGTCCGGCAGGATCCGTCTTTGCATCAGAGCCTGAAGTTCCGCCGCTCTGTTCATTTTCACCCGCGGATTTAGAAGTTGCTCTGCGTGAACTGTCCCCGGTCTGTTCGCCCTCGGAAGATTCTCCGGAACCGGCGGTATTTTCCTGCTGCTGCGGAGGAACGTCGGCAAGTCCGATCCCGCCTGAACGCTGTCTGCCTGGACGAGGTTTTCTGTTCCTGTTCTGACCGGACTCCTCCGGTTCGGTTCCGGAGGCGGGCTGCGTTCCGGTCCCGGATGAATTATTCTGTTGCTGAGGTTCACCACCGGCACGTTCTGAACTGCTGTTTTCTCCTGCCTGAGCTTGGGCGGTGCCTGATCCTCCGCTCTGACTCTGCCCGGTTCCGGGCAGCTGCGGTGAAGCTGACTTTCCGGAGTTTTCATTTTCTGATGGCGGAGCCGGAGTCGGCGGCGGGGCTGAGCTGCCGTTACGGTCTCGCTTCTCCTGCTCACTGTTCTGATAAGGTCTGCCGTTGTGATAATCATCCATCATCCGGTCGGTAAGTTCATCGTAGCGGTTTTTAGTTTTTTGCTGCTTTCCCGGCTGACTGCCGGCGTCACGTCCGGTTTTACGTTCGGAAGGTTCTTTCTGCGGATTGTTACCGGCTGATGAATTCTGTGCACCGGAGGACTGGAAAAATTTCTGCTGTTTGGCATTGCCGAGGTTGGCGGTCTGGTATGGTTCGGTTCTGCCGGAACTGCCGGCGGCAGGATCCGGAATGTTTTTCCCCGAACCGGACAGATAGTTTTTTACCGGAAGTTTAAGACGGTTGCACAGTTCCACCCTTTCCATCTGGGATGCAAACTGTTCTGCAATAACCTGGTCAAAATACTTACTGATCTCGGAAATATATTCATCCTCCTTCTTTTTGACCTCCTCAAGAATGTGGGAGACAAAGGAGGAATGAGAGCCTTCCAGTGAACTTTTGAAACTGTTGATGGAACTGTGGTACTCGTCCCAGGTCTGCTGATCTGCATTGTTATCCGGGACATTGATGGAGAAGTAGCTGTTGAAATATTTTTCCATCAGATCGAGTTTATAGTGTCCCTTCTCCCGGAAATATTTCTGGAAAAGTTCCTTTTCCTGCGCCAGCACCGAACTGTTGATCTGATCGGCGGAAAGCTTTGAAAGTTCCGACAGAGCTTCCAGATCTGCCAGATACTGATCATCGCTGACCACCCGGGGTGAGAGTCTGGCATTAATCCTGTTGATGAAATTCTTCATTGATTTACGGAGAATGGACATATTCTCCGCAGTAAGAGCACTGCCGGATCTATTCTCCCGCTCCATCAGTCTGGCAAGGGTACGGCTTGCATGACGCAGAAGTCTGGTACTATTTGCTGTAAACATTCTGTAACTCTAGGAAATCGTTCTTTGCCTTGCGGATATTCGGGATCAGATCGAAGAATATTTCCTTCAGGCACCGTTTGTCATCGTTGTTAAGGAAGATCTCCTCGTCAATTTCATGAATAATTTTTTCAAACAGACGGTCGTACTCATTGAAGTAGTTCATGATTTTCTCTTCAAATTCGCCGCGGCGGTTGAACTGTTTGATCAGCATCAGCAGCAGGTTGATCGATTCCTTCTTGATTATATGCTGCTGCTTGGTATTCTGCCCCATAATCGTCAGTACAAAATTTCCCAGTTCATTGGCACTGAGCTTGAAACTCAGACTCGGACTGCGGACCAGCTGTTCGTTATAGATGGAACGGTACACGATATCGAGATCGTAATTCAGGATCGGCAGCCAGTACTCTGCTGTTTTTCTGATGGTACGTACCCAGATCAGCCGGTTCTCACGATCTACCGCGTAAATTTTCATTTTTATCCGCTGGCCGTTGGATACTGGGCTGCTGAAAAACTCGTCATCAGGAAAACATTCAAGCTGGTTGAGATAAAGTTTGAAGCCGCGGTTTGGAGTCTTGGTTACAGTACAGTCCACCTCCATGCCCGGTTCAATATGCATTTCGGTGATATAGGATTCAAAATTAACCTTGTTGATCGCGGAAGGTTTCGGAAATCTGTTGAATTTCGGGGTCAGATCTGAATTCTGGCGGAAAAAGAGCTGACGGTCGCCGCCGCGTATTTCCACATCGTTTTCCCTGAGTTTGCAGCGGATCTTGTCAATTTCCTTTTCGATGGTTGAAATCTGCCGTACCATGTCCTCGCAGAATGATATGCCGTGTTCGCTGAATTCGGTTTCAATGGTCCGGCGCAGTTCATCACTCACCAGATCCTGCTGGGCATACTGCTTGATTATATCGGTAACCAGGCGGTCGAAACTTCCCTGATCCGAGGCATTGTTCCACAGACAGTAGCGCAGGATGAAAAAATCCTTGATACTGGTTTCAGTTCGACCGTTGTAGAAAGCCGACGCCTTCAGCAGTCTTACAATCTGGAACCAGCGGCGGTCGGAAACATAGGACAGATGGCCGTATTTCTGATCATCGGAAAGTACATCCTGATCCGCATCTTCATCAAAGGTATTGTCAAGTTTACCGTCAAGATCGCTCAAATCAACCTGCTCAGCTATTATCTCCCTCATTCTGACTATGGCTTCAGCATTCGTTTCAGACAGTTTTACCTGTTCAATCTGACTGAGCCACAGTTCATATTCCTCATTGGTAATACGCAGCTTTTTAGGAATTTCCGAAGAGCTGCCGGCGGTGCTTCCGGTTATCAGTTTTCTGAAGGTCGCTGAATCACGGATCGGATTTACAGTAAGACGAACCAGAAAACGGTCGTAAAGAGCATCAAGTCCGGCTTCGTGAAGCGGTATTTCATTCGATGCGGAAATCAGGGACTTCAGCGCGGGACCTTCAGGGTTTCACTGCCGTTGTGAAATTTTCTTTCGTTTATCAGCGTAAGAAGTGTATTGAGCACTGCAGGCGATGATTTCCAGATTTCATCAAGAAAGGCAAAATCAGCAGATGCCAGATAACCTTCAGTAAGACGCACATACTGATCATTTTTCAGCTGTTTGAGCGAAACCGGGCCGAAAAGTTCCTCCGGGGTGCAGAAACGATGCATCAGATGTTCATAGTATTTAGAATTTTCAAAAATTCCGGCAACCTTGCGGGATATCATACTTTTTCCGGTTCCCGGCGGTCCGAAAAGAAAAACATTCTGCCCGGCAAGTATGGTCAGAACCACAATACGGACCACATCCTCGCGATCATACAAATCCTTGCAAACACATTTTATTATATTGCTGACACGCTGAGTTAACTCGTTCATTAAAGCACCAAAATTAAAGCCAAAAACACCCCGCCTATTCTGTTAATATTAATGCAAACGTGAAAGAAAAAGTAAGGGTTTCATCAAAAAAGAAACAATTTTTGAAGGTTGACACGACAAAAAATCACCAGAAGACGGATCGTAATCCGAAAAAAATTATTGCAGTCATAATTATGTTCCTGAACCGTTGTAATATTTCCGTCAAATCTTTATGATCTAAACAGATCAGAACGATGTATCACAGATGAGGTTTAACGCCATGGTCAAGCCAGTTAACATCGGTGCAGAATCATTTCACGAACTTATCGAGAGTAACAGTTACTATGTTGATAAAACTCCATTCATCCGTACTGTTTTTCAGGAAATCACCTCAAAGGTTCTGCTGATAACCAGACCGCGAAGATTCGGCAAAACCCTCACCATGTCAACCTTCCTTGATTTTCTCGCTATTAATCCTGATAATCCTGAAGATCTGTCGCGTCAGAAACTTTGGTTCAAGGACACTGCTATATTTTCCGACAAGGAGTTCTGTCGTAGATACATGGGCAGATTTCCGGTAATATTCATTTCCCTTAAATCGGTCTATGGAAGTGATTTTGATAAAGCTTACCAGCAACTGGGCAGTACCGTTTATAAAATGATGTTCCCTTTCAGGTATTTGGCAGACAGTTCCAAATTAAGCAAAGATGACATCGGTTATTTTCAAAAACTGCAAAACAAGGAATTTCTCTGTGATCAAAAACATCAGAATAATCTTGTAGATTCACTGGAACAGTTATGCTGCTGGCTGTGGATGCACCACGGAGTAAAACCGGTTGTCCTTATCGATGAATATGATGTTCCGATCGCCAAAGCTGCAGAACGTGGCTACTACCGTGAAATGGTTGATGTGATCGGTCTTTTTCTGGGAAACGCCCTCAAAACCAACAACTACCTGGGAAGAGGGATCTTAACCGGTTGTCTGAGAGCAGCAAAAGAAAGTATTTTCACCGGGTTGAACAATTTCCAGAACTGCAGCATATTGGATTCGGAAAATGACCTGCTTTCGCGTGCGATCGGTTTTACTGAAGAAGAGACCAATGAAGTTCTGTCTTATTACGGACTTGACAAATACCGTAATGAAGTTAAAAACAATTATGGCGGTTACAACTTCGGGACTGCCCATATGTACTGTCCGTGGAATGTTATGAATTTCTGTGATGACAACTATGAACTGGTAGCTCAATCTGATGAACTTGTAACAGCCGACAACTACTGGATCAATACCAGCGGCAATGCAGCAATTGAAGATTTTATGGGATATATAAAATCCGGTGATGTTGATCTGATGCAGGAACTGCTGGATGGCAAATCGATTACTGCTGCTGTAAAAGAGTCACTCTGCTACGGAGATCTTCAGAATCATGATCTTAACGATTTCTGGACCCTGCTGCTTTACACCGGATATCTTACCTTTGATCCGTCTGAAACTGTCAGGAAAGAGAATCAAACGCTGTACCAACTCTATATTCCTAATCAGGAAATAAGAAAATGCTTCGAATCGAAGATCCTCGACTTTTTCAGAAACAACCCTGCCATGAAGAATCATACCGAAGATTTGATCAGGAATATGTTTGCAGGTGATGAAGCCGAAGTTCAGCTGCATCTCAACAGACTGCTGGAAAAATATGTTTCCATCAGAGACTTTGCCACAAGCGCTCCGAAGGAAAACTACTACCACGGTTTTATGAACGGTCTGCTGATCAACGGATGTTCTCTTATTCAGGAACAGAAATCCAATTTCGAATCAGGTAACGGATATATCGATCTGCTCCTTCTTTCAGCCTCAAGAGATTCCATTATCATACTTGAACTTAAACGAACAGACGATAAAGTGGCAGATACCAGAAATATTGCCCTGGAGGCTATCAATCAGATTATCAATACCAGGTATGCAGATGTATACCTGGAAAACGAAACTATCACCTCTATCTACGCATACGGCATATGTTTTTACAAAAGAAGCTGTTCCGTTGCTGTGCAGAAACTTAAGTAAAAAATGTAATCTTACAGGGCGACAGCATCAGGGAGGCATTCCTGCAGAAGCTGTTCAGCAGGAGGTTCGCATCCTCTACATTCAAACTCAATGGCAGGATCCTTCATTCGCCGTCAAACATCTGTCCTCAGGCAAAAAAATTCTCCTGTATGTTTACATCCTGCTTCCGGCTCAATTATGCTGTTGAATATGCAGTCGAACCTATTATAATTAATGAAGATATTGTTTTTTTTGCCCTTGTTCTTATCACGATATTTTAAAAATTATGAACAGCCGCTCCAGAAATTTTTTTGAGAATGACGATGAACTGGTAATCGATTTCACAAAATTCAATTCCAGTAAGATAGATGAAGAAAACAATCAGAAAGATTCCTTTTCTGATTTTGATAAACTCACCCCGGATGATCCGGCGGAATATGAAGTTCCGCAAAAGCTTTCTTCCGAAAGCAACAGCTTCTCCGTGTCGTCAGATAGTTTAACCGGTACCGGACAGAACCCTGATTTTTCAATTGAAGATAATTCTGCACCGGAGGATGAACCCCGTACTGAAGGATTCATTCGCGGATTCAACAACGGATTCGACCGGCAGCCGGCGGAACCCAGCAGTTCCGAATCAGAAACGGCTGACAGTAATGCAAATCAGGATGAACTGTTCGACCTTGAGAATTTCTCCATGGAGGGTGCAGAAAAACAGACCACCATCTACCGGGAGGAAAAGGACGGATATGTAATCCAGAAAACTGTAATCATTGAGCGCAAGAAGAAACCTGGTCCAGCTGTTAAAGGCAGCCGGAACACTCCTGTTCAGCCGGCATTCAATAACACTGCCCGGATCCAGCCGGCATCTGCAGATGATTTCAGAACCTCGGCAGGAGGTTCATCATTCCTTAACGATCAGGTTTCAGTTGAAGATCCGAAATTTCATGAGGCGGTAAGTATTCTTGCCGGACGGGATCCTTCCTTCCACCCGTCTTCAGACAGCAGTAGCAGTTCAGAAATTCCTGAACAGAAGCCGGGACTGGTAAAAAGGATGAATGAAATGGCAGCAAAGATGGCCCACCGGCTGTTTCTGCTCACAATTGTCACTCTGATCATGGTTCTGGGTATTTTTATCATCCACTCACTGCTAAGACCAAGCGGAACTGAGGAGTTCAGAAAAATTATCAGTTCGGTAGAACCGGTCAAACAGATGGTTGAAAAATGTATTCTGGACAATCCGGAAAATTTCCAGCAGATCTGCAATTCCAATACCAGAGACGATCTGAACGCATGGGATCTGTCAAACCGGTTTTTAACCGAGAATCGTCACGAAAGTGTTGCCAACATTGTGATAGAAGGCGGAACAATTACAATAAATTCAAATTATAATGGCTCATTGAAGGGAGCAAACTATATTGTGATTCCGACACTGAGTCCTAATCAGAAAGTCGTATGGACCGTTTCAAACATGTCGACATGTTTTGCAAAACATCTGTGCTGACGGTTCGCAGCTGGACTAGTGCCGACTCTTTCCAGGCCGGTGGTTCCGGCCGTATTATAATTAAGGAAGACGTATGAAAAAATTTTTACTGGCAGTTTCCATATGCAGCATAATGGTCTGCGGCTGCAGTTCCACTCCTGAAAATTCATTTGCAAGCAGCGTTGAGCATCCGGATGCCGGAACGGCTAAAACAAGAAATTACATATTCGATGACTGCAAGATCTATTATGACCGCGGTCAGTATGAAGCCGCACTTAAAGCATGTGAGGCAACCTACAGTCAGGGAATTTCAGAATCGGCCATCTATCTCGGCGACATCTATCTGTTCGGCCGCATAAACAACCAGATCGATGTTGCAAAGGCCGTTTCATACTATGAATCTGAAGGCGGAGTCAAAGGCCTCTATAAAGCGGCACGCGTATATGAAAAAGGGGTAAACACTGATGTTAATCTGCCGAAAGCGCTTTCCTACTATGAAAAGGCAGCCAATCAGGGGGACATTCTCTCTGCCAACTATGTTGCCAATTCCTATCTGAAGGGACGGGCAGCCCCGAGAGATGAAGCCAAGGCTATCAAATATTTCAAGGTAGCCGCAGATGCCGGGGATCCAAAGGCTCAGTTCCAGCTGGCATGTTTCTACCGTGACGGCAAACACACCGCGAAAAATGATGATCTTGCATATGTTTATTTTTCAAAAGCAGCCGCCCAGAAACATACAGAAGCTCTTTATGAAAAGGCCCAGATGGAGGAAAACGGGATCGGCACAGAAAAAAATATCAACCAGGCAATCGAAACCTACCGGGAGCTTGTAACCAGAAGCAACTATACCCCGGCCATGTATACACTCGGGAAACTGCTGATTACAACCTCATCCGATGAAGAGGATCACAACAGCGGTATTTCCTTCCTTGAACAGGCATCAAAGAAACAGTACGTTCCGGCAAAATATCTGCTGGGGGTTGAATATATAAAAGGTGAAAACGTGGAAAAATCCACCAGACGCGGTATTGAACTTATCAAGGAATGTATTGAAAAAGGATATGCGCCGGCCATGTATACATTCGGCTATATAAACGAACGCGGTCTCGGAGTTACCAAAAACGACGCTTCAGCATATGCCTGGTACCACATTGCATCCGACTGCGGAATATCTGCGGCAGATAATAAATACCAGACCTCACTGAGTAATGCCACACTGCTCGGGCTGTCCAAACTTGCCAACCAGAAATACCAGGATTACAAAGGCATGTACAAATGTGCCAAATTCAACGGTCCGAACCAGATCTTCTCTTTGAACTGATCCGGTGATCTGCGAAAAAGCAGGGGGTGCGATCTAAAATCATTCGCACCCCTTTTTTAATCACACTGTTCTTAAGCCCGACCGGATTTAACGGTTGCAACCGAAATATCAGGTTATAAACTAACCAAGCGTCGCAGCCAGTTTTTCAAAATCCCCTTCACTTTCTAGCAGCTGACTGACAAACTTAGGCAGTGTCGTGCCAGCCTTTCCGTACACACCGTAGTCAAAATACCCCTTGGTTGCCGAAGGTTCAAGATTGAATTCAACAGTAGGAACACCGTAGCTGCGGGCGGTACTTACAAAACCTGCGGCAGGATAAACCACACCGGATGTTCCGATGGAAATAAACAGATCTGCATTTCTCAGTTCATTTGCTATCTGATCCATGTACAGCGGCATTTCACCGAACCATACTATATGAGGTCGCAGAGTTCCTGTTCTGTGACATACCGGACACTGATCGGTCTCTTTCTGATCCTCCAGAATATCAAAAACACGACCGCATCCGCCGTGGGCACGGTAGCAGCTCTGCTTGAGAAGTTCACCGTGCATATGCAGAATATTCACCGAACCTGCACGTTCATGAAGATCATCGATATTCTGCGTAACAATAGTAACTCTGCCGTTCTTCCATTTTTTCTGCAGTTCGGCCAGAGCAAGATGAGCAGGATTCGGAGCAACTTTTTTCAGATTGGCTCTCAGTGTATTGTAGAAATTGCGCACCAATTCCGGATCTCTTTCATAACCCTCGGGAGTAGCCACATCATCAACCTTGTGTTCCTCCCACAGACCGGTTTCAGATCGGAAAACAGGGATCCCGGATTCAGCGGAAATTCCTGCGCCTGTCAGTATTACGATATTTTCAAGCATAAAAACCACCTTCTGTTCAAGCAAGCATGATTTTATTATAAAGTTCAAGACTGAATATCACAAAACAGATGATCTGCAAATGTTCACTCTATCCGATTTTTTATCTGATCTTGCCATAAAACCTCATCCTTTAGATATAGCACGATCAGATAAGTATTGAATAATCCACATATAATCGTTAAATTGGAGAACAGAAAGTAAGATTCTGACATCAGTTCCTTTCAAGTTCAATTGCATATCACGGATCAAAATTCCGTGCTGTGCTAAAATGAGAATGTAAAGTTCTTGGAGATAAAGTTATGGGAGATATTCTGAATCCGGTTGACAACAATTCGTTTGTTGAGTTGGTTGCACTGAAAGATGAAGATATTTTTGTAGATAAAACCGATTTCATAGAAAAAATGTCTGCAAAGCTCAATGCAAACAAACGTTTGTTTGCTGTAACCCGTCCCCGTAGATTCGGAAAAACAGTGACGGCACATATGCTTCTGGCTTACTTTTCAAGAGCATATGCCGGGCAGAATATTTTTGAAGGATTAAAGATTTCAGAAAAGAAAAGCTACGCAACGCACCTTAATAAATACGATGTTATTTACGTTGATATGAACTTCATCTGTGGCTTGTATAAAGGTTACCTGAAAAAGATCCAAAAAATACCAGGGGTTTCTAGTTTGGTTGATTATCTGGAATACTCGATAATAAAGGAACTCAGAGGACAAAAGAATTTTTCTGAATGCTTTGAAAACAATAATATTGAGAATACCGGACTTCTTGAGGCTTTATCAGCTTTACGAAACGACTTAGGGGCAAAATTCATATTCATTATGGATGAATGGGATTTGGTTTATCGTGATTACCGACATGATACTCAGTTGCAGGAGGATTTTATTGATCTTCTCCGCAGTCTGTTCAAATCCGATGGTGGCAAGGCCTGCTTTTATCTTGCCTATCTAACCGGCATTCTCCCTATCAAAAAATACAATTCCCAATCTGCTTTGAATACCTTTAAAGAATATAACATGCTGCGACCTGTACCGTATGAGGAATATTTCGGTTTTACAGAAGATGATGTCGCTGAAATAGTAAAATTACCGCAATGTAAGCTCTCTCATCAGGAACTGAAACAATGGTACGAAGGTTATAAACTTAACGGCAAGGATATTTATAATCCTAACTCTGTTGTTTCTGCCATAAGCGATGGTATATGCCAGAGCTATTGGAGCGGAACATCATCAAACGAAGAAGTTGTGCGACTGATCAATATGAACTTTGACGGAATCAAGGAAGATATTCTGAATTTGATTGAAGGCAAGGAGATTGCGTTCAACTGCGGAAGATTCCAGAATGACATGGTCAGCATAAAAAGCGAAGATGATATACTCTGTCTTCTTGTGTGCCTCGGGTATCTTGGATGCAAGGATCCAATCGGCACTAATGCTGAAGAAGAAAATTCATCAGAAGCTAACAATGAAGCTACAACAGAACAAACAGAAAAAATTGAACAGGATGAACAGGCTAAAACAGCAAACAACAAAAATCGACGAATTGCTTATGTTCCTAATGCAGAAATAAAATCCGCATTAATGGATATTGTCAAAGAGCAGGAATGGTATGAACGCATGGAAACCATAGAGCGATCCGAAAATCTTTTGAAAGCCATTAAAACTCTTGACGGAAATAGAACTGCAGAACTCATTCAGGAGATTCATAACTCTCCTTCCGTATCAATTTATGATTACAACTCCGAATCAGCTCTTACTTTCTGTGTAATAACCGGTTTACTCTGGTCAACACTTGATGATTATGACTATCATAGGGAAGATCAGGCAGGCAAAGGCAGAGTGGATTTAGTGTACGAGCCGTCAGTTAAAGGAGCTGAGCCACTTATTCTCATTGAATTCAAGTACGGCGAATCTGCAGAAACAGCTCTTCGACAGATTAAAACGCAGGAATATTACAAGCGTTATTCGAAAAAATACACAAAGAATATAATTCTCGTCGGTATTAACTATGATCCGAAAACAAAGGAACACCAGTGTCTGATTGAAAAGCTCGATTAAGCGCTCCAATCAAAGCTTTTTGGGAGACTGGTTAATTTCTGGAAAATCATACAACAGCAAATAAAACCCAAATTGCATATCCGGGCTCTAGTCGTCTTACCTTTTTTTGTAGTTTTGACTCTGCTGGTTGTAAATGAAATACAATTCATGTTTCAGATGTACGTTATCTAGTCTTTGCCGCACTTTTTCAGTATCAATCTTCAAGTTTCTGTGCATTTACAAGAACCTTGATGCGCATACATGACGAAATAGTCCACGAATAAGCCGGCGTATTATACGCACTCCACATTGGGACAAAGGATTGTTCCAAAAGGATTGGATATAAACCCCATACTGCTTATTTCATTTTTTTTCCTACAACGGCGCATTCTTTTTTACAGAAACATATGCCGTATGAAATAACAGCTTGTATATCGTTCCTTTTTATATACGGATCGGCATATTTCTTTATGAGGATCTGCTCAACGGCATCCCGGGCAATAAGCACCTTATCTTCGTTTTCATCAGAAGTCTGTTTCCGTTCACCAGCAGTCCGTTCATAAAACCGTGATAGTAGTTTTCTTTAGGAGCGTTTGTGGCAAAATCCCTGATGGAAACGTATTTACCCAGGAGCGTGTTAAGGTTGTCCTGAACCTTTTCGGCATCACCTTCAAACAATCCTTTTACCAGTTCAGCGGTATGGTTTTTCATAACGGAATTATTCTTGAAGAACTCAAGAATTCTGTCCCTGAAACAGTCTCTTATTTCTTCATTTGGAATGTACAGTCTGTATTCATTCTTTTTTGATGAACGGTATGTCGGATCAAAGGTAAGATACCCGGTATAAAGCAGTAAAGTCCAGAAGTCATTTATGTTGTGATTCTGCAAATCTCCGTAACACAGGGAGGTTCTTACTTCCGCGGTTATTGATTTACCGTTCAGAAGTTCCTGCATCAGATCAACGTCTTCAGGCTCGATAAAGCCCATAAATTCTTCGATAACATCGTTACCGCTGGTGTTTATCCAATAGTTGCCAGCCGATATAAGATTTCTGTTTTCACCAAGCATCTCATAATTGTCATTACAGAAGTTCATGACATCCCACGGACAGTACATATGACTTGTCCCGAAATGGTATCCGTCGTAATTATTTTTTACTTCATCATAATAGTCAGTGAAACCATAATATGACAAAACTTCATGAGTCTCTTCTTTGGTAAAACCGATTCCCTGGGATATGTCTTTTTTCCCGGCATCAAGAATCGAGCAGACCATGAGATTATTAAGCCCTGTAAAAATACTTTCCTTTGCAGCCCTTAAACATCCGGTAAGCACCGCTTTTTTCATATTGGTGTTGCCTTTTAATCCGGTAGCAAGCAGTTGACCGACCACATTGATCATTTCACGGTAGTAACCGAAATGTGCAGCCTTGGCAACAGGAACATCATATTCATCAATGAGCAGTATAGGACTGATTTTATGATGTTTGTACAGCAGATTGGTAAGAGTTACCAGTGAACCGCTCAGTAGATATTTATTTGCAGGATCCTTAAGAAAGTCTAGATCCAGCAATTTATATAAAATTTTCAACTCGTCATTATCGAGTTCAGAACTTGATTTCAGATATGAAAAATTCAGAGCCATAGAGTTGATAACTCTGGCAAGTTCGCAGTAGGAATCATTGAAGTTGTCAAAGGCAAC
>ONPL01000079.1 GCA_900319705.1 uncultured Pseudomonadota bacterium | reverse complement strand
CTTTTAAACCTTTTTCTGACTGATCCTTAGATAAAAAAGAACTCAGCAGATCTGCAACCGGCGACGGCTTCCTTGCAGATTGAAACTGTTCGCGCAGATCTTTGTTAAGCTTGTCGAAAATCTCTCTGATCCCTTCTTTTGCCAGTGTATGGGTAACCAGAGAAGTACCGGTGAGAGGATTGCTCCTGACACCGGTAATACCAGGAAGAGAATTTAATTTTTCATCAAACAGGCGGCAGAACTCACGGTCCTTCATAAGTTCACTGAAATATCTGACACGACCGTCCAGCTCATGAACCATACGGAAATACGGCAGCTGTACACTGTTCATACCGGCACCGCCGATTTTTCTAATCAGAAACAGGATCAGCGGCTGAGCCAGTGCCGCCCCGAGATAAATCAAACTGGATTTCATCGTGCTGTCACCTTCAAAAAACGTTTTTCCAGACGGTTTGCAATCTTCTGCAGAAACGGATCGGAAGAAAGCAGACAGTCCTTGTAGACAATCAGAACTGAACCGGTGCGGGTGTTGATCTTGTATTCGGAGATCCCCTCCTGCCGGCGGAACAGATTTTCAAGCATCCCGGCATTTTTTTCGTTGTTCAGGATCAGACTGCTGTAACAGCGGATCCGACCGGGAATAAAGCTGGTAACCCGGACAGAGCCGAGCAGCAGTTCAATTTTTACAGGATCCAGCAGACCAGCCAGCATAGCGTACATCATCCTCTATTCAGTTCAAAGCCAACGGCCGGAGTAATACGTTAGTTACCCCTAGCTAACTAATTAGTTATTATAATCACCTGAAATCAAAATGCAACAACAAAATAAATAAAACAGCTGACTAAGTAAGATACAATTCAGATGGTAAATTCAGTCCTCATGCGGTTCATCCGCCATTATCAGCCTGAATCACACCGTAAAAACTGATAGTAATTCCCGTCGAATATGCAGATCGAAACGGATAGATACAGCTAACATTCTATAAATAAGAAAAAATCATCAGATATTTATTTTCTCAGAACAGCTGATTTTACAAGGTTCCCGGAAATATTCACATTCAGCAGAATTTCGCTACCGGCGGAAGGATCGACGGCAAGTCAGCTAATGATAACGTCCCAAAAAACGATTATAGATATTCACGACAGAGCTCCCTAGTCCAACCTAACCTGATTGGATAAAATATGCTCAATTTTTCCCAAAAATGTTACACTCTGACGTTTTTCTAGTATATAATCTTTTTCTGTTTGAGCAGACGCTCTGACGGGATAAAATTTTATACAATTAAAAGAGACATTTTATGAAAATTTCAAAATTTTTGTGCGCTGCATTTGTGTCAGCTGCCTTAACCGGCTGTTGCGGTACACATCTCTCCACTGAAGAGGTTCACCAGTTCAATCTCAACCAGGATACCGAGGCCGTGGTTAAAGCCAAACTCGGAGAACCGTGGCAGACCTTCTATTCCGTGGACCTTGACGAAGTAAATAAGGCAATTTCAGGATTACATGAAATAAAAGCAACAGACTACATTCACCGGATCGGCGTTTATACTTTCAGTTTCAGTCCGCTGCTGAGCCATAACAATGCCTATTTTGAACTCAACATGTTCATCTACCGTCCTGACGGAGTTCTGCAGGATGTAGCTGAATATACCTGCTATACCCAGCAGAGCTGTGAAGATATTCTTGAGGCGGAAAAGCAGAAATATGCAGTGGAAGATCTGGACAGACTCGTAGAAGATGCCAAAAAACTTATGAACAAGAAACAGAAGCAGCTGCTGGCTGAAAAGAAAAAGAAAGCGGATGCTGAAAGAAAAAGACGTCTGGCGGCTGCACAGGCGGCAAAAGTACAGAAAAAATCCGAACCAAAAGGAACTACCGTACAGAAGGTTATCAGATCTTCGGATCAGGCCGCCCCGTCTTCAGGCACCGCTGCACCTGCAAATTCACAGCAGCAGAACGCTACTGTTCGCAAGAACATAAGCCTGTAAAAAATTTTGCCAAAGGAAAATTTAAGAATGAAAAGATACATTTCAATTATCAGCACCCTGGCCTGTGCCGGTATGGCACTGATGCTGACAGGATGCGGCGATCCTGTTCTTGATCTCAGCGGAGACAGGGAATCACAGAAAGACAGTCTCATGGATGTGATTAAAAGCTACGACACTGAAGACAGAATTGCATTCCTTTCATGGTATCGCGGAAACGACAGTCAGAATAAAATGATCGACGGAAGAAAAGCCTCCGAGATCATCAAAATTGTAAGAAATGAATGGAAGGAAAACTACATCCGCAGCAGCATCAATCTTGATCTGATGAAATATTCCATTGAGATGATTAAATTCAGAAAACCATCAGATCTATGCGGCGGTAAAAACAAACAGATCAGCGAATATGAACAGCAGAGACTGGATAAAATAAAACAGGAGGCTGATCGTTTCAATAATGTGGAATTCTCCTGCTCGGTTAATCCTGCAAAAGAAAAATCCCTGCTTGTAACTATCAAAAACAGCAACAAGGAGGCAATAAGCTCCTTCTCGCTGGCAGTTGATACCAACTATCTTGGTGAAACAAAAGTTGCCGGAGGTATTGCATCCGGTGAAACCGCAACAGTCGAAGTTTCGTCATGGGCATCCGAGAAGGTTAAGGAAGGCTACGAATGCAGACCACAGTGGTATGTTTTCTACAATCCGGCCGACGGCAGTGAATACGCGGTAAATGTCTACAACGATCTTAGAGATCCGTACATGATCAACGATCTGCAGGATTTCAAACAGTATGCAGAAAGCAGGCAGGAATTCTATTACAGCAAATCCGGAAGATCAGAGGCTTGCAGTGCCATTGGAACCGACGCTGTTAAACTTACCGATGAAGCACTTGCCAGAATTGAATCTCTTACGGGAATATCCGTATCAGATGAAGACAACAAATCAACCTTTGGAGGCAACTAAACTATGAAAACCAGATTTTTAGCTATCGCTTTTACTGTCAGCGCACTGCTTTCAGGCTGGTCGCTCCAGGTTCTTGCTGCTGATGCCAAAGAAGAGGCAAAACAGGAATTTATGTCTAAAAAGGCTGAATTTGACAAATTCCACGAGAAAGTCAAAGCTCTCGATCTTGATCGCAGAGACGAAAAGGAGCTTGAGGAGATTAAAAGAGTTCTGATGATCTCCAAACTCAAGCACAAGGATGAGGTAATGAAGTTCATGTCCTTCTTCGGTGCAAATTCCGAAGCACTGGAATTTGCGGCTGAAGCACTGGACGGACTTAATGATGACGAACTCATCAGCGCTTTCCTGAATAACAGGAAACGCAATATGGAGTTCGTAGGAGATGCAGCCAGGAAAATTGAAGACGGTAAAAAGGCTGAGCAGATCCTCGCCCAGATTAAGAAAATGCAGATGGCCGAATCAGATCTTTCCTTCGTCCTTCCAAATGCGGACGTAGGTGATGGTCTGATAATCCAGGACTACATCGGTGAGGTACTTAAAAAGATCACCGTTAAACTTGAGAAAATTCCGGAAGATCCGGCGCATATCGCCCTTATTTTCAAAAACGATACCAGGGATTTTTCTCTGAGCAAACTCAGCATGACCATCAATATCAAGGCTGACGGCAGAGATGTTCCTTATTATACCGTGGAAAATCTGTACTATCCGTTCATGACCCCGTTAAAGCCGGGCGAGGAAAAGAAGGAAATAATCTCCTGCGGTGACGACTGCAGAAAGGCCATGGCTCATGAAAATGTCTACGGTGCATTCGAAATCAATGATTTCTACGCCAGAGTTGCAGGTTCCAACCGACTGCTTCACATTCAGCAACTCAGCAAATGGGATCAGCAGCAGCACGAAAAATCATTGAAGACAATGGATGAAAGAAAAAACAGTCTTCAGGAAAAACTGAAACACTATACCGAAGAGCAGAACAACCTCAGAGCTTTACTGAAGTAAAGGTACAGTTCCTGCCCCGAACATTACGAATAAGCCGGTAGACTGACTGACATTGCAGCACATACCGGCTTTTTTGTAATTCTGCTGATTTGTCTTTACATTAAAGCAGCCCTTCTGATGGCATCAGACCAGGGGGCAATTTCCGCATAGTGTTCGTCACGCACCCAGCAGTACGGCATGGTATAGTAATCATCATCGGCCTGAAACATCTCCCTGCCTCTGCCGATAAGTTCAGTCGGCGAGTCATTCCCTATGGCGTCGGTTCCCAGTCTCTCATAGGTATCCCGATCAATCTCAGTGAGCTGATAAAAACCGCGCCAGCTGCGCTCAGCCGTATAAACGTTATGCTCTTCATCAAAGCAGGCCTTCCAGCCCGGGCCTTTTTTAAAGTGCAGTTTTGATTTACGCGGATCAGACGGATATTCTCTGCCGGAATTTTCAATGCTGAACATTCCGATCATCTGTGCAAACGTATCAAGCCATGGAAAAACAATGTCTTCCTCCGGTTGGTAATAAAGAGTTTTCCACATCTGCGGGTCCTTCGCCATTTCTGTAAGATTCAGCATGAACAATTTATCTTCACAGACACATCCTGCATCCCAGGGCATTTCTTCAATATCAAAGGAAACAGTTCCCGGAGCGGTAATATTAATGTTGATCCTCTCGCGGAGAAAATCAATCAAATCAAACTGGGACCAGGTCAGTTCCCGGGATAGTGCGCATTCCACCAGCAGATCCAGAAAAACCCTGGTTCCCTGATTGGACAAGGCAAGACTGAGCCGATCCGGTCTGCCTTCATTGATAGTGATTACATTACCCATACTGTCCTCCTTCAGAATAACATTGCACAAAACTTTTCAGTAAATCAGGTAACATCAGCTGCATAAGTCACAGACAGTATAGTGAAAATTAACAGGATCTAGAAGCAGTTCCCAAAAAATAACAGCCGGTTATCCATCTATTTTCCGGATCTATACCGGGCGGCGCAAAAAAATCATGAAGGAAGCACTTCAGATTATTGCGTACACAGATTAAAAACACTATAATGTGACCGTTATCAAAAAATAACACCAGAAGAGGCGCGTTACTCAGGTAAGCTGTGGAGAAATTCAGATTTCGCAGAAACAGTCCGAGGGGATGTAACGCCGAGGTTCCGCGGAGTCTGAAGCCGCCGGACCGGCTACAAAGGCTGAATCCTTTGGGCTGTCACAGATGTGAAGAGCTTCTGGCGGTAATCAATCAATTTCCCGCCTTGATGCTTCTTTCAATAATAATTGAATTTATAAAGATTAGGAGTTCTTGTGAGCAATTTATGTGTCGCAAAATTTGGTGGTTCCAGTGTTGCAAACTATGAAGCAATGCAAAACTGTGCCAATGTGGTTTTAGGTAATCCGGCAACCCACGTAGTGGTATTAAGTGCAAGTTCAGGTGTAACCAATCTGCTGGTTGAACTGGCAAACGGTCAGCTGGACAAGGAAGGTCAGGAAGCTGTTATCCAGAAGATCATCGCTATTCAGGAAAACATTCTGGAAGGTCTCGGCCACCCTAAAGAAATCACCGAAGAAATTGAAAAACACATCAAGGATATCAGAGCACTTGCACACGAAGCAAGCATGCAGACCAATACAGCACTGGTTGACCGCATCATTTCAAACGGTGAATTAATGTCAACCAAACTCTTTACCGAACTGATGAAACAGAGAGGAGTTAAAGCCTGCTGGTTCGACGTTAGAAAGGTTATGAGAACCGACAGCGTATTCGGTAGAGCTGCCCCAATCATCGAAGTAATCAGAACACAGGCAGGTCAGGAACTTGCCAACCTGGTTAAAGATCACATCGTAATCACCCAGGGATTCATCGGTGCCAATGCTGAAGGCAGAACCACCACTCTCGGTCGCGGCGGTTCAGACTACTCAGCAGCTCTGATCGGTGAAGCAATCGATGCATCTGAAGTTGAAATCTGGACCGATGTTCCAGGTATCTACACCACCGATCCTCGTCTGGTAAGCACCGCTCATCCAATCCCAGAGCTTACCTTCGACGAAGCTGCTGAAATGGCAACCTTCGGTGCCAAGGTTCTGCACCCTGCAACAATTCAGCCTGCATCAAGAAGAAATATCCCTGTATTCGTAGGTTCAAGCAAGAACCCTGCAGCAGGCGGTACCTGGATCAGAACTGAAACCCAGTCAAAACCAACCTTCCGTGCAGTTGCAATGAGAAAAGATCAGGTTCTGCTGACCCTTAAATCATTCAAGATGGCCGGAGCATGCGGTTTTATGGCTACAATCTTCGGGATCTTTGCAAAACACGGTCTGTCAGTTGATCTGGTTACAACCTCTGAAGTTTCAATCGCAATCACTGTAGATAACGGCTTCTCAGGCGGTAATTCAGACGGTAAGTCCTCTTTAAGCGATGCACTGCTCAACGATCTGAGAGAAGTTTGCAACGTAACTGTTGAAGAAGGTCTGACTCTTATTGCCATCATCGGTAATGACATGAGCTACTCAACCGGTACCGGTTCAAAAGTATTCTCTGCAATCTTCGATGTTAACGTAAGAATGATCTGCTACGGTGCAAGCCTCCACAGTCTGTGCTTCCTGGTTGATGCAAAAGACGGAGACGAGGTTATCAAGCGTCTTCACGTTCACCTGCTTGACTAGTCGAAGAGGTGACAGCAGTCCGGCTTTTTCTGCCGGATGAGATTAAGGAAGGCCGGCGGATATTTCCGCCGGCCTTTTGATTTAAGATAAAAGGCTACTTTTCTCACCAGGAACAGTCAATATCAAGTTCTAGATCAACCAGACTCAGTCCTCTTTCGGTGCACAGTTTCACAATCAGCTCTTCAAAAGGATAGTTTTCAGGATCCAGCAGTTCAAAACCGTGGGATTGAATTTCAGATCTGACATATCCGGAGAGTTTCTCCTCCAATATTCCGGAAAACTCTGTTTTATAGAATTCAACAATTTTTTTACCCTTGACGTAGGGATCAAGTTCAAGCAACGCGGCCAGACTGTCCTTTGACTTCTGCAAATCCCGGACCGCAAACTCAATTTGTGCCGTAACCATGCAGGATTGTTCCTCACCGACGGTAGGTTCAAACCACCGGTAGATCCCGACAGCTTCTACACTCCAGTTTTTGCGGCAGAAGGCATAGAATCCGCTATTGAGATCAAAGCTGTCCCTGACCTCGTTTTCCGTCAGCAGTTCCCTGTACATCTGTGCCAGCTGACGCGACATTTCAGGTACCAGAGCACAGCGATCAGAGATCAGTGCGGCAACCTGCTCACTGTTCAAGGAGGGATCTGCAGCAATCATTCCGGGGATCCCGGCCAGCAGTGTAACCGCAACCGCGGCAGCCTCTCTAGGTTCTATTTCAGCTAGCAATAGTCTGTTGTACAGTTTCTTGGGATGTCGGGACAAGGCGCCGACGCCGTCACGCCGGATAATTTCCTGCAACAGATATCTGATTTCTATCATGGCGGCTCCTTAAACAGATCTTAACAGCAGTGTTACTACTCTCTGCTCTCAATAGAAAGAATTACAGTTGATTTTTCATTTTCGGGAAATTCAGAGATCTGTTCCCCTTTCAGATCAGCAATTGTACCAAGTCTGGTAAAACGACCTTCACCGGTGCCGTAATTAATGGAAACAGCCCTTCCCTTCTGCACCAGAATATCACCCGGTTGAACAGTAATGTTTCGATCCTCCACAGCGAGCTTCCACGGAAGTTCACCGGCCATCAAACTGTCCCCGTTTCGCTCGAATTCAACCTTCACCGGACAGGTGCTCATCTTTGCCAGTAATTCCCGGGTTGCACGGTTGTCTTCAAAAGCGGCCTTCATAACGCTGCCGTTATACGATAACACCAGTTTCGAGGTTTCCAGCGCCTTTTTATCCGCATCGTATGAAGATATCTGTTTAACGCTGACATTAAGGCTTTCATCCACTTTCAGACTGTAGACATAATCGGTATTTCCCAGCAGGACTGAACGTTCCTCTACAATGAAAGTCGTCTCTCCCGGTTTAAGACCTTTGAAGGAGTAGACAATATCATATCTGCCGCCTTTGAGTTTTTCTCCGCCGGGCTGATCGTATTTTTTCATCCTCTCGTAGGAGACAATATCAGAATCCAGTTTCAGTGAGAAACTGGAGCCACTGCCTCCAAAGGATGACAGGGATATTTCGGCCTGCTGAGCTGCTTTTTCAGATGCTGCACGGGTTAACGGAACAATCACTGCCGCAAAAACGATCGCTGCAACAAATAATGCCAGATATTTCATTACTCTCCCACAATCCCGGTTATACCCAATCAACACATTAAACAGTAACGAGATCTACTCGCTCCACTCAATTGAAAACGACACGCTGGTTTTACCTTCACCTAGAAATTCAAGCATCTGCTCCCTGGTAGACTTGTTTCCGAGCCTGCCCAGTCTGGTGAAATTCCAGGAATTCTGATCATAGTATATGGTTATTTTGTTCCCTTCATACAGAATAATATCACCGGGAACCGCGGTTATCTCACGGTCGGATCTTTTTATTTTCCAGGGCAGTTCACCCACCTTTTCAAAATTGCCGTAGTCATCCATTTCCACGGTTATGCTGCCGGTGCTGAGTTTTTTTACAAAATCTCTGGCGGACGGATTATCCTCCAGTGATGCATATAAAGTTTTTCCGTTGCTTTTGACCACAAGGGAAGGAACCGTAATAGTCATACGATCCAGATTATCCACTGTAAGCTCCTCAATCTTCACTTTCATCTGTTCATCAACAGTCATGGTATAGATATAATCCTTGTTCTTCTTGGCAGACCGTTTCTCCACCCTGAAAATTGTTTCCCCCGGTTTAACGCCTCTGAAAGTATAGATTATGTCGTAACCGCCGCCGTTCAGTTCTTCTCCGCCTTTCTTTGAATAAACCTTTCTGCTGTCAAAAGTTGCAATGTCGGAATCGAACCGGATCTTAAACTTTGTTCCGCTCCCGTTGAAAGCATGAAATGAAAGTTCAGTACCGGAACGGCATTTTTCAGAAATATACCACCCCAGCAGTACAGAGACGGAAAGAATAAAAACACCGATAACAAGCGACAGCAGCAACTTCATAGAAAACCCTTGATTTTCATAGATACAGTAGGATCATACAATAAGACTAAGGCTGATGTACATCACAGTACCGGCAAATTATAATTCAGATCATTTTTTTAGTCGGACAAAACAGATATTTCTCCAGTTTAGGACTACAGCAGAAGCCGTAAAGCAGGACGTACCGATTCACTGCCGTTAAGCATATAGCGGCCGAGATCATTGACAGTTCCGTCAGAATCCACTATGACAATATAGTTCGGATTTCCTCCGGGTGAGCGCAGCCACCAGCATCCATATCCGTCAGGATCAGCATAAGCACCAATTCCCTGCTTACGGCTGTAGGGTGTAGGACGGCACAACCACTCCACTTTTCTGGTGCAGTAGCGGTAAAATTCAGCCAGACTGAGACAGAATACCCGATCATCAGTGTTGTTTCCTCCGGAAGTTCCGAACTGGCGGCTGTCTTCATTCTGCAGATGAGACACCATAATCAACTTCTGCTCCTCTTCAGAAAATGCCTTTCTGACAAATGTTCCGTTAAGCCATCTGCGCAGCTGCGAGATTTCCCAGGTTATTCTGCAAAACCTATGATGAAACTTCTTGCAGTAAAGCCCGTAGCGGCTCAGCAGAAGAACCTCTGTTCGGCCGGATTCACTGGTTCTTACATCAAGTACAATCCATTCGATCGGACGAATATCTGAAAGATCAATAAAGGGAAAAGAGCCGAATCTGACTATGTGCCCTCTTTGCGGCATTTCGGGAAAAACGGAATTAAGTCCTTCTAAACCTCTTTCAACTGTCATCTCCATATATTATGTAAACGCTCCATAATAACCTTTGATGCTATTTAAGATTGTTTAAAATCAACAATCCAACCTTTTCTTTTTTCAATAAGACTTAACTTTTTATAGGA
>ONPL01000208.1 GCA_900319705.1 uncultured Pseudomonadota bacterium | reverse complement strand
ATTCCGGGTTCAATATCCACAGTTCACATATCGTTGGGACTAATTCAAAGAATCCCGGCTCCACTTCTTCGACTTCTTCTCCGAGTTCAAAGCAAACGCCTCTTGGATCGGTTCTTTCGGGAAGGTTCATCCAGAAATCCATATCCTTCTTTTGGAGCAGTTTACCTCCATGAGCGTCAAATCCGTTTTTCCTGTAACCGCTGCTTACAATCATGTTTTAACACCTTGTTTTTACAAAAGTTTTTATAAGCGAATAACTCTCTACCGTTGTCGAGCAGAGGGGTTGACTTTAGAAAAATACATATTGATAATTATAACCCATAGTAATACTGTCTAATCTTCTCTGCCATCAACATGCGACGTTTTTCTAAGAACTCGGTGTAATTGGTATAATCCATTTGCATTACCTCTTTTGGAATGCAGTTCATCTCGAGATTTTGATGCAGAACATCGGTATGGGTTATAGAACCATAAGTAACTATGCCGGAGTTACATTGTCGTTCTGCTTCTGTGAAATACTCGCGAGGTGCCTTCTTACCTATTGATTTATTTACCTGTGTGTCTAAAAACGCATAGTTGGCAATTTGGTTATACATATTTTTGCTGAAACCGTTTGCCTTAAGATATTCTTTTGGGAATATGTGATGTACATCTCCGGTGATTTCAATTAAGTCTTTTACTGTTACATTACTTGAAAGTAATGACATATCGTTGCCTGACACTTGAGCAGCTAAATACACAAGATAAGTCGGATTGATTGTTGAAGTCTGAGCTAAATCCTGAACGATTTTTACATTCCAAAAATTATCAGAGAGAATGGCAGCTTCCATTCCTTCAAGTGTTCTTACTACACCGATTTCATTAATCATTTTTATATCGCGATAAAATGCTGATTCAGGAGAACCGCTGTATCTTCCGGTTAATACTGAAAGAACATACCACTTTTGCACAATCCTTTTTACATCGCTTACAGAAACACTCCTATCATTTCTTAACCTTAAGTACAAGGCATAAGCAAAATCCAAAGCCATTCTGGATTTTACCAGTTTTGGTGATATAAAACCGGCTCCTCTTATCGCCAATACAAACTGTGTAAAGTTATTTTGGTTGATTACGCTTAACACGCCCTGCGTTAACTTTTCGTAAGTTTGCTCAATTATTTCGCTTTTATAATCTCTGGTTTCAAAATCTCTGCCTGAAAGCAAGCTAACCAAATCAGCAAGCTTAGCTCTGGGATATGAATACATAAAAGCAACACGAAGAATATCATCGCATTCAGGATCATAAACTGTTTCTTTATCATCTTTCAACCAAGCGATTTTTCTTAAATACTCGGTTCGAGCGAACTCAGTATCATTATCAGCTATATAATCATAAAACGAAGGTTCTTTGCAGAGATGTGCAAAATAATCGATAGCTTTTCTCAGTGTGTTACCTCCATGTTCCTCATCAGCCGCAATTTTCGACATAACAAAATCGCCCTGACTGAGAGCAGTGCCTTTAGAATTTATGCGAATAAAAATGTCAGTAACAACATCTATTTCCAGATTATCAGATAACTCAATTACGCCGATTAATCGATTGCCTATTGAACGAAGATTGGTAAGTATTTTATCCAATGTTTCCGGTTCCATATCGGGGTTATTGGAGCAATAATTACTAATAAAAGAGAAAACAGAAAAACTATCTTTAAATACCTCTGAAATATCCGGTATCCATTTCTTTCCTTTTAGATGGCTCTGATCCTGTACAGCAAATATTTCTGCATCCTTGTCTTCTGATAACGCTTCAAATGGATTAAATGCAATTTTTATCCGCTCTTTTTTGTAATTACTATTGATTACTTGCACTCCGGCGACCGCCGTCATTAAAGCGGTAACTCTTTGTTGTCCATCAATAAGAATCTTTTTCCCTGAAGAGACACTGCCATCTTTAAGCCTTACCCTGAATTATTCACGCCAGTGCCTGGTAATCGCCTCAACACCGGAAAACCACTGATAAAAATGAAAAACAGGCTTTCACCGAAAAGATGAAGCCCGCAAGGTATGGAAAAGGGACTTCAGATTTGGTATAATGTAGTTACGACACAAACAATAAACCAAAGGAGAGAAGTCCCATGGCTA
>ONPL01000201.1 GCA_900319705.1 uncultured Pseudomonadota bacterium | reverse complement strand
TATCACAAGTCGTTTTGCCCACGCATTACGCCTATTTGCATTTGACAAAAGGATTACGTCAAACGGCAGGATGTTGATCAGGATCTGCAGAATTCCTATATGTAACTTTAAGTACACAAAACAATAAATCAGATCTTAAATTTATCCCCAAATTTAAGGTAAAATAAGACACTACAAAATATGCAAAGATAGTTCAGATCCCCAAGGAATGAAGAGACAAGTAATATGAAAGGAATAATTCTAGCAGGCGGTTCTGGTACACGCCTGTTCCCGCTTACGATGGCTGTTAACAAGCAGTTACTTCCGATCTATGACAAACCGATGATTTACTATCCGCTTGCTACACTAATGCTCGCAGGAATTAAAGAAATACTGGTGATAAGTACGCCTGATGATCAACATCTGTATAAAAGACTGCTTAAAGACGGTTCCCATCTTGGCATAAAAATAGAATACGCAATCCAGGAGGAGCCGAAAGGACTGGCCCAGGCATTTCTGATAGGAGAACAATTTATCGGTAAAGAGCCCGTATGCCTGATCCTTGGTGATAACGTATATCACGGTCACGGGTTAACCAGGCTTCTTACCAGATGTGCTCAGCTTACAGAAGGAGCCATTGTATTCGGATATAAAGTACATGATCCTGAACGTTACGGTATAGTTGAATTCGACAAAGACAACAAAGTTGTTTCGATCGAGGAAAAGCCGGAACACCCTAAATCTAAATATGCTGTTACAGGATTGTATTTCTACGATAATAATGTCGTTGAATATGCAAAGCAGATAACTCCATCAAAAAGAGGAGAGCTGGAAATTACCGATATCAACAACCTATATCTCAAAGCCGGCAAACTTGAGGTGGAAAAATTCAGTAGGGGAATTGCATGGTTGGATACAGGGACATACGACAGTCTCCTTGAAGCTTCAGCTTATATAAGAACACTCGAACGGCGGCAGAACTGCCAAATCTGCTGTCCGGAGGAGATTGCATACATACGAGGGTATATAGGAAAAGAACAACTGTTAAAACTGGCACAGCCTCTTATGAAAAATTCATACGGTAAATATCTCTGCGATTTAGTAAATGATGTTTAAAATCCATATATAGGGATCTAGATAATAGAGTAAAAAAACAAATCGATTACGCAAAAATTTTACAGTCAGAAAAAAGAGCATTCAAATGGATCTAATTGAAACTAAAATTAAAGATGTAAAGCTTTTAAAGCCAAAGGTTTTCGGCGATTCTCGCGGCTATTTCATGGAAACATGGCGTGAGGAATTTTTCAGAAAAAACATTTTTGACAAACCGCTGGTACAGGACAATCAATCCAGTTCCACCATTGGTGTACTCAGAGGTCTTCACTACCAGACCAGCCATACCCAGGGGAAACTGGTAAGAGTACTATCAGGAAAGGTTTTCGATGTTGCCGTGGATTTAAGAAAAAGTTCACCTACCTTCGGTCAATACGTCGGGGTTGAACTGTCTGATGCCAACAAACTGCAGTTCTGGGTTCCGGAAGGATTTGCGCACGGTTTTTATGTAATGAGTGAGGAAGCTGTATTTGCTTATAAATGCACAGATTACTACGATCCAACCTCGGAACATTCAATCATGTGGGATGATCCTACGCTGGATATAGCCTGGCCGGTCATAAAAGGGGTTAAAATCAACCTGTCAGAAAAGGATTTAAACAGAGCAACATCATTCAAAGATGCGGTTTACTTTGAATAATCAAAAAATAACTAACGAACAATTAAATGTTTGGTTTTATGAATTCACATATGAATTGTTACATAGGGAATAACATATGAAAAAACTATTGGTTACGGGTGCAGCAGGTTTTATCGGTTCCAATTTTGTGCATTACTGGCATGACAACTATCCAGAAGATCGTATAGTTGTGCTGGATGCCTTAACCTATGCCGGTAACCGTGAAAACATTGCAGATCTAGAAAAGGAAGAAAATTTTAAATTTGTTCACGGGGATATCTGCGATACGGCTTTAGTTGAAAAACTATTGACAGAGAATGATATTGATACGCTGGTGCATTTTGCAGCAGAGTCTCATGTTGACCGTTCCATCACCGGGCCTGATGCCTTCATCAATACCAATATTCTCGGAACATACTCTCTGCTAAAAGCCTGTAAAAAAATCTGGCTTGACGGAGATTGTGTAAAGGAAGATCACCGTTTTCACCATGTATTCCACCACACCTACGGTCTTAATGTTACAACCTCCAACTGCTCAAACAATTACGGATACTATCATCATCCTGAAAAATTAATCCCCCTGACACTGACCAATATACTGCGCGGTAAAAACATTCCGGTATACGGGGACGGGAAACAGATCAGGGACTGGCTGTTTGTAACTGATCACTGCTACGGTATAGATCTGGTGCTAAAAAAAGGTCGCCTTGGTGAAAGTTACAATATCGGAGGGATCAATGAATGGGCAAATATAGACATTGTCAATCTGCTGTGTGAACAGATAGATCAATTATTTGCAGATAACAAAGACTACCGTATACAGTATCCTGACTGTCCGTGCAGTAAAGGTCAATCAGCTAAAACTCTTATAACACACGTGACCGATCGTCTTGGTCACGACCGCCGTTATGCAATTGATGCTCATAAGATTATGACTGAACTGGGTTATAAACCTAAAGACAGTTTTGAAACCGGTATTGCAAAGACAATCCGCTGGTATCTTGATCATCATGAATGGTGGTTTAAACTTGTAAAATAAGGCCTTTCGCTGTTGCAGTTTAGTATGAAGATTTTCCCAATAACGAAGCATTTCTTCAAAACAATGCAACTTTGGAGTTTATAGCTGAACAAGACGTACAAAATCAAATAATCAGTTGTTTTGATCAGCTCCCCCAACATCATGACAGCAGGAACAGTACAGGATAATATTCTGCTGTTCCATGCCTGCTACATCCCGTATACCCAGTTGATGGATATTGGTAGTTAATCCCAAACAGGACTACCGATATCCATCAAAATTTGATTAAGAATCATACAACCACACTATTTTATCGATCAGTTATTCAAAAAAAACTTTATTTATACCAACCGATCCATTATAACTTTTCTGTTTTCCAAATTCCCATCGTCTAGAGGCCTAGGACGAAACCCTCTCAAGGTTTAAACACGGGTTCGACTCCCGTTGGGAATGCCAATTGATTTAACATCAGACAAATCTTCTTTCAGACATCTTGCTAGCAATCATTATTAGGACGGGTGTTTTCTCAGATTCTTCAAGCATAAATCTGTATTTTAATCATTTTTTGTCCAATTTTTCATCTCTGATAGATAATTTCCCATCTAAAAACAACATGCTGCTCCACTGCACTATATTCGTGAAAAGCTTCAAAAATCGAATCTGCTGAAAACTGTGTTCACTGCTCCCTATGCTAGAATACCGGGATAGGTAGATAAAAAACGCTGCACCGGAACATACAGCAGTCCTTCCTACCTACCGGCAAACAAAATCAACCCCGGCGGACCGGAATAACAGAATAACAAGGGATCTTATTTT
>ONPL01000203.1 GCA_900319705.1 uncultured Pseudomonadota bacterium | reverse complement strand
CTTGGCGGGTAAATTGTTTCCCCATATGATTTTTAAACAACAATTCAGAGTATTTATCCTCGCTTTCATAGTTCATTTTAGATAGATATTTTCTTATATCCTAAATCTTAAAATAATTGGGTAGTAACAATCTTAATTTTCCTGCTGTAAAAATTTTTTCTGTCGATCCCCCAAAAAAAATTTTATCAACAATTCATGATCTGACAAGGGTTTACCCCTGGTAAGTACATAATCCTTTATTTTTTTTCTAAAAAAATTTTTAAGTTATTTACAGATTATAAAAAATTCCGTATACTACCCATGTTGGTACTGGGTAGTATACGGAATTTTTTATGCTTCATACATCAGAGCTCGTGGCCATTCCACCTGATCCTGGCTACAATCAGAAGAAAGGTCAGTATATAAATCGCTTTATTTATCTGAAACACTATCGTGTTCTCGTTAAAGGCGTGAGTAAAGTCAGACATGATGTTCTGCTCATAGGCAGGGTTGTAACAGATCCTGAAACTAATGTTCAATGTCTTATGCCTAATGACAATTACTTTTCTCATTATGGTATTGAACCCAGTCATGACTCTATTCTGAAGGGTCGGGGAGCACTGAAAAAATCAAACAGTTCGAAGGTAGCATCCTACAGTGACAATGGAAATGGGAGCATTCTTGGATTTGGATTAGGTATAGCCTGTTTTCAAATTGCAAAGGAAACTCATTTAGAAGCAATACTCACAGAAATTTTTGATGCTGATACAGCCAGAGACATATTAGGTCTCGCAATGTTCTATTGTGATGATTATGTTGGTCTTACAGAACTGGAAGATTTTACTGCTGAGCAGATGTGCTTTACCGACAGAGTTCTTACACCTCAGATTGCAGGAGAAATATTCAGATCCATCACTGACGTACAAAGGGATAGTTTCTTTAAGAAGTGGATACCGTTACATGCGCCAGACGGTTTGGTATGTTACGATGTTACGTCAGTTTCATCATACTCTCAGAGAATTGACGGTATTGAATACGGATATAATCGTGATAAAGAAAAACTTCCACAGATGAACATAGGAATGTTCACTGATATAGAAACCGGTGTCCCGCTGGCTTATGAATCCTATAATGGAAGTATCAATGACTTCACTAACTTTCCTTACGTAATCAATAAGGCTGTGTCTTGGGGGCTGAAAAATAATTTTGTCTTGATCATGGATGGAGGCTTTGCAGAAGATTTTGCTATCAATTACTCTCAATTTGAAGGATACGACCTTATTGTTGGAGCTCCTGTTGACAGGATGTCAGAAGTTAAGAATCGGTTGATTGCCTGGAGAAAATCCAACACAGATCATCTGAGCATGGCACAATACCGCTTTGACAGTTCGATAAAATGTAAGGACGAAGAATTTGAACTGGCTCCAAATGTAAATGGCAGACTTCTTTTGTATTTCAATGCTGATAAATACACTTTGCAGTGTACATCTCTGCAGATGGATATAGAGAGGCAAAAGACTATTCTAGAGGAACTAAAAAAAATTTCCCCGTGTGATGCAAAGAAATTCAATCGTTACTTTGATATCACTGTTAATGAGGACAGATCATTTTCATACAAAATTAAAACTGATGCGATATCGGATGATCTTCACGTCTGCGGATCTCTTGCTATTATGACAACTTCACAAAAGTTGTCTGTTGAAACTATCCTGAGATGCTACTGTAATAAAGATGTTGTAGAGAAAAGATTTCGGGATCTGAAAAATGAGATCATGGGTGAACGTGTTAGAGTTCATTCAACTGAGGCATGCAAAGGGAAACTCTTTGTTTTATTTATCTCTCTTATACTGAGAACAACTTTATCGATTAAACTTCGGGATTGGGTAAGAAAAAACAGATACTCTCTGATAGGTTGCATACATCAGTTAAAGAATATCCAATGCCGAAAGACGGGGCAAAACTGGATATTGAGTAAAGCTCTCACAAAGAAACAAAAAGAAATTTCGGAAATTTTAAAACTTCCTGTTCATTCTCTTGATGTGCGAAAATAATTTGTTACTACCCAATTAATTTAAGATTTAGGTTAAAAGTATTGCCCTGTACTGCTATAACCGCAATAACCTCTGATTCATCTCCATCGGGATATAAGGAAGGGATACGTAGCTGTTTTTGCTTTAAAACAAGCCGGCAACTCGAGTAATTATTAAAAACAGATTCCTTTACAAAGTTAAAATGTCGGTTTGAATGTCGGTTATATTGAAAGAATGTCGCATGAATTATATAATATTCCTAAATAGTTTTGCTATAGAGAGTTTAGTGAGGATACCGTATATGAGCAAA
>ONPL01000205.1 GCA_900319705.1 uncultured Pseudomonadota bacterium | reverse complement strand
ACCGGTGAGACAGATAGCAAAAGATCCGGATAATGCATACAAATATACCTCCAAGGGAAATAGTGTTGCGATAATTTCAAATGGAACTGCAATTTTGGGTCTCGGCAACTTAGGTCCTCTTGCGTCCAAGCCGGTAATGGAGGGAAAAGCTTTTCTGTTCAAAAAATTTGCCAATATTGATGCTGTGGACATAGAAGTAAAGCATAAAACAGTGGATGAGTTTATCAATACTGTTGAGAATATTGCAGATTCATTTGGTGGAATCAATTTAGAGGATATAAAAGCTCCTGAATGTTTTATCATAGAAAGAGAACTGATTAAGAGATGTAATGTTCCAGTGTTCCATGATGATCAGCATGGAACAGCAATTGTAACGTGCTCAGGAATGCTTAATGCCTGTCAGATTCAAGGTAAAAAGATTGAAGAAGCTAGGGTGGTTTGTGTGGGTGCTGGTGCTGCCGGTGTTGCTTGTATGGATCTTCTGCTGGCTTGCGGTCTTAAGAAAGAGAACCTGTTTATGTGTGACCGGCATGGTGTTATCAGATCAGAACGAGATGATTTGAATGGTGAAAAACCTCGTTTTATCAATGATTCAGGCCCTAAAACGTTAAAAGAAGCTTTGACTGGAGCAGATATTTTGGTTGGTGTTTCAGGACCTAATTTAGTTTCAGAGGACGAGGTTATGCAGATGGCTCCTAATGCTATTATATTTGCGTGCTCCAATCCGGAACCTGAGGTTTCACCTGAACTTGTTAAGAGAGTAAGGCCTGACATTATTATGGCAACCGGTCGCTCTGACTATCCAAATCAAATCAATAATGTAATTTGTTTTCCTTTCCTCTTCAGAGGTACTTTGGATGTAAGAGCGAAATGTATCAACGTGGAAATGATGAAGGCTGCTATGAATGCTATCAGGATGTTAGCTCAGGAACCTGTTCCTCAAAAGGTTGTCGAGGCAGCTGAGATAGATCATTTACAATTTGGTAAGGATTATATGATTCCTAAACCTATGGATCCGCGTTTGTTGAAACGTGTTGCCAGGGCCGTAGCTCAGGCAGCAGTGGATACAGGAGTTGCACAGCTTCCAATGCCTGAACATTATATGGAAGAGTGATTTTTCTGATTAATTTGTCGTTATTTTTTATTAAAGGGGACTTGGGCCCCTTTCTTTGTATGCAATTTATACATCGGAATTGCCACCTTGTTTTCTCTTGCAAGATAAGCTACAAATCAACTTTTTCTTAATATTTGAGATTTACCGCTATTATTATATAATCCAAATGCATTTTGGGCTTTTTAAATTATCTGTACTTTATTTAAAAATTAAAAAGGAATTTGGTCAAAATCCAAAACTGACGCGCAGCGGTGGTAGGTACGGTTTGTACATATGACACTGATCTTTTATTGGGAAGTCGTACAAATTGGTTAGATCCTTAAGTCCGAAGACTTGCCTTGAATGCATATTGTTATCTGTATTACGCGATTTAATTTAGGATAAAAAATGCAAAAATTAAAATTCTTGGCAACAATGCTGTTGCCTTCGTTGGCTTTTGCTTCTGAAATTCAAAAAGAAGATACTATCATTGTTTCGGATTCCAGGTTTGAAGAACCTGTTATTGCTACTTTGTCTCCTACTGTGGTTGTTACACAGGAACAAATTAGAAAAATGCAACTTACCAATTTTGTTGATGTGGTGAAATTATTGCCAGGTGTCGAAGTTGCTGTCAGCGGAGGCAGAGGTCAGGCTTCTTCCGTAAAAGTGAGAGGAGGAAGCGACAAGGATACTCTAATTTTAATTAACGGGGTCAGAATAAATTCTGCGTACAATGGCGGATATCAGATAAATATTCTTCCTGTAAATCAGATAGAAAGAGTCGAATATATTCGAGGTGCTAAAGCTACTGTATACGGTTCCCAGGCTTCTGCTGCAATAATCAATATAATTACAAGACCAGGGTTTGATGAATCAAAATTGAATTTAAAGGGACAGTACGGTTCCTACAAGAACAGACAGGTTTCAACTTCTGCAAAATGGGCTATTTCTGAGCAGCAGGAAATTAAAATTGCCGCAGGAACAGAAAAAGAAAAGGGATACAATGTTCATCCAATCGAGGGCTTGAACGACAGTGATCATCACGGATATCAAAATTCAAATTTCATGATTGATTATCAGTATAATTTTGACAATCCTTTCCAGGTATTCGCCAATTTCAG
>ONPL01000207.1 GCA_900319705.1 uncultured Pseudomonadota bacterium | reverse complement strand
CGACGTGGCATCAACCACTGCGCCCCTGCGTTCACAGGAAACCGTGGCAGTGCAGCTTTCAAGTCCGCGCGCCCCGGGAATTATACGTCCCGTGGCATAGTCGGTTTTAACCCTGCGGCAGCCGCCGACCGTGTCGTTAACCGGAGTATCGGGTTCATCGGCACTGTGGCGGTTCAGCGGATACAGTTCATAGGTTGCCATTTCCAGTACCGAATAAGCGGCTTGCGCAGCCTTTTCGTACATAAGCGAATTGTTAAAGGTATCCGCAGTATCTGTCTTCATTTTATTGAGCGCATAGGCGAAGGCACCGAAAATCACAATAACCATCAGTGAAATCATCAGTGTACTTCCGCCAGCTTTACCTGGTCTTGCAGTTTTACCGTTATGGAGCATTTGCAACTCCTATTCTCTGATAGATTGACTTCTCATATGCAATATTCTGGTACGGGAACCGGTACTCAATTTCAATTTCCCCGTACTGGTTGAATGCTCCCGCCACCTTGCTGAACCTGATATCACTGACATCCCTGGCCAGAATATTCTTGGTTCCGGTTGCCTCGTTACCGTTATGTTCTATGATCACCAGCTGTGACTTTTCCAGCAGCTGTGAATTTTCCAGTTTGACCGTGATATACCTATTTTGGCCGTCGACAAAATACAGTCTGCCGCGTTCAGATCCCGGTGTGAATTTTTTACTGGACGCATCAATTTTAACAGCTGTCACATTATCGTTATCGTTGACGGTAACATCCAGAACTTCGTAATACTCCTCATTGGAACCGTAGTTATTGAATGCAACATAGGCACCCTTTTTGATGTTACTGCTGTCAAAAGCGGTTGTCACAGCATACAGCACCGGTTTGTTGTCGAAAGCCGAAAGCGGATTTTTCGGAATATAGGTGTATCCCAGGGCCCCTTTTATCGGAACAAAGGTGATGGATTTTTCGGTTTTTGAAATAACTATGGAATTAGGCACTGAATTCTCGATCAGTTTCTCCATCTTTTCAGCAACGAAATTGGCAGTGGTACTGATTTTCTGTATATTGGTTGCATCAACGTAGAACGAAAAGCCGTTTACTATAAATTTTGACGTCATAACCGAGATGATCCCCAGAATGACCATCGTAGCTATCAGTTCTACTAAAGTAAACCCTCTGCTTCTCATCAGATCACCTATATATTGGCCTTAATAAAAGAATATTCAATTTCCAACCCGTCACTCTGCCTTACAGTAACAGTAATTTTTTTTGCAGAATCCGCATCTCCTGAAATTTTTGCTGGAACCACCTCAATTTTCACAAGAAAACCGGCGTAATAGTCATTGTACTTTTTCTGGGCAGCCTCATCTGCGGCATCTGAGAAGAAATACACCACCGGAAGATAATTATTATCTGAACAGCTGTAGCTTCCGGATAATTTCAGACTCAGACACAGTTTAGCCGTGTCAAAGTCATCAACGTCATCCAGAGTATCCAGCATCAGTTCGCCGGGATCCGTCCCGTATTCAGCTTCTGCACTGCAGTCACCCAGGGATATTCCGCCTACAGTCTCCGAACAGCGGAATATTCCGCCGCCGATATCGGATTTTTCATCATAGGCTCTGATCTGTATTTCGTGAACCACCCTTTTGGCAATCTGTACCGATTTCTCCTTAATCAGGGGATCTCTGTATGCATCCACCTGGGAAATTAATAAAGAAAGGCCGCCCGTAAGAGCAATCGACAGCACAACTATGCCGATGATTATTTCGATCAGGGTAAACCCGCGGACTTTCTTGATCATTTTCCCACTCTTGCTAAAAAAAACGGCCAGAAACCCTCCTGACCGCCTTCTCGATAATCAAACTAAACTGCTAGCATTCAAAACCATCTGCCAATTTCACAACAGGAGGTACAATCTTCTCATTTTGTGCAGTTCCTTCCTTTTTAGCCTGCTGGTATTCCACGTAGCACTTGGAATTCGCGGTGTAGCCATTGGCAATATAGATATCAATTGACTTAGTGGATGCATTCTCCTTATAGCACCAATCACCGGAAACGCCTACAACGCACTCAGCAAAATTACCAATGTCCAAAACAGCTTCAATCCTGTCATGTGCATAACACGGATAACCGTAGCAGACAGTAACAGGTGAACCATTAAT
>ONPL01000209.1 GCA_900319705.1 uncultured Pseudomonadota bacterium | reverse complement strand
ATGCATCCGTTCTACAGCCGGATTTCCGGCTTCATCCGGTGCCGTTTAGCAGCGGACTGAACTTTTTCCCTTTGATGTCTACATGCTGAAGGAAATCTGTCCGCCATTGACCTGTGCGGCATTTATGTTGGTGTTATTGCTGGTAATCCTCAGACCGTTGCCGAAACTCACTGATGTATCGTTAACCTTTGCTTCAAACGCACCGGTTTTAATTTTTATTTCACTCGGTGTTATGGTTATTACACGATCATCGGACAGATTGACCTTGACTTCCTCTCCGGTTATCTGCACATATGCCTTGGTATTTACTCCGATCGACAGTTTCTGTGCCGCCTTGAAGCTTATTTTATTTTCTTTGTTATCGATTGTAAGGGTTGATTTCGAGGTGGCGGCAGTGAATTTTTTTCCGTAGTGAAGCGTCATATTATCATCGGTATACGAACCGATATCATAATTCTGTACAGAAGTTTCCAGCTCGTCCATTTTAGTGACAAGCGGATCATCGCCTCCGTCATCTTTTCCCAGCAGATTAAGATATGAAAGCCCCGGCGCAGCGGCTGCAATCACTGCTGCGGCAATACCCACGGCGTTTTTATTCCCGCACACGACAGAATATATACCGCCTGCCAGCATTCCGGCTGTTGAGATTGCCGGCGCTAAATTCTCCAGAATTCTGGCCGGATTATTCAGGAATACACTTTGTCCTGCTATGAATTCGATATTATTTTTGCCTGCAACAGTCAGTTTCTGACTTCCTCCGGTTTCATTAAGACCGTTCTTGTTGGGAGTGACACCGCTGCATACCGAATAGAAGAGGTAGTCTGAGCATTTCTTGTCCTGAATGGAATATTCATTTTCAATTTTTTTTATGGCTGAGGCGAGAGCAGAATATCCCATTTTGTATACAGGTGTTATATTCAGATCAGTAGAAAATCCGACTTCGACCTTCATCGGGATAAAATTCATGGCAAATTTTTGATCCAATGAACAATCAAACTGTACTGAATTACCATAGGACAAGGTGAAATTCAGAGCTGATGTTGAAACCTTGAAATTATCATTACCCATTTTAAACTCCTACTGTCGCACACTCAGATCGATATGACTTTGTTTTTTTCTCTTCGGATTATGGACCTACTGCCGCAGCGCCAAGTGCAACATTGGCCTTGGAAATTGTTGTGTTTGCAAATTTGAATTCCATGTTGCTGCAGGTCAGCTTGTCACCGATCCCCTTCACTTGATCACCGCTGAAGGTCAATTTTCCGTTAGCTCCGGTATTCAATGTGATGGAATCCTCTTTGACAGCTACGGTATTATTTCCTTCAACTTTTACAACCAACTGATCCTGAGTGAAGGCGATCCCGCTGTGACTGTCCTTTTTCAGTTTGATTTTGTTTTTGGCGGTTATAAAACATCCGGAATCCTTCATTACTACGGCAGCTCCCAGAGTGTTTCCGCTAATTTCCAGATTGGCGGGTACCGGCAGTGCTGCATTGCCGTTGTTGGCAAAGATCACCGCTGCATTGGAATTCTTTACCTTGATATTTATACAGTCACTCGTCTTTACACTTAAATTACTGTTAGCAGTATTAACAGCTGGTTTCAAATCACCAGGACTAAGAGCAGCGTTGGAAGATGCCACGATACTGTCTTTTTTGGTCAGATAAGTGAACCAGGCATAAGGGGCAAAGGCCATGGTTCCCAGTTCATCGGAGATATCTTTTTTCAATTTGCTGAAAACGATAGCTTTGCGCTGATCGTCTTGGATCACCTGACGGCATGGCTTTATTGATTCTCTTACAGGATGTGCTACGGCATCCGCCAGTTCGTTGAAGCAGGCAAATACGATCCCTTTCTTGGAATAGAGGGTATAGTCTTTGGCGGCTCCGAACACGCCGTCTGTGTAGCCTATCTTTACGATATTATCGGCATTTTCAACCTCGGCCGGAGAATACTTTGTAGATTTTGAACAGGTAAGTAGTTTTATACCGGCTAAACCGTAAGCCGTTTCAAATTTAATACCTGCGGTGTAGGTGTTTCCCAGTGACAATCCAATGTTCAGATTTATAGCTCCGAAACTCATGGTATAGCTGGCGCTCGCCTTGCTGAGGGATACATC
>ONPL01000211.1 GCA_900319705.1 uncultured Pseudomonadota bacterium | reverse complement strand
ACATTGAAATACAAATACTTACAAATCAGAAAAATGTAGAAAAGCAAAGTAGGAAAAGCTCAGAACTTAACAAAATGTATTTCTTCAGCTGTTGATATAGCAGTCACGCATGTTGATTCAGGACAGTTATGAAAGCAAGAAAAACCGGGATTGATTAACTTCCTCCCGGCTGTAGAGGTCAAATTTCAATGAACCAAAATTGACCACAAAAGTTACAATTTTCAGAAGAGTTTCTGCATTTCTTCGGCTCTTGCAACGCACGCATCCATGGCAGCAGAAACCGAATCTTTAAGATTCAGTTCTTCGAACTTGCTTATTGCCGCAAAAGTAGTACCACCCTTGGATGTAACTTGGGCACGTAGCGTTTCGAGAGATACATCAGCATTTTTAATTGCCATCTGGGCAGCACCTAAAGCTGTTTCAACCACAAGAGTTCTTGCCTGCTCCTCTGACAGACCCATTTCTTTGGTGTGCTCAATCAAGTACTGCATAAAGAGGAAGAAATATGCAGGAGACGATCCTGATGCGGCAGTTACAGTATTAATGTCGCTTTCCTTTTCAACCCAGACAACTTTACCTACAGCTGTAAGAATTCTGTTAGTGAATTCTTTTTCTTCAGCATTAACATCCGGTGCCGCAAATGTTCCGGTTACGCCATACCCGATCAGAGCCGGAGTATTAGGCATAAGTCTTACAATTTTTTTATGACCGTTAAGTAAGCTTGTCAATCTTTCAACTGTTACACCTGCCGCTAGAGATATGATCAGTCTGTTTCCGTAATTATTGATCTTTGCTGTCAGCTGGTTCAGCATTTCTGCCATGAACTGTGGTTTTACCGCAAGTACTATCACGTCAGCATCCTTTGCAATTTCATAATTATCTAGGGATGTTTTTATTCCGAAATCTTTATTTAACGCTATCAGCTTTCCTTCGCTTCTGTTGGATACAGAAATAAGATTGCTGTCGTAGCCTGCTTTAATCAGTCCGCTGATTAAAGATCTTGCCATATTGCCGCCGCCGATAAAGGCTATTTTCAAATTATTCATTTTGTGTTCCTTGTTCTTTTCTATTTATTGTAGTTACGGGCGCCGAATATCCGGGTTCCGATCCTGACCAGATTTGAACCGCATTCTACTGCAATTTCCATATCTGCAGTCATTCCGATTGAAAGTGTATCAACCGTCGGATATATGGATTTCAGTTTCTGATAAAGGATGTTCATTCTGGTAAATTCGTCCTTCAGAGTAGCCGGTTCACTGGTATTCAGTGCAATAGCCATAAGTCCGCGAAATTCCAGATTCGGCTGTTTTGCAATGAATGCAGCCAGATCCATAATTTCACTTTCGGTATAGACGCCGCTTTTCTGCTCCTCCTCAGAAATATTAACCTGAATGCATACTTTTAGTTTACCCTTATGGAACGGACGCTGTTCATTAAGTCTGGTTACTATCTTGGAACGGTCACAGCTTAAAACCCAGTCAAAGTGTTCTGCAATCATTTTTGTTTTGTTGGACTGGATCGGACCGATAAAGAACCACTCTATGTCCGGGATATGTTCTGCATTTGCCCGTTCGATCTTTTCGCATCCCTCCTGGGCATAATTTTCTCCAAACCGTCTCTGTCCTGCATTGTATGCCTCCATTACGGATTCATAAGGTTTGGTTTTGCTGACGGCCAGGAGATTGACCGGATGTGAGATCTTGTATTTACTGCGGAACTCTTCAATTTCTGCAGTTACCTGCTTGATATTGTTGGATATTGTCATTTAATTTGTAAACGCTCCATAATAACCTTTGATGCTAGTTAAGATTGTTTAAAATCAACAATCCAGCCTTTTCTTTTTTCAATAAGACTTAACTTTTTATAGGAAATACTACTTGAAATAATATTTCCATCAATGTCTTTAACAAGATAGGAGCCACTCTGTCTCCGACCGTATATAAATCCTGTCTGATTGTTTATCCTGACTTTATCAAACAGTCTGAATCCGTGAATCATGTAAGGTGATTGA
>ONPL01000214.1 GCA_900319705.1 uncultured Pseudomonadota bacterium | reverse complement strand
TTTCCTATAAAAAGTTAAACCTTATTGAAAAAAGAAAAGGCTGGATTGTTGATTTTAAACAATCTTAAGTAGCATCAAAGGTTATTATGGAGCGTTTACGTCAATTATGTGTACACTTTGAACTTATCTTCTGTTCTAGCATATCAGACATTGGAGATTCAATTTTGGCACACGCATATGCCAAATTACCTTATCACCATAAACTGCTACAAAAAAGATCAATTCGGAACGCACTGCGTACCAAGTTGGAAAAACGGCATAAAACTTACGCATATTTCTCAGTCTTAGAAACAGCTACGACTATTTCAGTCGGAAATAACATGTATTTTTTCCGGTACCCTCGCGCTTTAATTCACCCGATGCAACCATATTTCTAAGGGCACTTTCAACTGAGCTTATACTTAATGAAGGACATTGTTCTCTGATATCCTGTTTTGTAAATCGGCCAATTTTATTCTGAGTTGCCATTCTTACCTTTTCTATGGCTGAATGTTTTGTTTCAACAATGGCAAATCTGTCAGCAAAATCTCTATAAGCTGAAAGAATAGTACCAAGAAGGTATTTCACAAACGGAATAGGATCGTCTTGTCCTTCATGCCAGCCTTCCTGCGATGCAGCAAGCGCATCATAATAGAGATCCTTATTCTTGGCTATTTTGGCCTCTAATGAAATATACTTGCCAACGTAAAATCCGCTCCTGTAAAGAAGAAGCGTTGTCAGAAGTCTGCTCATTCTGCCATTACCGTCATTAAAAGGATGAATGCACAGGAAGTCATGAATAAAAATCGGTATAGCAATTAACGGCTCCAGTTCCATATTTCCGATGACGCGATTATACTCTTCGCAGATACGATCCAGAGCCTCCGGTGTTTCATAAGGAGCAAGAGGTGTAAATAGTGTTTCTGTATGCCCGTCAGGATATGTTGCACTAATATAATTCTGTACCGTTTTTGTTCTTCCTGCTATAGGGTTATTCATATAGCTGTACAGGATTTTGTGCAGTTGCAGAATGTAATTTCTGGTAATGGGGATTGCATCAAAGCTTTCATGGATAATTCCCAAAACATCTCTGTATCCGGCTATTTCCTGTTCATCACGATTTTTAGGAGTAGTTTTTTCTTCGACAAGCTGTCTGATGCGGGTACTGGTGGTTACTATTCCTTCTATGGCATTTGACGCTTCTGTACTTTGAATTTTCGCTATTTCTACCAGTTTTTCCAGTTCCTGGGGGCGTTGTTTCAGATACATTTCCTGCTTTCCGGCTTCACGATATATAGCCGCAATTAATCCAAGAAGCTCAGAATCCCACTTTTGGTCTTTGATCAATGAATAATTAAACTGTCGCATTCCCCCACTCCTACAATATTCCCTTAAATTATAACATAAAAAAAGGGAATAACGTAAGTAATAAGGGAATAAACCTAATAATAAAAATTGCAAAACAAACTTATTTGCACTTATGAGACTACTTCAATTTCGAAGCCCGACTTGAACTTAACCTCAAAGCGGTCATCATAGACAATGATGGTCTCCTCCAGCCGTCGTACCAAAGCATCATCATACTCCTGAACTTCTGTGCCCTGTTCGGTGAGGAATGATTCCATCTCTGCGAATCTTATTCGGGAACCTTCTCTGTTCGCATCATCGATCTAGAGCCGGTACTTTTCTTACCTGAGCTGAATAACCTCATCGCCAAGGTATCGCAGTTCTGACGAGCTTTGGTCAGCCTGATGATCTCTTGCTGCTTCTCATTGATTTTTTCATCAATTTCAGCTACCTCAGACTGGTTACTGACGCCAAGAACTTTTGCGAGTTTGCTTTTAGCTGTAGCAGGAAATTATCCTGTTTGGCATAAACTGTAGACTGCCATTTTATGTGATCTCATTTCACCCTGGTTTTATTCATTTTGATTGATCCGGTCGGATCTCCGAAAGTGACGAATTTTCTCAATCGCTGTGCAACGATTTTGATCTGTTTAATTTTTAAACCGATAAATTCTTAAAACTAAATTGTTCAAATTTTAAGCTAAAATAATAGTATAATTGGCATCGCGTGATTGCATGTCCGAAGACGCGCTGATTTTGTAGTTCGTCAATTTATTTGATTTCTTATTCTTCAAATTATTTGATCTAAAATCAGTTTGTTTTTTATACTAAATT
>ONPL01000216.1 GCA_900319705.1 uncultured Pseudomonadota bacterium | reverse complement strand
GAGTTCAGAACTTGATTTCAGATATGAAAAATTCAGAGCCATAGAGTTGATAACTCTGGCAAGTTCGCAGTAGGAATCATTGAAGTTGTCAAAGGCAACTGATTTAAAAGTAAGAAATATTACCGGAAATCTGCCCATGAACTCGCTGCAAAATTCCCGATCGGCAAAGATTTCAGTATTCCTGAACCAATTTTCCTGACGTGAGGTATCACCTGGATTGAGCAAGAAAATCGTGAAAAGTCGACATGGTCAGGGTTTTGCCGAATCTGCGCGGTCTGGTTATCAGCAGTACTTCGGAGCCGTTCTCTTTGAAAACAGTCCGGAGAAGTGCGGTTTTGTCCACATAGTATTTGTTCTCCTCGATCAGTTTATGAAAAACTTCGGTTCCTACACCAATCGGCTTAAGCATGATCAATCCTCTTATGCAGCAAAACTATCTGATACATCTGATCATAAAGGTTTGTCGCAAACATTACAATGTTTTGACCATAGAAGTATGAGATCAGCGCATTTTGACATTTTTCCCAGCGTAAAGGCAGAGGAGACCCGCAGGCGCACGAAGCAGGATGGGTTACTCCCGGTGGGTTTTGGTACAGATCTCTTGTTTGATTCATTTTACAAGCTCAACGGCCAGGTCCCGGTCCGCGATGGTTCTACCACGTGCCAACCATGGAGATGATTGTGGCAACGGCTCTCATTACAGCAGTCGGCAGAGTATTATCAACCAGACTGAAACTGCTGCTTTTTAAGTTTTTGGACTGCAACAGAGCATGTTTTTTGCTCAAGTACAGACGGACGAAATTAACCACGTTCAAGTGCTAAATGTAAGATAAAAGGAGTTTTATCCACGTAATAACTGTTGCTTTCAATTAATTCGTGAAATAATTCCGCTCCGATACCTATAGACTTCAACATAATGCTACAACTCTGAATATGATTATTCATCATTAACCTGGTACGCTGTCATTTATAAAAACAGAAACAGTTTACAAATTTATTTGATTTTCTTAACAACAACCGAACATAATTTTTTATGAAAACAGATACCATAGGCGTATACATTCCTTACAAGAGGATCATTCATATAAACAGTTGCATATCCTTTTTCATTAATCTGTTCCACTGCTTTTTGAGCAGCAATCAATCTTGCGCCAAACGGCTTATCAGTCTGTTTAAGTTCCAGAATAGCCACGGCGTCACTGTTTTTTGAAGCAATTATGATATCAACGTAGCCATCCCCTGATTCAAAATTTGATTTATGCTCCTCAATGAATGATGTGCCGTTAATCAGCAGTCCGTTCATGAAGCCGTGGTAATAGTTTTCCTTCGGAGCGTTTGTGGCAAAATCCCTGATGGAAACGTATTTACCAAGGAGCGTATTAAGGTTGTCCTGAACCTTTTCGGCATCACCTTCAAACATACCTTTTACCAGTTCACCGGTATGGTTTTTCATGACTGAATTGTTCTTGAAGTAATTCAGAATCCTGGATTTAAAGCATTTTCTGATTTCTTCATTCGGAATATACAGATTGTACTCATCACTTTCCGGATTACGGGATTGCGGTTCAAAAGTTAATGATTCTGTAAATCGCCGTAACACAGGGCGGTTCTTACTTCCGCGGTTATTGATTTACCGTCCAGAAGGTCCTGCATCAGATCAACGTCTTCAGGCTCAATAAAGCCCATGAATTCTTCGATAATATCGTTACCGCTGGTGTTGATCCAGTAGTTGTCTGCGATTATATTTGAGTCAGGTTTCCTGATTTTCTCATGATTTTCTGCGCAGAATGAAACCACATCCCACGGACAGTACATATGCCGAAATTATAGCCGTCATAATTGTTTTTTACTTCTTTTGCATAATCCTGAAGCCCGTAGTAGGAAAGCATGGCATTGGTTTCCTCCTCCGTAAATCCGAATCCGGCGGACAGACGGTCATTTCCTGAGTTAAGTATGGTACAGTTCTGGAAATTGTTCAGTCCGGTGAAGATACTTTCCTTTGCGGCCCGCAGACAGCCGGTAAGCACTGCTTTTTTCATATTGGTGTTGCCTTTTAATCCGGTAGCAAGCAGTTGACCGACCACATTGATCATTTCACGGTAGTAACCGAAATGTGCGGCTTTGGCAACAGGAACATCATATTCATC